>NZ_JBYTBS010000001.1:0-370561 GCF_058789495.1 Paenibacillus sp. FW126-R14 | reverse complement strand
ATTTATAATATTATTTGATGAACTTCAACTCTTTTTTTATCGTACTCTTTACGGTATTCCTCTCTACGTTTGAATTATTACTATTTGTCCACAAAACTAGCAATTTACAAAAAAACCACACAACACAAAAACCCATGTCTATTTGACATGAGTTTTTGTTCCAAACAACCTATCTCGTTTTGGAGCTAGCCAATAAATTCCTGAACCCATTCGCCGTTATAGTAAGCAATCCCAATTTGGGTGTAGCTGCTATTCAAGATATTGGCGCGGTGGCCAGGACTATTCATCCATTGGTTCATCACTTCCGCCGGGCTCGTCTGTCCTTGGGCAATATTTTCCCCTGCTGAGTTATAGGTGACTCCGTATGCATTCATCATATCAAATGGAGATCCATAAGTCGGGGACTGATGATCGAAATATTTATTGTTGTACATATCCTTTGCTTTGTCCATCGCTATTTTGGAAAGAGTGCCATTCATGCTTAAGGCATTCAAGCCTGCTTTCGATCTCTCTTGATTCACAAGATCCAACACTTGCTGCGCGGATTGTGATGCATTGGAGGCGGGCTGCGGATTTACGGGCGTTTGCGGACGAGCGGTCGGTTGATTGGCGGTTGGTTGCGGATTGGCGATTTGATTCGCCGGGTTTTCCGCCGGTGCATAATTGCGTTGAAACCAATCCAGCCAACTCGAAGCGTCATTCGGCATTTGTTTAGCCGTAATCGTTGATTTCCCTGCACCCCCGGTAGAAATGGATGAGGCTTGGGTTAAGGTTGACGTTGAAGGAGCATGAGGAGCACGCGTTTCAACCTTCGTTTGTTTCGCATTCAATTGATTGTTTGTCGAATGATTGCTAGAACAACCTGTAACGAGTAATAGTGCTGCTAGGATGACCGATGCTTTGATACAAACCCCTCCTGTACCGTAAAAGTAATTACGTTATCAAGTACAGGTTTTGTAATGTGCCATTGATTTATTCAGGCATTAATTACCGGGGTCGTCTTCCGCATTACTTGCCTAGAAAGTTTTTCATGAAAAAAGATAGCTGATATTCCATGCTGAGAGGATCGTTAAAGTAGAACGCCTTTGCGTCTGCCTCGTATACGTGTCCATTTTTAACTGCAGGAATATTCTTGTACGTTTCCGTGTTCTGGAACGAATTGTCTTCATCCGCATTTTTGCTGAAAATGATATAGTCGCCCAAGTAATCTTTCAGAACTTCCGTCGACAAGGCGAAGTAGCCTTCTTTCTTCGTCATTT
The DNA here is from genome assembly GCF_058789495.1 of Paenibacillus sp. FW126-R14. Taxonomy (NCBI): domain Bacteria; kingdom Bacillati; phylum Bacillota; class Bacilli; order Caryophanales; family Paenibacillaceae; genus Paenibacillus; species Paenibacillus sp. FW126-R14. Next base: position 369,302 of record NZ_JBYTBS010000001.1, on the reverse strand, counting down.
CCTTAACTTTCTCCGGCATTGGGAGTCCGAACGCCTGATAGAGAATTTCGGTGCCGCGGCCAAAGTTATCGCCATAAACGTAGAGCTGCTTATTGAACGTCTCAATAACCGAGATCGTCGCATTCGCGCCGATTTTCGCCTTGATCTCTTCTCCGGCTTTTTTGGTCCGTGCTGAGAAATCATCGACCCAGGCTTGCGCTTCCTTTTCTTTATTCAACAATTTGCCGATTTCCAGCTGCTGCTTTAAGTAATCGACTTTCCCGTACGTATAGGTCACCGTTGGAGCAATTTTCTTGAACTTATCGATATTGTTAATATCGGACAAACCGATAATAAGATCCGGTTTCAGTTCAATGATTTTCTCAATGCTTTCGTCGGTCACCACTTCGACGTTTTTCAGTTTCTCTTGGAAATTCGGGTTGTTTTTGGACATCTCATCGACGCCCACTAAAGGCACGCCTAGCAGCATCACGTTACCTGTTAGAAATCGGGTAAGCACAACGACGCGCTGCGGATTAGCAGGAACCTGTACGGGTCCTTCCTCGGATTGGTAGGTAACGGTGCCGGATCCCGCGGCTGGCGCAGCTTCCTTGCTGCCGCAAGCGCTCAGAAAAACGGCGGTCAGGATAAATAAAACAAAAAGCTTTTTCATTGGATGACTCTCTCCCTTTTGACTACTCAATATTGATTATGAAAATCATTCTCATTTGTCTAGTTCATTATATGTATCCTTCGTTCGCCAAACCATGCCTTTTTGTTTGGAAATCGCCTTGTATTATTGATTGCTTGCAAATAAGGCTATCGCTCGCTGCAGCTGCAAACGAATGGAAATGGGATTGTAAGGTATCCACTCGTCCCGATCCAGCACAACCACTTTCTTCTGCATCACGGCAGAGAGCCTGTTCCAATAGGCAGAATTGAAAATGATTTCAGAATGCGCAATAGAACCGTTCGCATCTGGAAACACGACAACCAATAGTTGAGATCCTGCATAATCTTCTAAATCGGATAACTCAATCGGGATGGAATGAAATTGCTCCCCACGCTCCCGAATCTCTTGCTCGACTCTTGCAGGAGGCTGCAAGCCAAGTGATTGATACATCACGTAACCGACATTTCTAGCTCCATAAACGAGCAGTTTCTCCGGTTTAATAACGATAATCGTAACGATTTCTTTATGTATTGCGCTTTGCTGTATCCGCGAGCGGGCTTCCTGTTCCTCCTTTTGGAACATTTCCAGCCACTGCTCCGCCTGATCGCTCCTGTGAACAGACCGTGCGATAAGACGCAGGTGATCTTTCCAGCCCATTTCCATCCATGAAATATCGGCGATAGGCGCTATAACCCGCAAATGCCCAGGATTCAGTCCATATTCGTGCAAATGCTGTTTCGAAGCAACGATCAGCTCGATGTTGGCATTCAGCAGCGCAGTCCTCACCTGCTCAGATGAGCTGTTGATATCGATAAACATCATCGTTTGCGGCTGTTTGTCGGCCGTATTCACAAATTCGCTGCTATCTGAAATGGTGACGGCAGGCTCCAATCCCAGCAGCAACAAATGGCTTGCATAAGGTGTAGATATTACCGCTACATGCTGGATAGAACCGTGAATGTAGCCTGAAGGCGATGCTCCGGTCTGCTGCTTGAAACGGCGGCTGAGATAAAATTCATCCTTGTAACCTACCTTGAGCGCAATTTCCCTAAGCGTGTTTGAGCTTGTCATTAAAAGCTCCTTGGCCCGGTGAACGCGCAGTCTCGACAAGTATTCGTTAGGAGAAAAACCGGTATGCTGCTTAAACAGAATCGAGTAATGGGAACGGCTCACGCCTGCAATTGCAGCCAACTGCTCGCTCGTTATTTTATCGCTATAATGGTTCTCCAAGTACGTTATGCTTCGTTCCATGGTCGGCTGTTCGCTGGCAGCGAGCCCTGCCTCCTGATGCTCCAGCAGCTTAAGAATGATTTGGTGAAATTTCATTTGATTCTGCACATGGCGAACTTCGCTCACAGGTAAGCGATGGATATACAGCTCCTCCACATTGGACACAACCGCGGGTTCATTGGGAAGGAATAGGATGTTCGAGGCAGAGGCTACCCCGCTTTTTCGCAGCATGGCGTCTGGGTGCAGCGGTCTCAACTGCTCTTGGGCAGAAACCAAAAGCTTAAAAGCATGCAGCGGCAGCGCATGATTCGCAATCAATGAGGCATGGCTGTGCGCCGGGAGAAGGATGACGCTCCCTTCCATGAGATCGTAAGTTTGTGCTTTGGTCCTAAGGATGCCTTTGCCGCCTGCAATGGCAATCAATACGGTTCTATTCTCATTGATCGTAAAATGCGGCATACTCGAAGTGCTGTACAGCGAAACTATGCTGTCAGCCGTATATAACGGAAAGTGGGACTCGGCCCACTCCGAGACAACGTTATTCATCATCAAAGCCTCCTTAATTGTATGGATGATGAGGGGACGCCTGACTGCTCAGGGAAATGATGATTCTCTACGGGGTTATTTTGTTTTGAAAATATTGTTTTATTTGCTCCATAAGCGCTTTGGCTGCCTCGCTGAGATAACGGTCAGATCTGTAAATGATTTCTAAGCTGCGGCTTGGTGCGTTCTCCTGAAAGCGAATCATATGCAAATCAGGATCATTCATTTCCCGGATTAGGGGAAGAGGTTGGACCGTTGCACCAATATTCGCTTTGACCAGCTTAATAATCGAAGTGACCGAGCTCGTTTCAAGAATGGAATGGAGCCGAAAGCCATATGATTGAACCGTATCCTCTACAATTTCCCGTCCCATATAACCTTCAGGGTAAATAACGACCGGAAGTTCTCTCAATTCATCCACGGAAATGCTGGTTCGGGTCGCTAACGGATGCTGCTTGGATACAGTCAACACATATTCCTCTTTGCATAGAGGCATATTAATCAAACGATCATTTAGCGGAACGTTCGTCCCTATTCCAAAGTCTACTTCACTTTCAAGCACTTGCTGTGGTATGTCAATGGATGCAATGACTTTTAATTTAATTCTCGGAAACTTTTGATAAAAATCGATTAGAAGCTGGGTAATCCGGTAATCCAGATCAGATGGAAATATCCCCACTCTGATTGTGCCTGCCTGGATATGGCACAAATCTGCGATCGAATCTTTTACGTTCTGTATATTATCCAAAATCTTATTGCTATATTTCAGCAAGAGGATTCCAGCTTCGGTAAGTGCAATTTTTTTTCCGATACGATCAAAAAGAGGCATATTAAGCTCATCTTCCAGCGCCCGGATTTGCTGGCTCAGTGTCGGTTGCGTGACTCCGATCTTCTCAGCAGCCTTCGTAAAATGCATCTCTTCACATACGGCAATAAAATAGTGCAGCTGGCGTATTTCCAAGAAAACCACCTCAATCATTAGAAATATTTATGATTATAATAGAAATAATAATATTGATCAATCGTCGAATCCTATATACACTGTTCTACATAAAATGAATAATTTTTATTGAATGATGGAGATGATTGATCATGCGTTTTTTCGTTCTCATTACTGCTCTTTTTCTCGCTTCCCTGAATTTGAGACCTGTTATCACTTCCGTCTCTCCTTTACTTGGAACGATCCAAGAATCGCTGGGGATGAGCGGCTCCCTGGCTAGTCTGATGACCTCCTTGCCTGTGCTGTGCATGGGTTTCTTCGCCCCGGCGGCGGTTAAGCTTGGCAATCGATGGGGGATTGAAAAGACGATTGCCTATTGCCTTTTACTCATCGGGGTCGCTACGGCCTCGAGGTATTTCGTCAACTCCGCTTGGTTGATGCTCTTGACCGCCTTCCTGGCCGGTATCGGCATTGCCATCATCGGGCCTTTATTGTCCGGGTTTATCAAAGGAAATTTCGCCAACCCGTCAGCTATCGTCGGTGTCTATTCCACGGCGCTTGTCATCGGAGCCGCCCTTGGATCTGCTTTATCCTTACCCTTGCAGTCTGTCTTTCACCATTCGTGGCAGGCTTCCGTCGCATCATGGTCAATCCTGGCTTTCCTAGCGCTTATCTTGTGGTGGCGGCCTGTCCGGAAAGATCCGAAATTAAGCAATCCTGCCGCCTCGGGCAGCTTGCCCAAATCAGAAAAAAATAGCCTAAAGCTTCCATTAACAAATAAACGGGCTTGGCTGCTGACTTGTTTTTTCGGGTTGATGGCGTTCATCTTTTACTCGCTTACCGCATGGCTGGCTCCGATGGTGCAAGCTATGGGGTACGGGAAACAGACGGCAGGAATGATTTTGACGTTATTTTCCCTCGTGCAAATGCCGGTCTCCTTCCTGATTCCGATTCTGGTCTCCCGTTTCCAGCACAGAATGGTCTGGCTCATTGGCTGCTCGGTCATGGAGTTAATCGGGCTGATCTTGCTTCAAACTCCCGTGACCCCTTGGCTAACTTGTATTTTTCTTGGGATCGGCGCAGGCGGGCTGTTCCCTATGGCTTTAATGCTGCCAATTGATGAGACATCGAATTCGGAAGAAGCGAGCGCGTTGTCTGCCATGACGCAATCCGGGGGTTACATTTTTGCTGCCCTTGGTCCCCTTTTTGTAGGGTTAATCCATGATTATGCCGGCAGTTTTCCCCCTGCTCTGTTGGGAATGTCAATCTTGGTAGCGGTAATGATTCTCATCCAGTATAAAATCGGAAATAAAAAGGCCAAAATGGTACCATCCAAATAGTGTATTAAAGCACAATAACCGCTCTTCGGGATCTCCCTTATGAGCGGTTATTCGTACCTTTATTAAGTAAACACCATATTTTTACCATAAAAAATCTCGTCCATCTCCCACTTGACGCTCTTCTCGATTTCCAGCTGTTCCTCCTTGCTCAACGAATCTTTCGTATAGCCGAACAAATAGTTATTCAAATCAAATTCCCGAAGCTTACATTTCGTATGAAAGATGTTTTCCTGATAGACGTTCACATCAATCATGTGGTACATGTCTTTGATTTCGCCAGGAATATAGTTTTGGATGGAGCTGATTTCATGATCGATGAACAGCTTGTGGCCCATGATGTCGCGTGTGAACCCTCTAACTCGATAATCCATCGTCATAATGTCCGTGTCAAAGGATCGAATGAGATAGTTCAGTGCTTTAAGCGGCGAAATTTCACCGCAAGTCGAGACGTCGATGTCAGCCCGAAAGGTGCTGATGCCCTCGTCCGGGTGATATTCAGGATACGTATGCACCGTAATATGGCTGGTGTTCAAATGCACAACGACCGCATCCGGGAGCGGCCCGGGAGACTCTTCAAACGATTCGTTGGAAGCCTTCTCGATCGGCCCTTCCGATACCAGCATCGTCACACTTGAGCCTTGCGGCTCATAGTCCTGCTTGGAAATGTTCAGAATATGAGCGCCGATAATGTCGGCAACGGATTTCAAGATGGCGGTCAAACGGTCTGCGTTGTACTGCTGGTCTATGTAAGCGATGTAAGCTTCGCGCTCTTCTTTCGTTTTCGTAAAGCAAATATCGTACATGTTAAAGCTTAAAGATTTGGTTAAATTATTAAACCCATGCAAAGTAATGCGCTGCTCTGATGTTAATTTCAATGATTCTCCCCCTTAACGTTAACGCTCTATCGCGGATAATTTGTAACTACTAAGTTAGGATGTGATGCGCGGGCTGCTTCTATTCCATTATTCGACATGCAAAAAGAGATGATGCCTCAAAGACATCACCTCCTACCTCTTCTCTTCATTTTGCTAAAATTCCTAAGCATCCCGTTTCGCAGTCAAATGAACTGCAAGCTGATTCGTTCGCTGCTTGTTCAGCGGATAAAAGAAAACAATAATCAAGAAAATGAGCAGATAGACGATACCAGGGATTAAGGTGGCTAACTTGTATATGCCGTCAAGCGCTTCTTGGGTCTGCACAGAACGGGCGGCATCGTAGCCGATGGAGCCGATTGCAATGCCTCCGATCCCTCCGGCAAGCGCTTGGCCTACTTTTCGGGCAAAAGAATAAATCGAGTACACAGTGCCATCTTCGCGTAGTCCGGTGACATACTCCTGATAGTCAATGACATCGGTTACAAAAGCCCAAACGACCAAATTGAAAAAGGCAAAGCCAAACATACCCAGTCCGGAAATGATAACAAATTGTAACGCGGTTACATGCGGCAAGAAATACAAAGCCAGATAGACAATCGATGAAAGCAGCATCCCCGCTGCCGCTATTTCTTTCTTGCCGAATTTGTTCACGAGCGATTTGACGAACGGAATGGCGATAAACACGGCGGCGGTTTGAATTAAACCGGCCATACTCAACATCGAAGCGCTTCCAAAATAATTTTTATACAAATACACATTCACTGCGCCGACAAGCATAGAGAGCATCATAAATGTCAGCGAGGCCAACAGGATGGAGATTAAGGGCCTGTTTTTGAGCAAACCTTTTAACGTTGTGCCTAAATGAATCTTGTTCTGTTTCGTTTCAGACAGGTTAATACGCTCTGTCGATAATTTGTAGCAAGCCATATAGCAGGAGATCGAAAGAATCCCGAACAGAATGGCGGCCAGCATAAATCTGTCAGAATCTGCTTTATTGTTGACAAACAGGATCAACGGTCCGAGAACATTAATAATTAAGCCGGCGAGATTAGCCCCCATCGTCCTGAACGTCGACAGAGTCGTGCGTTCAACGCTATCGCTCGTAATGACGGAAGCCATCGATCCGTAAGGAATATTGACCGTGCTGTATAAAGTTCCCCATATCAGATACGTAACAAATGCATAGGCCAAATAGAACCCATCGGACATGCCTGGAATTTTCACGAACATCAGAATGCCTGACAAAACCAGCGGAAAGGACATTCGGAAGATCCAAGGCTTGAATTTGCCTTGAATCCCCGCTTTTCTCGTGTCAATGAACCGCCCCCAAACAACATCTGCAATAGCGTCCCAGAGTCTTGCAATCAAGAACATGAGTCCGATCGTCGCCGCGTGAATCTTGAAAATGTCCGTATAGTAGACCATTAAGAACGAGCTTACGAGAATAAAGAAGAAATCGTTTCCGAAATCGCCGAACAAATAGCCAAGCTTATCCCGAATGCCAAACGGACGGCTTGTCATGACGTTCATTGCCGGTTTCGACGTAGTTTGAATGTCCACATTACTCATAGTATTCCTCCCGCGGATTGACAAATGTTGTTTGCGCTTCGACTATTTTTTGTATCCGTAATCCGGTATAGCTGACCATCTTTTGCGCAATTCATGCGCGGCATATTTCGGCTTCCGGTCCCTGGTGAAAATTCCTTTCTTATTCCCTTGAACCCGCATGATGCCTTGAGACGTATTGAAATCTGCAAAATTCCATACCTGTTCGCCAACGAAAGCAGCAAATTCATCAAATACTTCATGGTTCGCACGCAAGTATTCGACCTGATACTCTTCGGTGAACATCACAGGGTCTACATCGTGCAGCCCGGCAACGGTATCCGCGCCATACTCTGTCATCATGATCGGTTTGCCCGGGCAGCGCTTGCCCCAACCTTCCAGTTCTTCACGCAGCTTGACTTTGGCAGCCTCCATATCGCCGCTTTGCACGTACCAGCCGTAGTAACGGTTGAGTGCAAGCACATCGACAAGTTCCGCAACTTTACATGTATCCGGGGTGGACATTAAGTGCGTAACGATAGTGACCGGTCTTTTTTGCGGGTCAAGTTCTTTCGCCAGCTCGACAAGCGGCTTAAAGTAATCATCCGCTCCCTCTTCCTCGGAAGCCGGTTCATTGGCAATGGACCACATGACGACACACGGATGGTTTTTATCGCGGGCAATAAGTTCCCGGATCATATCCTGGTGATGCTCCTTTGTTCGAAGCTCCTCCCACGTCTTTCTCTTCGGACCGCCTCCGAAAATCGCCATGAAATTCAAGTGCAAACCGACAGCAGGCGTCTCATCAATAACAACAAGGCCTTCTTGGTCAGCAAGCCGCATGAGCTCTTCGGAATACGGGTAGTGGGCAGTGCGGAACGAATTCGCGCCGATCCACTTCATCAGCCGGAAATCCAGCACGTTGGCTGCTTCATCAAATCCTCTGCCATGGATCGGGGAATCCTCATGCTTCCCAAACCCTTTAAAATAAAACGGTTTATCGTTAATCAGGAATTTCCCTTCTTTGACCTCCACCGTTCTAACGCCAAAAGGCTGTTCGTACACATCGACTACGTTGCCATTTTGGAATATCTCAACTTTAAGCGTATACATGTAAGCATTCAAAGGCTCCCAACGTGTCACCTCATGGACAGTGATCGTGCCCTGGCTGCCACTGCTTTCCCCTACGACGGCTCCCGATTGATCGATCACAGCTGCCTTCAATTGCCCTTCTCCGACAATGTCGACTTCATATTGAACAATCCCGTCTTGCGCTTTCACATCGGTAACAATCGTCACATCTTTCACATACGTATGAGGTGTCGTATAAATTTTCACCGGTCTATGGAGTCCTGCGTAATTAAAAAAGTCAAAGTTCGGACTGTTTTTCGCGACCATGCCCTTGCCCGGAATTTCCTGCTCACTGTAAATGCCGACGGGAAGCGTCGATTCGTCCACGATATTATTCACGGCAACCATCAAACGGTTATGACCTGTTTTGAGATAAGCATTAATCTCGGCTTCAAACGGTGTAAATCCGCCTTTGTGCTCGACAACCGGTTCACCATTTACATAAACGATTGCTTTATGAGTCGCCGAACCGAAGCGCAGGACAATCCGTTCCGATAAAAGCAAATTTAACATTGTAAAATCTCTCTCGTACCAGACCCAACCCACATGGTTCCGAATATCCGCGGTTGCGCCTACATCATTGAAAGAAGACGGTACAGACATAGGGATGGTCTCAGTCAGAGCGGCTGCATGCCATTTCTCTTGAAAGCCCTTTCCAAAATCCAGTTTAAATCTCCATATCCCACTAAGATCTATAATGCCCCTTGACTCCGTTACGATTGGATATAGCATAGTTACCGCTCCTTTTTTCGTTTTCAATCTCAACAATTCAGATTATACTAAGATAAATGCGCAGCAAGTAGGACGTAATTTGCATATATAGGACAATTCAAACGCACATTTTCACATGTCAGGAGAATCCAATGACCATACAACCTCTTCACTTATCCGCCATCTCGCTTACGATTTTTCACATCACCGATATCAATACGACCGTTTTAAGCAGCAGCGGAGGCGTTCAGATGAGCCACGAGCATGACCGCATGCCGGACTTTCTGAAAGAATGGCTGCAGGATGACATGCACTTCCTATGCGCGGAAACGCAAATATCTCCCGGACGATGCTGCAAATATACGAATGCATGGGGAGTTACGTATTTAGCCAGAGAGTTTCGAGTAAAAGAGGAGCCGTCCAAGATTTTAGTCACAGGTCCCTTCTTGCTGCAGGTGCCTGATGTCAACCGATTATCTTTGAATTTCAAACTGGACCAGCAGAAGCGGATTGAATTGGAAGGTTTTTATCGGGGATTAAAATTAATCAGCACGGCCCGTGTTCAAAGCATGGCCAATATTTTCGAGCAAATCGGGGGCATATCGCAAACCGATATCCGGGAATTGGAGCTTCGGCCGCAAGCAGCCGAATCGCCGCGGCAGAAAAAGATAGAGCTCATGCTGCAGCAGCGCGATGAAGCTTACATCGACCTTATCGAGCTGCGTTATGAAATGGAACAAGAAATGATACTCGCGGTGCAGCATGGCGATCAGGAATTGGTGCAGCAAGTTCAAGGAAAAATGAAAAATCTGTACGACTTTTCCGAACGATTTCCTAACCAGCCGGTTAGAGCTTTAAGAAATGCGCTCATTATCCTCAATACCTTGTTGAGAGTCGCAGCCAGAAACGTGAACGTCCAACCCTTTTTCCTGCATCAGATTTCGGAGAAATTCGCCAAACTCATTGAACGGACGGAGACGATTGATTCCCTCAATAAGTTGATGACGACCATGCACGACGAGTATTGCAAGCTGGTACGCCTCTATGCAGTAAAAGGGTATTCACCCCTGGTCCAAAAAGTCATTCAATTCGTATTCCTGCATTACAATAAGCCTTTAAGTTTAGAAGAAATTGCGCTGGCCTGCCATGCTCACCCCTCGCATATTTCAAGACAATTCAAGAAAGAAACGGGGATCACGATGACGGATTATCAGCAGAAGCGGCGAATCGAAGAATCCAAGCCTCATCTCAAAAGAGGCGATGCTTCCATCAAAGAGATTGCCGAATCGATAGGCTTTGATGACGCGGGCTATTTTACCCGCATTTTCAAAAAGCTGGAGGGAATAACACCGACCGATTATCAAAAAAGATGAGCGATCGCCTTTCCTTTTCATTGGAATTCGGACAAGCTTAATGATACAATATGGAAATAATATGAAACTAATCAATCTGAGGAGTGAAACGAATGGCTTTAGATATTTACTTGAATTTCAATGGAAATTGTCGTGAAGCGGTGGAATATTATGCAGAGGTTTTTGGAACGGAGCAGCCCCGAATCATGACGTTTGGCGATACGCCATCCGATCCGGCGCACCCGCTTCCGGACGAAGCGAAATCCTTGGTCATGCATGCCAGACTTACGATTAGCGGCAGCACGGTCATGTTCTCGGATGTATTTCCCGGCATGCCGTTCGTAGCTGGAAGCAATTTTTCTATCTCACTGGTAAGTAGAGATATCGAAGAAGTTAAATCTGCCTTTCATAAGCTGAAAGAAGGCGGTCAAGTTACCATGGAGCTTCAGAAAACGTTCTGGAGCGAATGCTACGGCATGCTGGTAGACAAGTTTGGCATCCATTGGATGTTCAACTATGACAACGGCGAAGTTGTGTACTAATTCCAAATAGCTTGCTAACGAATAAGGAACACGCCCCTTCCCTTCCGAGGAAGAGATGGCGTGCTCCTTTTTTTTATTCACAATATAGGTGAAATTAGTTTCGAAATGGATTCCAGGAAGCGGATTCTTAGGGAACGCTTTTCATATTCCTCCAAGGTCAATTCCATGCACCCTTCCATATCCCTCCAGAAGATGTTCTCCAACTTTTTCGCCGTCTCTTCGTGATACATCAGAGCATTCGTCTCGAAATTAAGCCGGAGGCTGCGAATATCGAAATTCGCCGTCCCTACCGAAGCCACTTTCCCATCGACTACAATCGTCTTCGCATGCAAGAAACCATAATCGTACAAGTAACACTTCACCCCGGCCCGCAGCAATTCACCGACATAATAGAGGGATGCCCAGTGAACAAACAAGTGATCCGCCTTCTGCGGTATCATAATGCGAACATCAATGCCGGATAAGGCGGCAATTCGCAGCGCATTGAGCATGCTCTCCTCCGGAATAAAATAAGGCGTCTGAAGAAGTATCCGGCTCTTCGCCATATGAATCATTTTGAGAAACGTATACACAAAATGCGGCCATTCTTCGTTCGGCCCACTGGCGATAATCTGCATCGGGACCTGATTCTGCAGACTGCCCGCTTCATCGCGATCGGGAAAATAGCGCTGATCCACCTCAAGCGGTGCCGCCGCGGCTAAATTCCAGTCCAAGATGAAGCGGGACTGCAGAGCCCGAACCACACTGCCCGTTAAACGCAGGTGAGTATCCCGCCAGAAGCCGAAACGAGGGTTCAGTCCGAGATATTCATTCCCCACATTGAAGCCGCCCATATAGCCAATCTGACCGTCAATGATGACAAGCTTCCGGTGATTGCGATAATTAACCCGGTAGTTCAAGTACGGAATTCGTGACGGGAAAAAAGCGGCTTTCTGCCCGCCGGCTTTCAGAAAATCACGGAAGAAAGAATCTTTTAAAGCACGTGAGCCGATGTCGTCATACAAGAATCTAACGATGACGCCCTGCTCTGCTTTTTTCGTTAGTGCCTGCATGATCTTCTGGCCGAGCGAGTCATTCTTCACGATGTAATACTGCATATGAATATGCGTCTGCGCAGCTTCAATTTTCATAAGGAGATCGCTAAACTTCGCATTTCCATCCGTAAAAATATGGACACCGTTATCCTGAGTTAGAAAAGCGTCATTGGAGGACACATTCAAATAAATGAGATCACGGTATTCGCTGACCATGGGAGCAATATATGCCATCGTCCCGTTCATCAGCTGCTCCCGCTGCTCGGAAATGACCGTCTGCATTCTTTCCAGCATCCGCCTGTTCCATTTATACAGCTTTCGGCGGCTCAAATTTTGCCCTAACATCACATAGAGCAGAAAGCCGAGAATCGGAATAAACAAGAGCACCATCAACCACGACCATGTAGCGGCTACGTTGCGGCGTTCTAAGAAAACAACCGTTAAAGCGAGCATGATATTAATGATAAAGACAACCGTTAGCGCGTGCGATAGCCAATCCATTGGGCCACTCCTAACCTTTGATGTCAGCGGATCAGGAATATTATACCTTATTTTCGGCAAATTCGAAAAAAACCTCTTATTCTTAGTAAGAATAAGAGGAAGAGTCTGTCCTTATGCTATTTTTAATTTGGCACAGCTTCCGCAAATAATAGACGCCGCCTACTTTAAGGACATCATCCGAATACGCTTCTATGAGTGTTCCCGAATCTTCCAATTCATCGTCAAACCACACCTCAACCGGTGTTTGAAATAGCATGCAAAGATACAGATCAGCATCTGTTAAACAAACTGTAGTCCGGCTCATTATGACAATTGCCTCCTCTACCGAATTTCACCCGACAGGATACTTATCGTCATTTGTGAAGCAAAAATGAAGAGGCAATAGGTAAAAAAGACTGGAAAGCATGAGCCTCCAGTCCTGTTTCTTCCTTTAGTTAACCATTTCCTGATAAAGTTCGATGTACTGCTGCGCAGACTTTTTCCAGCTAAAGTCACCTTTTTTCATATTCTGCTGAATCTTCAGCCATGCGTCTCGATCGTTTTTGTAGAAAAAGACGGCCCGGCGGATCGTATGCAGCATATCGTGGGCATTGTAATTCCGGAAGGAGAAGCCGGTGCCTTCGCCCGTGAACTCATTGTACGGCTGAACCGTATCCTTGAGCCCGCCGGTTTCCCTCACAATCGGTACCGAACGGTACCGGAGCGCAATCAGCTGCCCAATGCCGCATGGCTCGAACTGAGAGGGCATCAGGAACATATCTGAGGCGGCATAAATTTGATGCGCCAACGCTTCGTCAAAGAGAATCTGGGCCGATACTTTGTCTGGGTAGTTCTGGGCAGCGTCTTTAAACATCTCCTCATAGCCATGTTCGCCAGTGCCCAGTACGACGAGCTGAATATCCAGCGCGAGAATTTCGGAGATCACATGCTGGATGAGGTCAAGCCCCTTCTGCTGCACCAGACGGGTGACTAAGGCAATCATGGGGACATCCGCCTTGACGGCGAGTCCCAGCCTCTCTTGGAGGGCTGTCTTGTTCATCTGCTTTTTCGGCAGCGAATCCCGGTAATTGACCACGAGGTGCGGATCGCTCATCGGATCGAACACCTCATAGTCGATACCGTTCACGATGCCCGTTAACTGATCTTTGCGGTGACGCAGCAGGCTGTCCAAATATTCGCCATAATAAGGCGTTTGAATTTCTTCGGCATAAGTCTGACTCACCGTTGTTATACGGTCGGAGTACAGCAATCCGCCTTTCAGGAAGCTGGCACCTCCATGCAGTTCAAGCGCAGTGCCTGTAAAATGATCGTCAGACAAGCCGAATAGTTCCTTGAACAAGGATTGGCTGAATACGCCCTGGTATTTCAAATTATGCACCGTCGATATCGTTTTGATTTCGCTATAGAATGGCAGATGTTGATAGTGCGCCTTTAGCAGTACCGGGATCATTCCCGTTTGCCAATCGTGGCAATGGATAACGTCCGGCTGGAAATCAAGCAAGGGCAATGTTTCAATAACGCCTTTGCAAAAGAAAGCAAAACGCTCCGCCTCATCCCCATAACCGTAAATCCCCGGGCGATTGAAATAAAATTCATTGTCGACGAAATAGAACGTAACTCCGTCATGCTGCAGCACTTCTATGCCGATGTACTGCTTTCTCCATCCGACATAAATGTCATGGGTGACTGCTGTTAGCATGGCATCCCGATACTTGGCGGGAATTCCCCCGTATTTAGGCAAAATGACGCGAACATCCAGCCCTTGTCCGACAAGCTCTTTCGGCAGCGAACCGATTACGTCGGCCAAGCCTCCCGTTTTAATAAATGGAACCGCCTCTGAAGCAGCAAACAGTACTTTCATCTTTCCACTCCTCTGAATGTCGATACCGGTTAGATCACTTTGGTTTTCGCTGCGATGAACGGCGCCTTGTTATCCCCGGTCAGCACGCGTCCGCGGGAAATGAAGACATCCTTGTCGAGAATCGCGTTCTCAATAATAACATTCTCTTCAATTTCGCAGTTTTGGAGAATAATGCTGTTTTTTACATAAGCGCCTTTGCGAATCTTCACTCCGCGGAACAGGATGCTGTTCTCCACCTTTCCTTCGACGATACAACCGTTCGCGATCAGCGTGTTTTTGGCAGAAGCCGATTCCAAATATTTCGCAGGCGGCTCATCTTTTACTTTCGTAAAGATATGGTTTTTCTGGAAGAACAACTCTCGCCAGATTGCCGGATTCAACAACTGCATACTGTGCTTGTAGTAGCCTTGAATCGAATTCACGATTCCTACGTGGCCTTCAAATTTATAGCCATACACACTAAGCTTATCAATATTTTTCATGATGCCGTCGCGCACCAGATGATCATAGCCTTGGGCGAGGCAGGATTCCACCATATCCAGCAGCAGCGCTTTGCTCATGATATACATTTCCATCGAAATGTTGTTGGTCCGCAGCCTTCCGGTGTGGTCTTCCATTAACGTCACTTGTCCGTTCTCTTTGACCGCCAGACGCCGGAATTTGCCTTGAATGTCTTCATCCGTTTGTTTATAGATGACGGTAATGTCCGCTTGATTGTCCTCGTGATAGCGAATGACGTCGCGCAGGTCCAAGTTGCAGACCATATGGCTGCGTGAAATGACAACAAGCTCTTCTTTGCCGCGATAGAAATAGTCCCGATGGCTGTAGAATTGGTACAAATCACCGCGTGAAATGCCCGTTGGTTCGTCCAGCACCGAAGGAAGAACGAACAATCCGCCGCGTTTTCTGTCCAAATCCCACTCTTTCCCGGACCCCAGATGGTCCATCAAGGAACGGTATTTATGCTGCGTAAATACAGCCACGTTATCGATCCCGGAATTCACCATATTCGACAATGTAAAATCAATTAAGCGGTAGCGACCGCCGAATGGCACCGATGCAGGGCAGCGGAAATAGGTCAGTTCCTCCAAATCATCCGGCTCATTCACTAAATTAATGACACCCATCACATGTTTCATCTGAGATCATCCCTTCTGTTTGGCAGTCGCTAATACCCGTTCATTGCCGCCGATAAGTGTAATTTCACCATGACCGTCTACAACCGCACCGTCTTCCACGACCGTGTTTTCGCCGATAATCGCTTTGCTGATCTTCACATTGTTGCCGATTTTGGCATTCGGCATAATGACGGAGTCGCGAATTTGGCTGCCTTCTCCGACTTGAACGCCGAAAAACAGCACGGAATGATCGACATCTCCGAAAATCGCGCAGCCCTCATTGACGAGCGAACGCTTAATGTTCGCTGTCGGAGCCACATATTGCGCTGGCTGGTACGGATTTTGGGAGTAAACGCGCCAATCTTTATCATTCAGGTTCAGCTCGTTATTCTCATCAAGCAGATCCATGTTCGCTTCCCATAAGCTATCAATGGTCCCGACATCTTTCCAGTAGCCGTCAAACGGATAGGCATACATTTTGGCTTCATTTTGCAGCATCATCGGGATAATATCTTTCCCGAAATCTTTGCTGGAATTCGGATTTTCCTCATCCGCAATCAAATACGCTTTTAGAACGCTCCAATTAAAAATATAAATACCCATGGAAGCCAAATTGCTGTTCGCTTCTTTTGGTTTTTCGGCAAATTCGGTAATCTCTTGATTCTCATTAACGCTCATAATTCCGAAACGGCTCGTTTCTTCCCATTTCACTTCAATCACGGCAATACTTGCGTCGGCTTTTTTCTCTTTGTGGTAGGAAAGCATTTTATCATAATCCATTTTGTAAATGTGATCACCCGAGATGATCAAGACATACTCCGGATCGTACTGCTCGATAAACCCAATATTGCGATAGATCGCATTGGCTGTTCCTTTATACCAATCTCCGCCTTTTTGTTCCATGAACGGAGGCAAAACGGTGACACCGCCATATTTGCGGTCCAAATCCCACGAACTGCCGATTCCAATATACGTGTTCAGCACAAGAGGTTGATACTGGGTCAAGACACCAACGGTGTCAATACCTGAGTTCGTGCAATTGCTAAGGGTAAAATCAATGATTCGGTACTTCCCGCCAAAATGTACGGCCGGCTTAGCCAAATTATTCGTGAGTACGCCTAATCTTCGTCCTTCTCCACCAGCGAGCAGCATGGCAACACATTCTTTACTGCGCATCTCTGATTTCCCCCTTCAACTTCGTATGGTCTAGTTGGAATTCTTTCACACACTTTATATAAACAGCCGCAAGCGGCGGAATACACAGAGACAAGCTATAAGGCAGTTCGTGCCATTTTCTTTTTGCACTTGTGATGGGCAGCTTGTTTCCTTGGCCGGAACCGCCAAATTCAGGAGCATCGCTGTTGAAAACAACCTCGTATACACCGTTTCGAGGCACGCCGATCCGGTAATCGGGATGAACCACCGGCGTGAAATTACAGACGAGAATCAAATCATCCTGCGGCAAATCTCCTTTGCGCATGAAGGTGACTACGCTTTGGCTCTCATCGTGCGGATTAATCCATTTGAATCCATCCGGACTGTGGTCCTTTTGCCATAAAGCCGGTTGATCCAAATAAAATTGATTCAGGGCCTTGACGTAAGCGTGCATCTGTTCATGTTTCTCATAACCGTCCAAGAGGAACCAATCCACTTCCTCCTGGTCTTTCCATTCGTCGAATTGACCGAATTCGCTGCCCATGAACAGCAGCTTTTTGCCGGGATGGCCCGACATATAGCCATACAGCACGCGCAGGTTGGCGAATTTCTGCCAATAATCTCCTGGCATTTTGTGCAGAAGCGAACGTTTGCCATGGACGACCTCATCGTGTGAAAAAGGCAGTACATAGTTTTCGCTAAAAGCGTACATAAAGGAGAAAGTGATCAGCTTATGATGATATTTGCGGTGGACCGGGTCCAGCTTCATATAACGAAGCATATCATTCATCCAGCCCATGTTCCATTTATAGTTAAATCCAAGTCCGCCGTCATGCACTGGAGCCGTAACAAGCGGCCAATCCGTTGAGTCTTCAGCCATCATGAGCGCTTCCGGATAATAAGAGAAGACAACCTGATTCAGCTTTCGCAAGAAAGCGACGGCTTCCGGATTATCATCGCCGCCCCATTGATTCTTGAGAGGCTTCTCATTCCATCTGCCGAAATTCAAATGCAGCATCGAAGCTACAGCATCCACCCGGATGCCGTCCATATGGTACACATCCATCCAAAATATGGCGTTGGAAATAAGAAAGCTTTGCACCTCCGGCCTGCCAAAATCAAACGTCAAAGTCCCCCATTCCCGTTTCTCGGCTTTGCTCGGGTCTTGATATTCATAAAGCGGCTTGCCGTCGAACTGTCTGAGGCCGTGAGCGTCCTTACAGAAATGGCCCGGCACCCAGTCCATAATGACGCCGATCCCTTTCTGATGGCAGCGGTCGACGAAATGCATAAATTGTTTCGGCGAACCATGCCTGCTCGTAACGGAGAAATACCCTGTCGCTTGATAGCCCCAAGAGCGGTCAAACGGGTGCTCGGCAAGCGGCATAACTTCAATATGTGTATAGCCCATGTCCACTGCGTAATCGACTAACTCATCGGCCAGTTGGTCATAGGTGTATAATTCTTCGCTGTGTCTGTCTTTTTTGCGCCATGTACCCATATGTACTTCGTAAATAGATAGAGGCCTGTTATAGGCGGGACTTGCTTTTTTGTGCTCCTGCCAAGCTTCATCCTTCCATTCGTAACCTCCCAGATCGGCCACGCGCGAAGCTGTCCCTGGGCGTACTTCGGAATAAAAGGCATAAGGGTCGGCTTTCAACAAAATTTGACCTGTTTCACTGTGAATTTCGTACTTGTAATAGTCGCCTTCGCTCGCTTCCGGAACAAACAGCATCCAAACCCCAAGCGTGCTGAACTTCTCCATGCGATGGATCCCGGATTGCCATTGATTGAAATCGCCAAGCAAGCTGACTTGTCTGGCATGAGGCGCCCATACGGCGAAACGAACGCCTTCATTTCCTTGTTCTTTGCTAACATGCGCCCCTAGGATGCGATAGCTGTGATAAAGGGATCCTTCATGAAGCAGAAACAAATCTTCTGAGCTGGGTATACCAACATTTGCCCCCATGTTATCCCTCCCATCATCGACCTTATTGTTCAACATATGGATATAACATTTATTCACATACCTTACAAATACAACAAACAGGCGAGAATTCCTTCAATTCTAAGTATTAAAAAAAGGAAAAGGCTTACGATTAGGTGAATTACTAATGTGACACTAATTGAAAGGTGGAAATCAGAAATATGAAAGACAAAGTAAAAGGACTTATCGTAGGTTTAACGATCGGTTCGTTAATTAGCGGTACAGCAGCTTTTGCGGCTAGCAGTCAAATTGAAGTGGCCTTCCGAAGCATTAAGTACATGTTTGATGGCGTCGAAAAGGTGCCTGCGGATGGAAAAGGTTTTGTTTACGAAGGTTCTACGTATGTTCCGCTTCGCTTCGTAAGTGAAGCGCTGGGTAAAAAAGTGGAATGGGATGAAGAAAATGAAACGATTTGGATCGGCAGCAACCCGAATAAAGTCGTAGCAACTTACAAAGGCGGGACTGTAACCAAAGGCGATTTTGATACTTTTTTTGCTATGCAGGCTATTTTTAATAACAGCCATACGGCTTCAAAGGATAACCCTGAGTATCAGAAAAGCATCTTAACGCAATTAATTGAATATCGAATTTTGTACGGCAAAGCCTCCGAACAAGATCAAACCGTGGCCAAAAGCAGTGCTGCCGCACAAGTCACGGCATGGAAATCGCAATTCGGCGAAGCCAAGTTCTCAGATGACTTGAAAAATTTCAAAGTGACGGAAACTGCGCTTCAATATTACCTCGTCGGCAGATTTACGGCTGAAAACTATATTAAATCAAGCATAACCGACGAGCAGTTAAAAGCCAAATATGACGACAATCTCAAACAAGATAAAGATTTCTACACAATCGCATCCGTCCGCCACATCTTAATTGGCTTGAGCAATGAGGACGGTACTGTGAAGCGCACCAAGGAAGAAGCTCTCAAACTTGCCAAAGATGCAGAGCAGCGGATTAAGAACGGCGAAGATTTCGCGAAGCTGGCTAAAGAATTGACCGACGACACGGGTTCCAAAAACACAGGCGGCCTTTATGCCGATGCCGAGGTTACTCTTTGGGTGCCTGAATTCAAGAAAGCAGCGATCGAACAGCCGATTGGCGTTGTAAGTGATCCAGTTGAGACGCAATTTGGGTATCATGTGATCAAAGTTGAATCCAGATCCGTGAAATCTTTCGATTCGATGAAGGACTCCTTAAGAGAATCGCTGGAACAAGCGCAATACCAGCAATTTACGGAAAAAGAATTGCCAGCTTTGATTGAAAAGATCGATTTAAGTGAATAAATGGTGTACAATGAATGTTTGTTAAAGTATACAAGTTGAAGGATGGATTGCAGCATGTTTTATGCAAAAGATTGGGTAGATTACGAGCTTCTCGACACCGGCAACGGTGAAAAACTGGAACGTTGGGGCACCTATGTTCTGAGAAGACCTGACCCGCAAATCATTTGGCCGTTAGAGAAAGAAACGCAAAGCTGGCGTCAGGCGGATGCCCATTATCACCGAAGCTCCAGCGGCGGTGGTCAATGGCAGCACAATTCCGAGCTGCCTGAGCGCTGGACGATCACTTATGACCAGAAGCTGACTTTCTATATTAAGCCGACAGGATTCAAACATACGGGCTTATTTCCTGAACAAGCCGTCAACTGGAAATGGATGATGGATAAAATTCAGGGAGCCGGCCGGCCGATCAAGGTGTTGAACCTGTTTGCTTATACGGGCGGAGCTTCTCTGGCTTGCGCTTATGCAGGAGCTGAAGTTTGCCACGTGGATGCTTCCAAAGGCGTCGTGCAATGGGCGAAAGAGAATCTTCATCTCAGCGGGCTGGGCAGCCGCCCCGTTCGATTTATTACGGATGATGTATTCAAATTCGTGCAAAGGGAACAGCGCCGCGGCAGCAAGTACGATGCGATCATTATGGATCCTCCTTCGTACGGACGCGGACCTAACGGGGAAACCTGGAAACTGGAAGAGGATCTCTTCCCTTTCATTCAAACCTGTCAGAGCATTTTGACCGATAATCCTTTGTTTTTGCTCATTAACTCTTATACGACTGGGATTTCGGGAACCGTTCTGCATAACATCTTGACGATGGCGATGAAAGCCAAGCATGGCGGTACGATTTCCAGCGGAGAAATCGGTTTGCCGATCACCCACTCCGGCCTGATGCTCCCTTGCGGTATTCTGGGACGCTGGGAGGCGTAACGTGACAGGAGCTAAAGATGTTTCGGGAGCATCGCAAATTCCGATACTTTTCGAAGACAACCACATTCTCGTGGTGGAGAAGCCTGTGAACATGCCCACGCAAGAGGATGATTCGCGCGATCCGGATCTTCTGAACGCTCTGAAGGCGGACATCAAGATTCGGTACAACAAGCCCGGGAACGTGTACCTGGGGCTTGTACACCGGCTTGACCGTCCCGTCGGCGGCGTCATGGTCTTCGCCAAAACGTCAAAAGCCGCTTCGCGCTTGTCGGACGCGGTGAGAACAAGGCATCTCGACAAAACGTATGTCGCTGTCGTGCATGGCAAACCGCCTCAGCAGGCCGCTACGCTGCGTCACTGGCTCTGGAAGGACACGCGGACCAATACGGTCAGCGTTGTCAAACCGGGCCAGCACGATGCGAAGGAAGCCGTGCTGGATTATAAGCTGCTCGGCAGCCAAGACGGACTCAGCTTGATCCAGATCAAGCTGCACACCGGGCGGCCGCATCAAATCCGCGTGCAGCTGGCAGCCATCGGCTGCACGCTGTACGGCGACCAGCGCTATGGCAGCGCGGTCAACAAGCCGGGCCAGCAGCTTGCGCTCTGGGCGACGGCGCTGTCCTTTGAGCATCCGGTGCTCAAAGAGCGGATGCATTTCCGGTCGCTGCCACCGGGACAGCGGCCGTGGAGCGACTTTACAATCCCAGAATTGTAAAGTTACTCCGAGACGGGAGTCGCCGGCTCGGTTAGTTGGCGACCTTCCCCAATAAATAAATAAGCAGTTTCTGATTATGGGCGGAAACGCGGCTCAGGTACGTATCCAACAGTTGTTCACGGACTAACGTGCCTCGCTCGCATTCCGCCCTTCCTTTGTCCGTTACGTTGACCCACACAATGCGTCGGTCTTTCTCATCCCGGACCCGGACTATCAATTCACTCCGCTCCATTCGATCTAATAGCGTTGTAACTGCCGCAGCTGTTGTAGATAAATATTCGATTAGATCTGAAGGCTTCATACGCTCATTCGTCTTAAGCAATTCTAGTACGTTCAGTTGCCCTTCTGTAATCGTAGGTGCTAATCCTACTTCCATCTGGCTCTTCAATTCCTTAGACAATTTCAGCCACAGCTTTCCAAACTCATCGGAATACAACCTCACATCATCTCGCTTCCAACATCTACTATATCGCAAGTATAGCATGCATTTTCTCACGATAAAAGGTTAATGCCATTAATACTTTCCTACAAAAGCTGCATGGGAGTAGGATATGCTGTCGAGACGTCCACAACTTTGTCCAATCCCAAAGAATAGCTTACTTCTTTTAACATCCAGCCCACTGCTGACATATACTGTGAAGTAATCAGTTATTTCAAGAAAACGCTAAGGAGTGGTTCAGGTGGAAGATTGGAAAATGGAGCTTGGCAAAAAGGCACTGGCAGCCGGCATGCTGAAAGACCCACAGTGGCTGGATCGATTAGACGAACCGATGCCCCTGTGGGTCTTATTAGAGTTAGCTTTTATGCTGATGGAGAAATTGGACCCGCCTACAGTCAGTTATGATTGAGGGAATCGCAGAATATCGATGATCGACTCTGTTTTGGTAACAGGTATGAGCTGTTTGCCCTGTGCTTTACGATCTTCCAGCGGAGCTGTTTCCGTTGAGAAACGAAGTTTCTCGCCATTGCTCATGACAGCTGTAATCTGATAATCCATTTTCACGATAAATGTCCGGATTAGAGCAGTTCCGTTAGGTCTCACACGCTTGCCTTCCTTAAACTCAAACGTGAGGATCCCTTTCCCGCCACGCCCTTGAATCGGATAATCCACAACAAGAGACCGTTTGGCATACCCGAGGTCCGAAATGACCAGCACTTCCCCTTCATCCCCGTAAATCCACTCCGCCGAGACGACTTCATCGTCTTCCTTGAGCTGGATGCCGCGAACACCCGCGGCCGCACGGCCCATGGGGTTTACTTCTTCCTCGCGGAAACGAATGCTCATCCCCTGCTTCGTGACAAGCAGGATCTCTTTGGTGTTGTCGCTCAGATGGACGTGCAGCACTTCATCCTGCTCGCCAAGCTTACAGGCCACGAGTCCGTTGGAGCGGTTCGTCATATATTCTTTGAGCTCGGTACGCTTCACTTGACCTCTGCGGGTCACGAATACGAGCGATTTCGTCGGATCGTCAAATCCTTTGATGGGAATCACGTTGACGATGCGGTCTTCCTTGGCAATCGGGATGACATTGACAATCGCAGTACCGTTCTCTTTCCATTTGTACTCAGGCACTTGATGGACAGGCAGCAAGTAATACTGGCCTTTTTTGGTGAAAATCAACAGGCTCTCTATCGTATTGACGTCGAGCAAGAATCGCAGGTAATCGCCTTCCTTCAGCCCTGTGCTCTCAAGCTCTCCGCCTGATCGCGTGAAGGAAAGCTTGCTCGTGCGTTTCAAATAACCTTCATTGGAAAGCGTGACGAAGACATCCTCCGGATTGACCAGCACTTCCAGATTGACTTTCAGCTCCTCGACTTCGCCTTGGATGGCTGATCGGCGGTCAATTCCGTATTTCTTGCGAATTTCGCCCATTTCATCTTTAATTACGCCTAGCAGTTTCTTCAAAGAGCCAAGAATACCGCGCAAGTACGCAATTGTTTTTTCAACATCTTTCAACTCTTTTTCAAGCGTTGTGATCTCTAAATTCGTTAACCGGTATAATTGCAAAACAAGAATAGCGTCCGCTTGACGTTCTGAGAAGCCAAATTTCTCGATCAGGTTGTTTTGGGCGTCCTGCCGATTTTTCGATGCCTTAATCGTAGCGATCACTTCATCCAGAATGTTAAGGGCTTTGACAAGACCCTCCAGCACATGAGCGCGGTCTTCCGCTTTCTCAAGCTCATATTGGGAACGGAATGTGACAACTTCCTTCTGGTGCTCGATGTATGCTTCGAGAATTTCACGAATGCCTAATTGGCGCGGCGCCTTATTGACGATCGCCACCATATTGAAATTGTATGTCACTTGCAAATCCGTCTTCTTCAGCAAATAGGCCAAAATCCCTTGGGCATCCGCATCTTTTTTCAGCTCGATCACGATCCGCAAGCCATTGCGGCCGCTTTCGTCACGAACCTCTGCGATCCCTTCGACTTTCTTCTCCAGCCGGATGTTCTCCATCGACGTTACAAGGCGCGCTTTCACGACCTGATACGGAATTTCCGTGATCACAATCTGCTGTCTGCCGCCGCGCATGTCTTCAATCGCCGTTTTGGATCGGATATAAATACGGCCCTTCCCTGTACGGTACGCTTCACGAATGCCTTCTTCGCCCATAATAATGCCCGATGTCGGGAAGTCAGGCCCTTTGACAATCGTCATTAACTCATCAACCGTAATCTCAGGCTTGTCGATCATAGCCGTACAAGCATCGATGATTTCCCGCAAGTTATGCGGCGGAATTTCCGTCGCAAAGCCGGCCGAAATGCCGCTTACACCATTCACGAGCAGGTTGGGATAACGCGCCGGGAGCACAACAGGCTCTTTCGTCGAGTTATCGAAATTATCTTTGAACATAACCGTGCGCTTTTCAATATCGCGAAGCAGCTCCATCGCAATTTCCGAGAGTCTGGCCTCCGTGTAACGCATAGCTGCCGGCGGATCATCGTCCAAGGAACCCCAGTTGCCGTGTCCGTCCACAAGCGTATGCCCCATCTTCCAAGGCTGTGCCATCCGAACCATTCCGTCATAAATGGAGGCATCTCCGTGCGGATGATAATTCCCCATGACATCGCCGACGGTTTTGGCGGATTTGCGGTAAGGTTTGTCAGGGGTGTTCCCTGAATCGTACATCGCATACAATACGCGGCGTTGTACAGGCTTCAAGCCGTCTCTGACGTCCGGGATCGCGCGATCCTGGATAATATATTTGGAATAACGCCCGAATCGATCGCCAACGATCTCCTCCAGATAGGCTGGTAAAAACTCTTCTAAAATACCCAACTTTCAGTCACCACTCTTTTTGGTCTACTCTACATATTCGGTAAAATCGACATTCTCGATAATCCAACGTTTGCGCGGATCTACTTTATCGCCCATCAGTGTTGTCACCCGGCGCTCTGCTTTCGCAGCGTCTTCAATCTGAACTTGCAAGAGCTGTCTGCTCTCCGGATTCATGGTTGTTTCCCACAATTGCTCCGGATTCATCTCGCCAAGTCCTTTGTAACGCTGTAATTCGCTATTCTTGCCAAGCTCTTTCACAACAGATTGCAGCTGCTCATCCGTCCATGCATATTTGTATCCGCCATTCTTGCCTTTTCTCGTCACTTTATACAGCGGCGGCTGTGCAATGTACACTTTGCCCGCATCGATCATTGGCTTCATATAGCGGTAAAAGAAGGTCAGGAGCAGCACTTGAATGTGCGCGCCGTCGGTATCGGCGTCCGTCATAATAATAATTTTACCGTAATTCATCTCATCGACTTCGAATTCAGAGCCAACGCCTGCCCCAATGGCCGCGATAATCGCTTTGTATTCATCGTTTTTCATAATATCGAGAAGCTTTGCTTTCTCGGGATTCATCGGCTTCCCTTTTAGGGGCAAAATAGCCTGATGCTTGGAATCGCGCCCTTGCTTCGCCGAACCGCCGGCTGAGTCACCCTCAACGACGAACAATTCATTGCGCTGCAAATCTTTGGATTGCGCCGGGGTCAGCTTACCGCCGAGGTTCGAGCTCTCGCTCTTCCCTTTCTTCCCGCTGCGAATCTCTTCCCGCGCTTTACGGGCAGCTTCGCGAGCTTTGGATGCTTGCACGGCCTTCTTCAGCATCATTTGGGCGATTTGCGGATTTTCTTCCAGAAACACCGTCATTTTATCCGAAACGACGGCATCCACCGCGCTTCTGGCAATAGCGCTTCCAAGCTGATCCTTGGTTTGACCGACGAATTCGACATCGCCCATCTTAATATTGATTACGACCATCATACCTTCCCGTAGGTCGGTACCGTCAAGATTTTTTTCTTTCTCTTTGAGAATGCCCGCTTTGCGAGCATATTCATTCATGACCCTTGTATAGGCCGTTTTGAATCCAGTCTCATGCGTACCGCCGCCGCGGGTCGGGATCGCGTTTACGAATGACGCAATCGTTTCTGTATAGCCATCGTTGTACTGAAGGGCAACTTCAACTTCAATTTCGTCCTTCTCTGCAGCAAAATGAATCACGGGATGAAGCACAGTTTTCTCTTCATTCAAAAATTCAACGAATTGGCTCGCGCCGCCTTCGTACTGGAACGAATCCTGCTTATCCGTTCGCTCATCTTTTAAATTCACCATCAACCCCGAGTTCAAGAAAGCAATTTCTTGCAAACGTTCGGAAAGCGTATCGTACGAAATCGTCGTGCCGCCTTGGAATACCCGCTTGTCCGGTTTGAATGTGACTTTCGTGCCTGTCCGGTTCGAATTCCCGATGACTTCTAGTCCTGTGGTAGGCTCGCCTACGTGCTCAAAGCCCGTCTCATCTACCCAATATTCAAACCTTTGCTTATGCGCTTTGCCATCCCGATAAATTTCGACTTCCAGCCATTCGGATAACGCATTGGTTACGGATGCGCCTACACCATGCAGTCCCCCGGACTTTTTGTAACCGGAGCCGCCAAATTTCCCGCCTGCATGCAAAATGGTAAATACGACCTGCGGCGTCGGAACTCCTGTCTTATGCATGCCGGTCGGAATCCCCCGGCCGTTATCCTGTACCGTGATGGATTGATCTTTATGTATGGTTACGTTGATTTTGGAACAATGTTTGGCAAGATGCTCGTCAACCGCATTATCGACGATTTCCCAGATCAAATGGTGCAAGCCGGAAGAACTCGTGCTGCCGATGTACATCCCTGGTCTTTTTCGTACAGCGACAAGCCCTTCCAGTACTTGAATATCATCGACATCATAATTGGATGTTGGGGCTTTTCCATTCGCAAATTCTAGTTGCTCAGTCATTGAAGCCCTCCTTTTTCTAATATAGGGTGCGTTGAAAGGAGCTCCGCCGCTCCTTCGTCTTTGTTAGTTCAATATATCTTTGCGGGAGAAAACTGTAAAGGAAATGACCAATGAAACTGCGGCCCATACGCTTAAAACACAGAGCGAGAACGCTAAGTCCATTCCTTTGATCGGCGGAAGTCCTCCCGTTAAATACTTGGTTAAGTCCAAGTTGACCATAAATAAATATTTCGCGGTTTCCCAGGATGACACCATGTTCGAAAGAATCGTTCCCGAAATTAAAACCGCGAGCATGACCCCCATACCGGCAGCCGTGGAACGAATGAGAACCGAGATCATTAACGACATGAGTGCGACCACTACCGCCGAGAACCAAACCAGGCCAAACTCCATTAAGAGAAAGAACCATTGATCGACCGCTCTTACTAAGCTGAAATCGACATCTGTGCCATTGATCTGAATCCCTGTAAAAATCGGCATCATCCATCCGTTATAGCCGAATACAACGCCGGAAATCAAGTAACAGAGCACGCCTGTAGATAAAACCGTAAGCGAAGTGAAGAAGATGACGGTGATTAATTTGCTCAATAGGATTTTCCATCGCCGAACCGGTCTTGTCAACAATAATTTAATAGTCCCCGTAGAATGCTCGGATGATACGATATCTGCCGAAATGACCATAATGATCAAAGGAATGAATAACGACACGGCATTTTTGACAAATTCGCGCGTAAATGTCACGGCATTGGGCGAGCTTGGATCGACGTCTTTTTCCAAATAATAATTGGCAATCTGAATCTGAACCCTAAGCTGCTGCTTCCATTCGTCCGGTGTGCGCGCGGAGCTTAAGCGCTTCTCCCAATCAATGATTTTCTGGCGCTGATCCGCCTTCCAATCTGTCGTTCCAAACTGCTTTTGCGTATTTTGGGCGACGCGCATTTGTGCGTAGGTGAACATAGGAATAAGAGCAAGCAGAATAAGGAGGATCACATAAAAACGTTTTTTCTTAATCATTTTGATGCATTCATTTTTGACCAACTCATATAAAATGCGCAATTCTTTCACCGTCCCCTATTGTATGGTTTCCCCTTCGGTTAGGCTCAAGAACAAATCTTCCAGCGTTGGGTTCTTGATTTCTACAGCATAGAGGCTAATTCCTGCTTCCATCAATTGCCTGCTTATTTGCGGGACATGCTCTTTATCCATTTGCGTAACAATTTGTTTCACCGAAGATGAGGGATGCATGGAGTCTTCTTCACTAATTTCTTCAATCGTATTGACAAGCGGAGACGCATCGAGAAGCCCCTCAGCCTTATCGGCCGGAGACACGGACCAAACCACTTTGCCGCCTTGCGCAACCAACTCATTAACAGCTCCGACTTGAATAACTTGCCCATGACTTATGATGGCAACGCGGTCACACATTTGCTGAATCTCGCTCAGCAGATGGCTGGAAACAAACAAGCTAAGCCCATCCGCAGCCAAACGCTGGATAAACTCCCTCATCTCCTTAATTCCCTGCGGGTCCAGACCATTCGTAGGCTCGTCCAAAATTAATAAACTGGGCCGCCCGAGAAGCGCTTGGGCAATGCCAAGCCGCTGCCGCATACCAAGGGAGTACGTGCGCACTTTATCATGAATTCGTCCATCCATGGAGACAATCTCCACAACCTCTTGAATCCGCTGCTCATCGACATCCGGCAGCATTCTCGCAAAATGCTCGAGATTTTCCCACCCCGTCAAATAAGCATACAGCTCGGGATTCTCGACGATACAACCGACGTGGCGCATCGCTTGATTATGCTCCTTCCGGACATCGAACCCGCAGATGTGAATGGTTCCTTCCGTTGGCCGGATTAAATCCACGAGCATCCGAATCGTCGTTGTTTTGCCAGATCCGTTGGGACCTAGAAAACCAAAAATTTCACCGGCAAAGACATCAAAGGAAATACCCTTGATAATCTCTTTATTTCTAATTTGCTTCTTTAAATTTTTCACGGACAAAACGGTTTTAGGAACGGTTACTGCTTCTGCCACTTTTCCTGCCCCCATCATTTCAGAATTTGTATAATCCGGTCTGCAATCCGCTCATAGCCGTCCCCGTTCGGATGAAAATGATCTCCTGAGGACAAATATTTAATTAAATTTTGCTCGAACAAATCATAGGTCGGGACAATGACCATTTGAGGATAAGCGTTCATCATTTCGAAAACGCCATTATTCCAGCGCTGCACAATGAGTGAACCTTCTCTTTTGGGATCTAAATCAAGAAATGGATGGTACAGCCCAACGTAAAGCACAGTTGCCTTTGAGTTTGCCTTATTGATGGCTTGAAGAATTTTGTCCATTTTATCGAGTGCCGGCGCAACACGGCCTTTCGCAGCTTCCGGGTTGAACTCCGTCTGGTTCTCTCCTTGAAAAAGCCCCTCGCCACCGGCAAAAATATCATTACCGCCAATGGTGAGCAAAATAATATCGGCTTGTGCAAGAGCATCCTGCGTCTTTTTCAGCGATAGATCGGCTAGCAGCTGATCGCTCTTGTAGCCTGGAATGGCCAAGTTATTGAGCACGAATACCGGCTTTCCTGTTTCATTTTCCAGTTTCTCACGGACCCGGCCCACATAGCCTTTGCCTGTATTGTCGCCTGTTCCGGCGGTCAATGAATCGCCAAGCGCAACAATTTGCAGCTTAGCTTTGCTATCAATCATCGTTTCCTTCTTCGGAGCCTCCGTGGCCAACTGAAGCGTTCCCGATGCTTTAGGAAACCATATCTGATTCGCCGCGTAAGCAAATCCAACGGCGAAAACAATCGTCGTAATTGAAGCGGTTAGGCCAATTGCACCCCATATGAAGCGAGATGATCTCAAGGTTGTCTCCTCCTGCGAATAAATGGCATAATTCACTCTAAGAGTATAGCTTCTCGAATAAATTTGCAAACGCTGCATCCTAGCGGTGCCAGATACGAGATCGTACGTTCGCTTTTGTAGTATAACATACATAACCATTATTCCAACACTTTTATGAATGAAATCGTGGCGTTCTTAGGCACTTTGACACATGAGACTGGTCGGATTTCTGTGCGAACGGACTGAGATGCCTCTATTTGATGCTCTTAGGGTTGGTTTAGAATTTAACGGACACACGAAACTCTATTCACCAAGAAACGAGTTGAAACAGCCGTAAAATCAATTGATAACAACTTCTCAGTCCGTTAGCTGTTCAAAGAAATCAAAACTACCGTATAACGGCTTTGGGGTCCGTTACAGATTAGCTGCTAACGGTGCGTTCATGGTGAAGCACTTAAAAAAAGAACCTAGTAGGACGAAAGTCCCACGAGGTTCCATCAAACATACAGAACGTTTACCCGCTCCGTTCCACCAATGCATATTTTCTACACAGCATCCTGCAAAAACTTGTACTGCGCTTGAATCAAGCCATAATAAATTTTCTGCTCCTGCATCAATTCATCATGATTGCCGATTTCCATCATGCGGCCGTGATCCAGCACGACGATTTTGTCCGCGTTCCGGATGGTGGAAAGTCTATGCGCCACGATGAAGGAGGTCCGGCCTGCGAGAAGCGTTTTGAGAGCTTCTTGAATTTTCAGCTCCGTATCCGTATCAATACTGGCCGTCGCTTCATCCAAAATAAGAACCCGCGGATTCGCCAGCAGTGCCCTCGCGAAGGAAATTAACTGGCGCTGCCCCATCGACAGCACGTTCCCGCGTTCCTGCACTTCCGTGTCATAGCCGCCCGGCAAGTTGACGATAAAATCATGCGCATGCACGGCTTTGGCGGCAAGCTCAATCTCTTCATTCGTTGCATCCAACCGACCGAAACGGATGTTGTCGCGAATCGTCCCTGAGAAAATAAACGTATCCTGCAGGACGACCCCAATTTGAGAACGCAAGCTTTGAATGGTTACGTTACGAATGTTATTGCCGTCAATCTCAATGCGGCCTTCCGTAGGATCATAGAATCGGCATAGCAGATTCATGATAGTACTTTTACCCGATCCGGTGTGTCCGACTAAGGCAATCGATTGCCCTGCGCGCACATCCAAGTTAAAGCCTTTCAACGCCGGACGTCCTGGCTCGTACTCGAAAACTAGATTCTCAAACTTCACATTACCTTTGATGTTCGGCAAATCCTTAGCATCCTCAAGCTCCGCGACAGACGGCTTCTCATCGATAAACTCGAAGATCCGCTCAGCAGAAGCCATAGCAATAAGCAGCTGCGAATACATTTGCCCCAGACGTGTAATGGGCTCCCAGAAATAGCCTATGTATGTAGCGAAGGCAACCAGCAATCCAACTGAAATTTCCTCCGTTTGAATTAAATGAGCGCCCAGCCAGAACAGAATGCAGTATCCAATCGCGCCTGTGATCTCGATGAGTGGACCAAAAGATTGGTTGAGCATCGAAGCCCGGTTCCAGGACAACCGGTTGATCATGTTCATTTTGGTGAAAAACTGAATATTTTCTTTTTCCTGCGAATAAGCTTGTGTGACTCGAATTCCTTGAATACACTCATTCAAATGGGCATTCAGCCGCGACTGTTTCATCGTGACATCCTGCCAGGCATGGCGAATGCGCTTCCGCAGCTTGGTGGAGATCAAGAACATGATGGGAACCGTTACAATGATCGCAGCCCCTAATTTAAAATTAAAGGTCAGCAAAATAATAATGATCCCCACAAGCTGCACCACGTCGATCAACAGGTTGACGACACCGTTCGTAAACAAATCCTGCAGCGAGTTAACATAATTCGTTACGCGAACGAGAACGGAGCCTGCCGGACGCGTATCGAAGAAGCGAAACGACAGCTTCTGAATATGGCTGAACAGATCGTGCCGCAGATCGTAGATGACACGTTGACCGATCATATTCGTATACTTGATACGGAACGTATTCGCCAGCCACTGAATGATATATACCGCCAGCATGATGCCTACAATGATGAGCAGCAGCTTTGAATCTTTAGGTACAATGGCATTATCGATCGCTTCTCTAATCAGCAAGGGTACCGTCAGCTTGGTAATGGCTCCGACCAGCATCATGATGATAATGATAGGCAGCATTTGTTTCTTGTACGGCTTCATGTAACTAAATAAACGTTTCAATTGGCCCCAGTCAAAAGGCTTATCGATCAATTCATCGTCCTGGTAAACAAATCGCTGCCCGACTTGGGAATCTTCCATTTTGGCAGACGCTTCGGCTTGGTTCGATTTCGTACTCAATGTGCTAACCTTCTTTCTTGCAAAGAGGAATGGTTTCGCGTACTCACTTCCAGCTCCGTATCTTTGGCCGCAGCAGCCTGATCTCCGGACGCTGACGGCTTCGGCTGATCCGAATATTGAATATCGTAGGTTTGGCGATATAAGCCTTCCTGCTGCAGAAGCTCATGATGCTTGCCTCTTTGTACGATCTTTCCTTTATCCAAAACGATAATTTCATCGGCATGCTTCAAGGAAGAAATCCGGTGGGCAATAATAAAAGTGGTTCTGCCCTGCATTACCTCGCTAAAGCCCGCTTGAATTTCGTGCTCCGTTTCCATATCAACCGCACTGGTTGCATCATCGAGCACAAGAATTTTTGGATCCTTGATCAAGGCTCTTGCAATGGCGATACGCTGTTTCTGTCCGCCGGATAACCCTAATCCGCGCTCGCCGACAACCGTGTCATAGCCTTCCGGCAGCTCTGTAATAAAATCATGCGCCTTGGCCAGCTTCGCAGCGCGAATAATTTCATCCATCGAGACATCTTTGCGTCCATAGGCAATATTGTTGCGAATGGTGGAGGAGAACAAGAACGTTTCTTGGAAAACCGTCGCAATCTGATTGCGATAGCCTTCGATCTGTAAGGAGCGAATATCTTTACCATCCAGTGTAATACGCCCGTCTTTCACGTTATAAGCTCTCATCAGCATGGAAATCACGGTCGTTTTCCCGGAACCCGTGCTGCCAAGCAGCCCGATAACAGAGCCTGGAGGAGCATCCAAATGAAAGTCATACAATGCCGGCTGCTTTTCCGGATAAGCAAAAGTGACATTTTCAAAACGAACGTGCCCTTTCACTTCATCGTTTTTGATTACGGCCGCATCCGGTTGATCTTTGACATGCAGGTATTGATGTAAAATCTCGAGAATTTTCTCACCGGAAGCCTTCGTCGTCGTGTAGTTGTTGATATGGAAACCAAGTCCCCACATCGGCCCGATGATATACCAGATTAAGCTAAAGCAAGCGACGAGCTCGCCGAGCGAAATCGTATCCTGGATAACCATATACCCACCGACGCCAAGCAGCATAACAACGCTGATATTCGCCAAAATTTCCATGATTGGAAAGTACTTCGCCCAAATTCCGGAGCTTTCGATATTCATCGCTTTATAATCCTCGTTGCGGGCCGAAAACTTATTCACTTCATGGGACTCGCGCGCAAACGATTTCACCGTCCGAACCCCGGTAATATTTTCTTGCACCGCGGTCGTCATCGAACTGAGGGATTGGCGTACCAAACGGAAGGCTGGATGGATCTTCCCTTCAAAACGAACCGCCGTAAACGCCAGGAACGGCATCGAAATCATCGTCAGTAAAGCTAACTTCCAATTAATTGAGAACATCATACTCATGCCGAAAATCAGCATTAACGCTACGTTCAACAATTGAGCGAAACCAAAGCCGATAAATTGCCGGATCGCTTCCAAATCGGCCGTCAATCTGGACATCAAGTCCCCTGTTCTTGCCTGATCATAATATTGAAAGGATAAATATTGCAGCTTGTTGTAAAGCGCATTGCGCAAATGATACGCAACCCGGTTGCCCAAACGGCCCCCGCACAAGCCATGCAGGAATTGTAACATTCCCTTCAGCGATACGACGAGTACAACGACAAGCGCTAATTTTGGAACGAGTTCGAATTGCTTTTTTGAGATCACGTCATCGATCAGATACCGGAGTAAATTCGGATAAACGAGACCTAATGCCGTTGCTAATGCCAAACATAGAATTGCTCCAAAAAACAGTTTTTTCTCTGGCCAAAAATAGGGCTTCAGTTGCCTGAATACATCCACTCTGGTGACCCCTCCTCAAGAAGGTGAATTTGGAAAAGCTAGGAAAGCGTTTTAATACTTAATGAATCTTATCACCATCCCTATATGCGGGCAATCAGAAGAATGCGTGATATATTCGCTTAAAAGCCCATAACTTCACAAAAACGTGCAGAAATCCCTACTATTCTTTTAAATCATCCCGATAACCAATGATGTAAGCCTTTACATGACAAAGCAGAAAAAAGGGTTGACCAAGTTCATTTGACTCGGTCAACCCTATTGTTTATTTGTTAAACAAACGCCTTTAATTGATGCTGTTTAGATATTAGTTCGTTCAAATCAATCTTCATTTCAAGGGCGTCACGCATCCCCTCCGCGTGTTCACCCAGCTGCTGAAGCATCTGATTTTTTTGCGTCATTAACCAAGTTTCCAACTGATTGGCATATGCCTCTTCAAGCTCTGACGTTTGACGCTCAATAAACTGTGCAACAGGCCCCGTCATCCGATTTTCCAAATCCGCTCGAAGCTTGCTTTTGCCATCGCCCTCAAAAAATTGCTTCGCATTCTTGAAATGGCTTTGCAGCAGTTTGAGCGAAATATCAGGTGCTTCTAGTTTAGAGCTTATTTCAGGCGTAGCAAATGTATTCGACTCATAGGTGCCGCTTTCGAAGCCCTCTATGACTTGACCAAGCTGCTCTTCCCATCGCTTCACACGGCTGCCGGAAATCAGATTCATGCGATTCTCGACCCGCAGCGTCGTTGCGAGCACTTCCTGCGACAAATCATAACCGATCATACGCAGCAGTTCGCCCCAGGCCGACTGAAGAGCCTGCTTGGGATCTTTCGCCTCTTCCCGGAACGTGGAAGGATTGAAGGCGTAATTGTACAATTCGCCGAATCGGAACATCGTACGCTGTTTCACATAGTACAGAAGCTCCTGAATCTCTTTCTTCAATTCCTTGAGCTCCGCCTCGAATGGCGTACGCTCCAGCAGTTCTGCCCCTTCGCGCTCGGCTTGCTCCAGCTTCAGCAGCTGCTGCTTGCGCTGTTCTTCACCGGTTTGAGCGCTCTCCAGCCACTGCTGCATCGTGGCAATCGCCCGGTTCAACTCCAAATTCGCCGCATGAATCGCAACGTCACTAAGCTCGTTGAAAGTAAACTGCACAAACTCGCCTTCGAACGGACGGATACCCGACTGCGCGACGAGAGCTTCGTTGCCGTTAATTTTCCCCTCTGCCGCCAAATAACTGGAGATGGGATAAATACGCGGATTGCGAATGCCGTGTTGAAGCAGGTTCGTTTCCACATGGGTCATTACGCCTTGAAGCTCTTCCGGACTTGCGGCCAGATCGGCGGCGTTAACGATGAAAAACATTTTATCCATTTCAAAGCTGTCCTTCACGCGGCCAAGCTGCAAAAGGAACTCACGGTCCGCCTGAGAGAACGCATGATTATAATAGGTCACGAAAAGAATCGCATCCGCATTTTTTATATAGTTAAAGGCTACACCGGTATGGCGGGCATTAATGGAATCCGCGCCTGGCGTATCAACGAAAATAATGCCTTGTTCCGTCAATGGGTTCGAATAATATAATTCAATAAATTCAACAAAACAAGACTTTGACTCATCCGCTACGTAGCTTGGAAACTCCTCTTTGGTAATTTTCAGTTCTGCGCCCAAATGGTCCTTCGCGAGGAGCCAGCCTTTCTCGACAGCCTTCAAGAAGGAATAATGCGGCTTCCCTTTGGCCGTTACGTCAGCAGGCGAAAGAGCGCCTATGCGCTTCAAGGCAGAGGCCATATCGCTTGCTTGCACGCCCAATATATCCAATGAATAGAGGACGTCCTGCATAATCGCGTCCGCCTGCTTCATCTTCACCTTCGCCGTGCCATGCGGCCAGCCTTCCTGCGGCGGCATGATCTTATTGATCGCCGCCGTCGTCGGGTTCGGCGAGACCGGCAGCACCCTTTCGCCAATCAAGGCATTGGCGAAAGACGACTTGCCGGCGCTGAATGCGCCGAACAGCGCAATCGTGAACGTCCGCTGCCGCAGACGTTCCGATTTCTCGCGCATGGCGCGCGCGATCGACCGCATCGACGGCAGTCCGTCGATGAGACCTGCGGCCGCCTGCAAATCGGCGGCCTTGCGCTCCATGCGCCTGCCGTGTTCACCCGAGGTGAACGCGGCAGGCATAGCAGCTGCCTCCGCAGGAGCAGCTGCTGCAGTGCCTGCGGCCGCCGATGCCGTGGCAGCGGCCTGCAGGATCTTATCCATGGAGGTGACATGCAGCCCCCCGCTCAGCGGGGCGGCTGCTTGCTCCTCCATGGGGGTGTACAGCTGCGCGTCCGGCAGCGCCGGCGCAGCCGGTCTTGCCCAGCTGGCCATGCGCAGCAGCTGGGCTGTGGCCTCCGCCTCGGATTCTTCGAGGCGGCGCAGTTCGCGGGCGGCGCCGAGGCGGCCGCCCAGCGCTTCAAGCTCGGCCGCAAGCGATCCGAGCGCTCCCGCGCTATGCTCGCGAACCGCAGCCGCGAGCAGATCAATGACCGCAAATGCCTGCTTGCGGTACTGCTGCTTAATATCGGAAGCAACCTGCTTCATGAAGTTGAGCGTGTACTCCCCGCCGAATGTAGCGCCAGCGTTCACTTGGGCCGCCAGCCATTCTGTCGTCACTTCCACGCGCAGAGCTTCAATGTGGGCTAAGAGATCGGCATCGTGCTGCCCTTGGCTTTGCGCGGCCTTCTTCAAAGCATCCCGCAAATGCCAGTCAAGCTGCGCTTCCACCTGCTCGGATATATCCGCCTGAAAGGCTGCAAGCCTCTTTTCCGTCTCTAAGGCTGTCTGCGCAGCTCTGGAGAAAAATCCTACCTTGAACCCAGGCTTCCGGCTCTCCAAATACGCATGAGCTTGATCCCTGGTCAAGGCCGGCGTGATGTTGGCATTCTCGATGATTCCGCCAACTTCCTTGCGCAGCTGCGCCGTCAATGCTTCCGGCAGTCCTTTCAAGACCGCAAGCTCCTGCTCCTTCGCAGCGGCCTGCGCCTCAATCTCCTGCACGTCGCCTTCCTGGCTCATTTGCTCCATCAGCTCCGCCTTCTGCGGCTCATGCTGCTCAGCAAGCCATTTGCCATGCTCTGCCGCAAGATAGCGCGCAGAGGCGTCAATGCTATAGCTGCGCAGATCGTCGCCCTGCTCAATCAGGCGTGTAAGAAGCCATTGCAGCTTCCCATACTCGTTATGAGGATGA
Source organism: Paenibacillus sp. FW126-R14 (assembly GCF_058789495.1). Lineage (NCBI taxonomy): Bacteria > Bacillati > Bacillota > Bacilli > Caryophanales > Paenibacillaceae > Paenibacillus > Paenibacillus sp. FW126-R14. Next base: position 332,298 of record NZ_JBYTBS010000001.1, on the reverse strand, counting down.
CTCGGCTCCTTCATTGTAACGAAGAGCAGATCGTCCGGCTCGATGCCCCAGTTCAAAAAGGCTTGCTTCGTACCCTCCTGGTACTGCGAAAACGGCAGCTCCCATTCCTTGTGCTTATCAATCATATTGACAACGAGATAGAGCGGTTTGCCCCACTCCTTCATTTTCTTCGTAAACGCAAGATTCACTTCGGATTGCACATGATTGTAATCCATCACATAGAACACGACATCCGCCAAATGCAGCGCAGATTCCGTAGATTTATGATGGGCATCGTCCGTGGAGTCAATTCCCGGAGTGTCCAGCAGCGCCGTATGCTCGCCCAGAAAAGCGATCGGGTATGAAATCTCTACCGTTTCAATATCCGTCCCGTTCACACAGTAAGCTTCCAACTCGTCAAGGGGAATCGTGTTGGTCATTCCCTGCATGCTTGCATGACGGTGCGTCACATGAGCGCCTGGCGCCCCATTCCGGATGCTCACGATATTCGCGCTTGTTGGAATCGGGGAAGAAGGCAGCAGCGCATGCCCGCAAAGCTGGTTAATTAACGTGGATTTCCCCGCAGAAAAATGGCCGCAGAATGCAATGTTCATTCGTCCTGCATCAATTTTAGATAGCAGCTGTCCCAGCTTGCTTGCGTTATCCAGATCCCCTGTTGTTTGCAGATTCGCCTTCATCTTGCTGATCGCATCCGGCATAACCGAAATGCGTGTATCTATCGCTTGCGTCATTCGTCCGTTCCGCTCCTTATTTACCGGTCTTCTTATTAAACATATGGATGATGATACAGAAAAAAATCTCCCATAGGGAGATTTATTTACTAAGACATTACTACTTTTTCTTTTTCAGGCAAGAAAATTTCGAATACATCGCGATGCTGCAAAATCGTAATGTCCGACTCCTTCACTTTCATCACAACGACCTCAGTTTTTGTTTTCATTTTGTCTATGTAATTCTGAGGAACCTCGCCTGACTCACTGACTGTTACACCTTCAATGACTTTTTCCTCATTATCGGCTAATGGCGTATTAATCACTTGTTCAAAAATATCGGAGAATAGTTCAAAGCTATTAGTGTATACGGCGATGCATTTCATTCAAATCCCATCCTTTGTCTGCATATCATTTGTTTGTAATAGTTTTCCTAGTTGAGCTTGGTTTCATACGTTTCTTACCCTCACGGCAGTTGTCCAATAACGGACAAACCTGGCATTGCGGGTTTTGCGCTTTACAATGATACCGGCCAAAAAAGATCAGTCTGTGATGGGTCTGAGTCCACTCTTCTCGCGGAACCTTCTTCATCAGCTTCTTCTCCACTTCCAGAACCGAATCATCGGGACCGACTAATCCCAGTCTCTTGGACACTCGCTCTACATGGGTGTCTACCGCAATGGCCGGAACACCGAAAGCGTTTGATACAACGACATTTGCCGTTTTACGGCCTACACCGGGGAGTTCGACTAATTGTTCGTGCTTCTCCGGGATCTCGCCATCAAACTTGTCCAGCAGCAGTTGACACAATTTTTGAATATTGCTCGCTTTATTTCGAAATAGTCCGATCCGGCGAATGTCTTGCTCCAGCTCCTCTAAAGGAACGGCCAAGTAATCTTCCGGTCGCTTATATTTCTGAAACAAATCCAATGTCACCTTATTTACGGTTTCATCTGTGCATTGAGCGGATAGCAAAACAGCAATCGTTAATTCAAAAGGATTACTGTGACGCAGCTCGCAATGTGCATCCGGAAAAAGTTCACCTATCGTATCCAAAATATGCCTTACTAACTTCTGCGTCATGTCTTTGCTTCCTTAGGGTCGTAATATTCTTCAGTTTAGCGAATTGTGACGTTAGAATCAATGCTTGTTAGCGTCAAAATGAGAACATTTTCTAAAAAATTGCCATATTTATTTTAAAATAAGAAAAAACCGCCTGCAACAGGAGCCTGGCTCCTATGAAACAGACGGTTTTAACGAAAGTTTTGTTCAAAACTTATTTCTCGATCTCCACGATTTTATTATCCAGAACATAGATCGTCACTTGATCTCCGGAAACGAAGGAGGATGGCGTCAAAACATCCGTCCCTTTATGGTAATAAGCTCTTGGGAAAAGGCTGTAGGACGTTTTATCTCCCGATGTCGATGTTTTAAAATACATTAAATTCACAACGGAGCTGTAGTTATCAACTTCCCGCTTAGACGCAGAAGCCACTTGAATGATCAGCTTGTCATTGACATCTTTCATCACTTGCACGCGATCCCCGACCTTAATGGAGGAGAAATTCCAATCCGCGCCGCCATTCAGCTTAACGCCAAAATTCGTTCCGGCATTCACGACCTGGTTTTTGCCAGTGAAATCTTGAATGGTCAGGGCGGAACTCGCCGCGTTAACCGCCGTTACTTTCCCCATCACTGGTCTCACGATCTCCGCTCTTACAACAGCTAAGCCTTTGAACGTAAGCTTCACATAATCGTCAAGAGCAATATCTGCGATGGTACCTGTGCTTTGATCCGGTTTAGTAATCGGAACGCCATCCAAGGATACGACATAAGACGTATTGGCATCGTCCGTCACTGTAATCTGCTTAGCGTTCACATTGCTCAAAATTGTTTTGTACATCGCTGTTTTGCTGGTCACAATTTTGGTAACAATGCCTTGATCAAAACTCAACAAGAGGCTGACGCTGTCCCCGACTTTCAAATCGGAAAGCGCACTGTTCGGCTTATTCGCCAGCTCAACTGTAGGAGCAAACTGCAGCTTGAACGTCAAGTTTTGACCGCTGTCCGTTTTTAACGTAATATCGTTCGTTTGCAGGTTCAACTGCGTCAGGACACCGTTCAACTGAGAAGACATTTTAATTTGCGTAATATTATTTTTCGATACTAGCAAATCAACGTACTTGCCCGCAGTAAACGTAGAACTGAAGTTTGAGAAAGGAAGTGTCGTGCCCGCATAGGAAATAGCAACATTTTCCGTCATTTTATACACATGCGGATTCCCTGTATTATCTGTAACTGTCAAATATTTCGATGTCGGATTGTAGCTGTCGATTTTCGCAAAGTATAAATTATCAATAGAGCGGTTAGTCACAGTAACTAAAGTAACTTTATTGTTCAATACATCGAGTTTGAGTTGATCGCCTGGGGCAATATCATAAATGCTGGCGGTTGTTAAGCCATCGATACGCACTTGGACATTATCAGCCAATAGATAGGATGCTAAAGGTGAGCCCGCAGTTTTCGTGATTGTTAAATAGGTTTTATCATCGCTTATGTCTTTAAGAGCTCCTTCAACGCTTATCCCAACGTCGGCCTGTTTCTTAACGGCAATCTTTACGACTTCGCTATTCTTGACGGTATATTCGACCGTATCGCCGACATGCAGCGAGTTCAAATCTACCAAGCTGTTATCCGTGGACGTAACAATGAGTGCAGAAGAGAAGCTGTATGTCTCCTGCGCGCCTGACTCTGTCCCAAGAATCGTTATTTGCGCCGAATCTTTATTTAAGGTTTGAATGGCGCCGTTTGCAGTTTTATTGACTGGCACCTGCTTCACAATGATGGACGTATACTTGTCTGTTTTGACGATTCTACTTTTGCGCAATTGAATCGTACTGCCGGTTACGATGTCGCCAAGGCTGAGCCCGCGGCCTTCCGTGTCCGTTACGGCAACATCCGATGCCAAATCATAGCTTTCAAAATCATCCAAAGTCGCTTTCAGGGCATTCATATTTAGCTTGAGCAATTTGCCTTCTTGAATATCCAACTGCAATTCATCTTTAACGATTTCCGCATAGTAAGCCACACCATTCACTTCAACGATCGAAACTTCATACGTTTCTTCGAACGACTTCGGATCGATGGCTAGATCATTCTTGTTCCCGTAGAAAACAGCATTCGGTGAAAGCTTATATGTGCTTGTATTCCCCTCTTTATCCATAAGCCCGATCGTACCGCTGGTGAGGCTCGTCAAGTACCCTTTCTTCGCGTGCGCCGGCAAGGAAGTCAGATCTTTCTGAGAACGGCTTAGGAAGGCCGCCATCTGAGCGCGCGTTACCGCCCCTTTGGGTTGGAACGATCCGTCTTCGAAGCCATCGACAATCTTCAGAGCAACAGCCGCATTCACATACCCCAAAGTTGTCGAGCTAATTGAGCTATTATCTGTAAACGACGTTTTTGTTTGTGACAAGCTTTGGGCGAATGCGCCTTTACCGATCGCGCGAATGACGATTTCAGCTACCCATTCTCTGGACGCTTTACGCTGGCCCCACTTCTCTTTGGACTTGTCGCTCAGGCTTCTTTCTTTCTCTTCCTCGTTAGAGATCAGCCCTTTTTGCAGAGCAACGGCTACATAGTTCCTCGCATAGTTATCAACGAGCATGAAATCAGGAAATACCGTCGTTGAGGTTAATCCGTTAACTTCATCCTGCAAGCCCATCATGCGGACAGCCATAATGAGAACGTCTTGCTGCGAAACCGAATTTTCGGCACGGTACGCGCCATCTTCATATCCTTCAATAATTCCCTCCAAGGCTAGCTTGGAAATATGGCGAATTCCCCAATAATCTGATTGTACGTCCGGAAAAGAAAGCTTTACGTTATTCGTTGAGCTTCCGCTCACGGTCTCTGCCGCTAGAACCGGCGTTCCGGCTAAACTTGTTGCAATTAGTGAACTTAAAATTGCGCTTGCCAATTTCTTATTTCTCATATTTCGTATAAACTCCTCTGCTATTCCATTTAATTAGGGCGTTTGATCGGGTAGGGAAGCTCAATATGCCCCATTAAGCTGTCCACTTGTTTACCATCCTTGAGGATATACAACGCTTTTACTTCGGGAAATTGAAAAACCGTTTTTTTCAGTGCTTCCAAAAACAGTTCTTCACCCGGCGCACCCAATTGCGTCTTGGGGCCGAAAGCGAGATCAACCTTCAACTCTCCCTTGGCTTTATCCCAAGCTGCGCTTGTAAACTTCAAATCATCGAATAAAGGAATCGCTTTAGGATCATCGCTCTTTTTGAGCGCATTCAGCGCTGCTTCGTACACGTCGGCTTCCTTTTTATAGGAAATCTTTACGTCTTTTTCTACAAGCTTCATTTCATCCTGGTCGCTATAATAGGCTTTGATCGTTTTGTGCAGTAGAGGCTCCGGTGTCGGAGTCGCCGCAACCGTTGGCAGAGGGCTTTCACCAGCAGGCGTTGTAATTGGAGCCGTAGTCTGCGGAGCATTACCATTAACCAATTGGTTTTTTTGACCGCAGGCCGTAATAGACAATGTAATGGCACTCACAATTAGTGCCCCTTGTATGAAGCGTTTTGTTTGGGTCATTTCATTCACTCCTTCGCGTTTTGCTTAGCAAAACCAGCATCGTAGCCTAAAATTAGAGCTTCGCCTCTTATTTGAGGTTCAAGTATTCTTTGATAGCAGCAACGAGAGATGAGGCTAACTTGTCCTGGAACGCATCCTTATACATCGCAGTTTCATCGTTCTTATTAGACAAGTAACCTACTTCCAGCAGAACAGCCGGCATGGTCGTTTTCGTGATGACTCTAAAATCAGCTTCGCGTACTTTGCGATCAGGGAATCCTGTAGCCGCAACCGCATTCTTGTGAATGATATTCGCAAAAGCTGCGCTTTCCGGTCTGTTATAGTACGTCTCCGTACCGGATACCGAAGCCTTAGCGCTATTACCGTGAATCGATAAGAAGAGGTCCGCTTGAATGTTATTTGCAAAAGAAACCCGGTCATCCAGCGGAATGAACGTATCGTCAGAACGAGTCATCAGGACATTAAGACGCTTGTCCTGTAGAAGAAGCTGCTCTACTTTCTTCGCTGTCGAGAGTGTAAAATCCTTCTCATGCTTGCCCGTTATGGATAATGCGCCTGGATCGTTGTCGCCGTGACCCGCATCAATAACGACTGTCAACTGATGCTCTCCGATTGTCGCTTTCCACTGATTAGGCATTTTCGAAGGCTGAACTTTAAAGTCTGCGGAGCTTTTCAAATCCAAAATAATTCTTACGGTAGCCGGATTATCTTTGAAATTGGAAAAGCGCACTTTCTCAACAAGCTGATGCTTGGACGCCATCTCTCCCGCATTTTTGACGAGCAGCTTCTGCAGCGGTTCATCAAGTGTTGTATTCGGGAAATCAAATACGATGCGATTCGGATTGGCTAATTTCATCGTCGTCGGTACGAGCGTGCCATCTTTGGCGCTAACCGTAATGTCTTTGTCCGTCAGCACGATCGAGGTCAACAAATGAATGTTGGGATCCGGTATATTGCTTCCGGTCTCAGTACCTGTACCTGTTCCGTTGCCCGTACCAGTTCCAGTACCGGTTCCAGTGCCAGTTCCAGTTCCAGTCCCGTTGCCATTCCCAGTTCCTGTACCCGTGCCGTTCCCAGGTTTTGCCGGGGTTGTAGGCGGTGTAACCGGCGTTTTGTCATCCCCGTCTTCAACCGGTGCTGTTACGGGTTTGGAATCGTCGCTGTCTTTTTTAAACATATGAACGGACGAAGTGGATGCCTCCCATGTAAATTCAATACCCATTTGCTCGCCAATGAAACGGAGCGGCAGCATCGTATTGCCTTTGTCAATGATTGGCGCAACCTCCATAACTTCCTTCTTGCCTTTTATGAGCGCCGTCTTGTTGTCGATCACCAATTGAATGTCCACATCGCCTTTGACAATCGTAACTTTGCGCGCAGCCTCGTCCCAAGTGACCTTGGCGCCGATTTCTTCTACGATGATGCGAACCGGCACAATCGTATTTCCACTAATAATGCGAGGCTGAACCTCGCTAGAAACCAGTCTTTTTTCATTCAAAAAGAGCTTAATCGTATTCGGAGCCTCCGCCCCGAAAACAGTTGTAGGGAGCAGCAAAGAAATCAGCAACATGAAACAAAATGCAGGAAATTTCATCATTCACCTCTATATAATGTCGGAATTATAGTCGTATTCACAAAAACGAGACATCCGTCTCTCAAAACCTGGCAGCAATTGTTCATAATATGTAAAATAGTCACTTGGCCCGACAGCAAAACCTCCGTCCGTTCGACAATCTAGTAATCTATTAGACGTGGCAAACTGCCAAAAGTTGCATAAATAAACAACAAAAAAAGACGCATCCCATGGAATCCCCATTAAGATGCGTCTTCGATCAGAACTTATTTGTAAGCCAAACGCTTCGCGTGCGCTTGCTCGTATGCTGTAATTTTTTCTTCGTGCTGCAGCGTCAACCCGATATCATCCAAGCCTTGCAGCAAAAATTGACGGCGGTGCTCATCGATATTGAAGGAGATTTCCAGACCGTAATTGTCAGTCAGTTTATTGTTTTCAAGATCGACATTCAACTTGTAGCCTTCATATTGCGCTGTACGGTTGAACAAGTCACCCACTTGCTCTTCCGATAGCTTGATCGGCAGGATCCCGTTTTTAAAGCAGTTGTTGTAAAAGATATCCGCGTAAGAAGGCGCGATGATAACGCGGAAGCCGAAGTCTTGAATCGCCCATGGCGCGTGCTCACGGGAAGATCCGCAGCCAAAGTTCGCTCTGGAGAGCAGAACGGATGCGCCTTGGAAGCGATCCTGGTTCAGCGGAAAGCTCTCGATTACGTTCCCCGCTTCGTCCCATCTCCATTCGAAGAAAAGGAATTGGCCGAAACCGGAGCGCTCGATTCTTTTTAGAAATTGTTTTGGAATAATTGCATCTGTATCTACATTGACACGATCGACAGGGCCGACTAGGCCTGTATGTTGTTTGAAAGCTTCCATGTTTTCATTCTCCTTAATCAGCCAAAATTAAGCTTGTTGGTATTCTTTGATTTCCCAATCACGAACATCGTAGAAATGACCTTTGATTGCTGCAGCGACAGCCATCGCTGGGGAAACGAGATGCGTGCGTCCACCGCGGCCTTGACGGCCTTCGAAGTTACGGTTGGAAGTGGATGCGCAGCGTTGACCTGGTTGCAGAACGTCCGGGTTCATAGCCAAACACATACTGCAGCCCGCATCGCGCCATTCAAAGCCGGCAGCCGTGAAGATTTTGTCCAACCCTTCTTTTTCAGCTTGAATTTTAACGCGGCCGGAACCTGGTACGACGATTGCCGTAACGCTTGGATCAACGGAGTAGCCTTGTGCGATTTTCGCAGCGGCACGCAGATCTTCGATACGTCCGTTCGTACAAGAACCGATGAAAACATAATCAACTTTCAGATCCGTCATTGGTGTTCCTGGTGTTAAATCCATATATTCAAGCGCTTTTTCAGCAGCTTTACGTTCATTCTCGGTTTCGAAGCTTTGCGGGTCCGGTACAAGAGCAGTTACGCTTGTTCCCATGCCCGGACTAGTTCCCCAGGTTACTTGCGGGATCAACGTATCCGCGTCAAACTCAACTACCCAGTCATACGTCGCACCTTCGTCTGTTACATACTTCGACCACTCTGCTACCGCAGCATCGAAATCAGCGCCTTGCGGCACATACTCGCGGCCACGCAGGTAGTTGAAAGTCGTTTCGTCCGGAGCAATCAATCCTGCTCTCGCTCCGCCTTCGATGGACATGTTACAAACGGTCATACGCTCTTCCATGGAAAGACCGCGAATTGCTTCGCCTGTATACTCGATTACATAGCCGGTCGCAAAATCCGTGCCATATTTCGCAATAACGCCAAGGATCAAGTCCTTCGCAGTTACACCCGGCTTCAAGCTGCCGGTAATGCGAACTTCGAGCGTTTTGGCTTTGGATTGCTGCAGCGTTTGCGTTGCAAGAACGTGCTCCACTTCGCTTGTACCAATACCGAATGCCAGCGCACCGAAAGCACCGTGCGTTGACGTGTGGCTGTCGCCGCAAACGATCGTTTTGCCCGGGTGCGTAAGGCCAAGCTCAGGCCCCATAACGTGTACAACACCTTGATCGATGCTGTCAAGATCGAATAAAGTAACGCCGAAATCACGGCAGTTTTGGGAAAGTGTATCAATTTGCTGTTTGGAAATTGGATCTGTAATATTGTAACGGTCCTTCGTCGGAACGTTATGGTCCATCGTTGCAAAAGTTAAATCAGGTCTGCGAACTTTACGGCCCGATAGGCGAAGTCCTTCAAACGCTTGCGGCGAAGTTACTTCATGCACCAGCTGCAAGTCGATATAGATAACGCTAGGTTTGCCTTCTTCCTGGTTAATTACGTGATTATCCCAGATTTTCTCGAACATCGTTTTTTTACTCATATCCAGTCACCTCTTGTCATTATCCGCTCAATTTGTTAATGTCTTACCCTCATAACGTAGTGTAGCACGGTTATCGTCATTGCTCCAAGATATAATAACTATAAGCTTGATAGGAATAACCTATACGATGACGCTGGGGATTGTATCGCGATTTTCATTGCTCTATCTCTCCGTTTCCCCTTCTGAGACGGCCTTTTTGGCCTTCTCAGGCGCCGAACCCGCCTAATCTCATGCAAATCACAGCCGAGACGGCCTTTTAGGACCTCTCACGGCTTGTTCTCTCCGTCTCGCCTTCGGAGACGGCCTTTTTGGCCCTCTCAGGCGCCGCCCGCTCCTTTTCGCATACATATTCCAGTCCTTGCCGACTCACCACACTCATGCACATTCTGTCCCTCAAAACAGCTGCGCTTATGGTAAAATACAATTATGCTGCGTTATTAATGAAACACGTCTGCAAGCTTTATAGCTAAAAGCAATAAAGAAGATCTTCATCATTCACATTAGGAGATGTAAATACATTGGAATTACGTCAATTGCAATACGCCATTCAAATCGCCGTCGAACGAAACTTTTCCCGTGCCGCAGAAAAGCTGCATATCGCCCAGCCTTCGCTAAGCCAACAGCTGTCCAAGCTTGAGAAGGAAATTGGCGTGCTTCTTTTTCAGCGCAGCACCAACTCCGTGGAGCTTACGCATGCCGGCTCTTTATTCGTAGAAAAATCCCAAAAGATACTCGACATGGTGGAACAGCTCAAAAAGGAAATGGAAGACATTTCACAAATGAAAAAAGGACGCCTGGTCGTCGGCAGCATGCCAATTACAGGATCGACCATCCTCCCTTTCGTCGTCCCCGTTTTCCAAGCCGCTTATCCGGATATTGAGATTTCGCTCGTCGAGGAAACGTCTGCCAATCTTGAAACGTTAACCATGAATGGACAGACGGATATCTCGCTGTTGTCTTTGCCGCTAAGGGAAGAGTCCCTCGTTTATGAAACTTTGCTGGAAGAGGAAATTGTTCTCGCCGTGCCCCCGCGTCACCCGCTGGCTCAAAATAACGGTCCGGTCCGCATCTCCCAATTGGAAAAAGAAGCGTTCATTGCCTTGAAGAAGGGGCAAGGGTTTCGAAAGCTGACTTTGGAGCTGTGCCAACAAGCCGGAATTGTCCCTAATATCGTTTTCGAATCCAGCAATATAGAAACCGTGCAATCCCTTGTCGCGGCCGGCATGGGAATCGCCTTTGTGCCGTATTTAATCTCCAAACGGAGCTTCAACGAATTATCGCCCGTTCACCTTGCCTTAGAGGGCAAACCGGCCCGTACACTTGTTATCGCCTACCGCAAAGGCAGATATCTTTCCAAAGCGGCTGAAGCTTTCGTCAGCACGATGAAAGAAGTCATGCGGACAATCGGGTAGCAAAGCGCAGAGGAGGATAATCCGCCATGAATAAAACCCAGCGATTAATCCAGCTGATGATGACTGTCAATGAACGTATGAGGTTTACGACGAAAGAGCTGGCCGAGGAATTCGGCGTCTCGGAGCGGACCATGCATCGCGATTTGCAGGAGTTGACCGAGCTCGGAATGCCGCTATATACGGAATTCGGGCCGCACGGGGGCTACCGCTTGTTAAAAAAGCGGATGCTCCCGCCTATTTTATTCACGGAGCAAGAGGCGGTGGCGATGTTTTTCGCCTTTCAATCGCTCCAATTTTATGGAGCGCTGCCTTTTGCCGCCGAATCGGTTTCAGCGCTTCATAAGTTTTATCACTACCTCCCAGGTGATGCCAAAGCAAGAATTGATGCCCTCAAGGACCGCGTTTCCTTCTGGACGCCTACTCGAACGCAAAGTTCCCCATATTTGGAGCAAGTATTGGAGGCTTCACTCGATAGCCTTCCCCTGCGAATGACGTATGCGTCCAAGGACGGCGCCACAGATCGGACAGTTCAGCCTATTGGCATCTACTCATCGAACGGATTCTGGTATTTCCCCTCCTATTGTTTTCAAAAAGAACGAATTCTGCTTTTTCGCGCGGATCGCATAATAAGCTTGGAACGTGCTGAGCCGGATCATCCTGTCAAAGATCTCAGTCACTATACCATCCTTGATTGGCTAACCGCAGGTCTTAGCGAGACAGCGCATTCCACCGAGTTCATCAAGCTTCGCGTCAAATTTACCCCTGCTGGAATCAGAGCCTACGAACGAAGCGGCGATATGGAGGGAACGATAACCCTTCATGGGGATGGCAGCGGGGAACTGTTGACGGATATGCATCAAAGCAATCTGCTCTATTTCTCGAAATTCTTTCTAAGCATGGGGGCGGATGCCTTGGTCGTCGAACCGGTGGACATGGTGATTTGGATTCGCGAGCAAATTCAAGCCATGCAGCTTTCATACGGTTAAATGCTCGATTCTTCATCCGCTCACAATCTACGACAACAATTGTCATAGTATCGAGATAATCTATATGTGCAAGACATCTTGGCGATAGGACGCAAAGGAGGCAGCATTTACCGATGAAGAATGAACAAAAGCTGCAAGGAAAAGTAGCGCTCGTGACAGGCTCCAGTCGAGGCGCAGGCAGAGGCATCGCGCTGGCACTTGGAGAGGCGGGCGCAACGGTCTATGTAACCGGCCGCAGCACGAGAGCGCAGAGCACGAGAACGGATCTGAAAGGAACGATTGAGGATACGGCGGATGAAGTAACGGCGCGCGGCGGGGTAGGCATTGCCGTTCGCTGCGATCATACCGTTGATGCGGATGTCCAAGCGCTGTATGAGCGAATCAAACAAGAGCAAGGCACGCTTGATCTTCTGGTCAACAACGCATGGGGCGGTTACGAAAATTATGAGGACGGTGATTTTTTGGCGCCGTTTTGGGAGCAGCCGATGAAACGTTGGGACGGCATGTTCGATGCCGGCTTACGCGCCCAAATGGTCTCCAGCCGCTACGCCATGTCGACTTTCTTTTTGGAGCAGAATCGCGGACTTATCATTAATACAGGTGTTTACTCCGACATCGGCGGAAATTATCCTCTAAATGTGTTCTATGACACAGTGAAACGAGCGGTTGTCAACATGACTCGGGCTATGTCCCAAAATCTCAAAGCGCAGCACCTTGATGTGACAGCCCTTACGCTGGCCCCCGGTTGGATGCGTACAGAAGCTGTGCTCAAACATTACAGACTCGAACCTGACGATCCTGATTTCATGAAAATTGAAGATTTACATCCGACGGAGTCCGTCGAGTATATCGGGCGCGCCGTAGTCGCGCTGGCCTCCGATCCTGAGGTCCATCTTCACGCGGGCAAGATCCTCGAAGTCGGCTCCTTGGCCGAACAATATGACTTTACGGATACGGATGGCAGGCGATTGCCCCCTTTTCGCGTATGAACGTACACCTTCATTAACCATTTTTTGAAAATAATTTGGCGGTTGGATGCGGCAGTTGTGAAGAACTGCGAAATCCGGCCGTCTTTTTTTGACATTATTGCCCGTCGAGCAGTTGCAACTAGCGGTAGCGTATCCATCCTCCTCGCTGACGGACAGAAAGGCTCTTATTCGATGAAAAAGAACCTCTTCGAACATACAGCGGACACCAGCGCTGTTATTTGCTGACTTGGGGACCGATCCCCGCCCGAAATCGGCAAATAAAGACTCTGTTGTCCGTTGGCATTGTGACACAACGCTTTTAGTGAAAATAACGGCCGCTGTGTCCGAAGCGTGATGAGACATCTTCCATCTCATATTTCCACGAGCAGAAAGCACATGAAACCATCCACCCATGGGTTAACCGCCTCCTTTCAAAAAACGGCCGGAGCCCCATACCCCTCCCCATACTCTCGATCATTCCCAAATTATTGCCAATTCCCCTAACCATTTGAATACCGCCCGCATACAATATAATAAAAACTTATCGATTCTCTAACAAATATTGATAAAGAGAACCAATGCCCAGGAGGCGGAAACCATGTTGTTAGAAAGAGCAATTGAACAGACATTCTGTAAATTGCAGCAACCCTCATTGGAACAATTAAGCGAAGCGCTGCTGTCGCTAGACGGCTTGCATTATGAGGTGCCTGCGTATAAAACCGAGCCAAGACAGCTCCCTTACGGCCGCAATGTCATTTATAGCACGCCGCATCTCGAAGTCATTATCATTCATATCCCCCCTTCCGCTGCAACCGCGATTCATAATCATGGAACATCCATCGGGGCTGCTTGTTTGGTTCAAGGCAACATCGTCAATTCCAAATTCATCCTCAATCAGGATGGTTATCCTGAAGTTGAAAACGATGATTTCATCAAAGCAGGCGACCTCTTTACAGCTCCTCAGAATCAGATACATCAGCTTAGCAACCCGTTCCCTGAGCCTGCCGTTTCCATTCACGTCTATAGCCCGCCGCTTCGCGACGTTAACCGCTATCTGCCATACAGCGAAGTCCTCGATTATGTGATCTAAAAAATAAACCCTCTGCAAAAGCGCCTTGTCAGGCCTCTCGCAGAGGGTTTTCAGTTTAAAATTGAAGCGAATTTTCGATGAATGCCTTTAATTCAGAAATCGGCATACGGGTTTGTTCCATCGTGTCACGGTCACGCACCGTTACTTGGCCGTCTGTCTCGGACTCGAAGTCGTAAGTGATACAGAATGGCGTACCGATTTCGTCGTGACGGCGATATCTTTTGCCGATTGAACCTGTATCGTCGTAATCGACCATGAAATGCTTGGCAAGATCGGCGAATACCGCTTGCGCGCCTTCATTCAATTTCTTGGAAAGCGGGAAAATAGCCGCTTTGATCGGAGCCAGCGCCGGATGGAAGTGAAGCACCGTACGGCTGTCGTCGCCTTCCAGCTTTTGCTCTTCGAATGCATCGATCAGAAGCGCTAAAGTTACACGGTCTGCGCCTAGGGATGGCTCAATACAGTAAGGAACGTAACGCTCGTTCGTTTCTTGATCGATATAGTTGAAGTCTTCGCCGGAATGCTCCATATGCTGTTTCAAGTCGAAATCCGTACGATCCGCAATACCCCAAAGCTCGCCCCAACCGAATGGGAATTTGTATTCGATATCGGTCGTTGCGTTGCTGTAGTGGGACAATTCATCCTCATTGTGATCGCGCAAACGGAGGTTTTCCTCTTTCGCACCGAGAGACAGCAGCCAGTTGTGGCAGAAGCTTCTCCAGTATTCGAACCATTTCATATCCTCGCCCGGCTTGCAGAAGAACTCAAGCTCCATTTGTTCAAACTCACGCGTACGGAACGTAAAGTTGCCCGGCGTGATTTCGTTACGGAAGCTTTTACCGACTTGACCGATACCGAATGGCAGTTTTTTGCGCATAGTGCGCTGTACGTTCTTGAAGTTAACGAAAATACCTTGAGCCGTTTCCGGACGCAAATACACGACGTTAGAGCTGGCTTCTGTTACACCTTGGAACGTTTTGAACATCAGGTTGAACTGGCGGATATCCGTGAAGTCCTTGCTGCCGCAATCCGGGCAAACGATGTTATGCTCAACGATCAGCTTCATCATGTCATCGAAAGTCATGCCGTCAACGACGATTTCGATATCTTTCTCAGCCAGCTTATTCTCAATTAATTTATCTGCGCGGTGACGGGCTTTACAGCTTTTGCAATCGATCATTGGATCGTTGAAATTGCCCACGTGGCCGGATGCGACCCAAGCTTGCGGATTCATCAAAATCGCTGCGTCAAGACCTACGTTGTATGGGGATTCTTGAACGAATTTTTTCCACCAAGCGCGTTTGATATTATTTTTCAACTCAACACCTAACGGACCGTAGTCCCATGTGTTGGCCAAACCGCCATAAATTTCAGAACCCGGGAATACAAAACCTCTGTGCTTTGCTAATGCGACAACTTGATCCATCGTAACACTCATCGTTCATTCGCTCCTTCAGCTTATCGTAATGGGACTAAGCCCTAAGACGTCCGTTTGGATATGAGCGCACAAAAAAAAGGCTCCACATCCAAAGGCATCCAATCATGCCTAGGGACGAGAGCCTTACGCACCCGCGGTTCCACCCTAGTTGATACACCTGTTAAAGCGATGTATCCCCTTTATCGTATTGGCTCCGGATAGCCTTTTCCTTGAGCTTCTGTCTGGGCTTTCACCGTCCCCAGCTCGCTGAACAAGAAGTTGTTCAAGTACTATTCATCCTTCACAGCCACAATTGATCATTCAATTGGCTTTAGTTTACAAAAAAACCGACAAAAAATCAAATCCCCAAACACATATTTAATAAAATTAATACAAATGCGGCCGGCGGTCCTCAAAGACCGGAATTTTGGCTCTTACCCGAACAACTTCCTCTAAATCGATCGTCGCCCGCAAAATCGCTTCGCTTTCGTCGCCTTCCGCAAGCACCTCGCCCCAAGGGTCAATGACCATGGAGTGGCCAAAAAATTCCGTCGTTCCGCTCGTTCCGACACGGTTGCAAGAGACGACGTACATTTGATTTTCGATCGCTCGAGCCATGAGCAGCGTGCGCCAGTGATGCAAGCGCGGGTGAGGCCACTCTGCTGGAACGAATAAAATTCTCGCGCCATCCAGCGCTAATTTGCGCGCCAGCTCCGGGAATCGAATGTCATAGCAAATCATGGCGCCGGCAGGAACGCCTTCAAGCTCGAATCGGCCAAGCCTGTCGCCGCTGTGCAGAAATTTTTCCTCATCCATCAGACGGAACAAGTGAATTTTGGAATACTCCGCAATTTCAGCCCCTTCGCGATCGAATGCATAGATGGTGTTTAGCACACGGTCTTCTTTTTTATCGGCAATCGAGCCGCCAATAATATTAACGCTGTTCGCTTTGGCAAATTCACTTAAGAACGATCTCGTTCTTGCCCCATTCGGGTCGGCAAGCTCTTGAATCTCGGTCAAGGCGTAGCCGGTGTTCCACATTTCGGGGAAAACGATCACGTCCGGTTTCGGGTCGTTTTGAACGGCTTCTTGCAGAAGCTTTTCCAATCGGGCAAAGTTCGTGTCCGGCTCGCCGATCGTAATATCCATTTGAATAAGGGCCAGGTGAAGCTGTTTTGATTCTGACATGCGGTGAATACTCCTTCCGATGGGCACAAAGCCAATACTTATGTTTTCTATCATAATCGAAATTCGGTTCGAACCCAAGTGCTGCTCAGAACGTTTTTTTTCATCACTATGAAAAAAAGAATAATCATGATACATTTAGGTTATTAATTAAAATCCCGATCTCCGGAGTGTGAATTAAAACGTGACAATTCTATCTACAAAAACAAGCGCATTTCCCATACAGCCTGCCGAACGAATGAAAGGTTTGCCAACGCAATTTTTCGCGACGCTCGTAGGCAAGGCGAATGAGCAGATCGCCCAGGGACATGACGTCATCAATCTGGGGCAGGGCAACCCGGATCGCCCTACACCTCCTCATATCGTTGCTTCCATGCAAGAAGCGGCCGCCAACCCTTTATATCACAAATACCCTCCCTTCAGCGGATTTCCGTTTCTGAAACAAGCGATTGCGCAGCGCTACAAAGAAGATCACCAAGTCGATCTTGATCCGGAGACGGAAGTCGCGATTCTTTTCGGCGGCAAAACAGGACTCATCGAGATCGCACAATGCTTGCTGAACCCCGGCGATGTTTGCCTTGTGCCTGATCCGGGCTATCCCGATTACTGGTCGGGCGTAGCGCTAGCCGGTGCCCAAATGGCCTTTATGCCTTTGCGCGAAGAAAACAGCTTTCTTCCGGACTACTCCGCTCTGAAGCAATCCGATCTGGATCGTGCAAAGCTCATGTTCATCAACTACCCGAACAATCCGACCGGCGCAACGGCGCCCGCTTCCTTCTATGAAGAAACGGTTCAGTTCGCGCAGAAGAACGGCGTAGTTGTGGCCAGCGACTTCGCATATGGCGCAATCGGTTTCGACGGACAGAAGCCGATCAGCTTCTTGCAAACGCCAGGCGCCAAAGAAGTCGGCATCGAGTTCTATACGCTTTCCAAAACGTATAACATGGCCGGCTGGCGCGTAGGCTTTGCGCTCGGCAACCGGGAAGTCATCCGCCTCATTAATTTGATGCAGGATCACTACTACTGCTCCTTGTTCGGAGGCATCCAAGCTGCGGCTGCAACCGCACTGACCGCTTCGCAAGACTGCGTAACCGAGCTGCGCGATGTGTATGAGAGCCGCCGCAATGCCCTGTATACGGCATTAGCGGGCATTGGCTGGAATGCCCGGCCTTCGCAGGGCTCTTTCTTCTCCTGGCTGCCTGTTCCGAAGGGACACACGTCCCAAAGTCTTGCCGATCTGCTGCTCCAAGAAGCAAAGGTCGTAGTTGCCCCCGGGATCGGCTTTGGCACGCATGGCGAAGGTTATGTGCGTCTCGGCCTTTTATCTTCGGAAGAAAGGTTAGCTGAAGCCGTGCAGCGTATCGGAAAGCTAAATTTATTCGTCTAATTCCAAAAGTTAGCGGCTTCTGCTGCTTTACAAACGCTTGGACCCCGTGCTATTCTATATAGAACCAAAAAAGGAAGTCTTCCAAAACTTCTATATGACAATGTTATGATGGGAATAGTAGGAACGTGCAGCACGTAAACAGAGAGTAAGCTCCACCGACTGAGAGAGCTTGCCGTGAACCGATTCCGAACCCGCCCCTGAACCGTCAACGATGAGTTGAACAGCCCCTGCTGTTATCAGGGAATCCAGAGTTGGGTGTAGCCGCTATCGGTTTGCGCCAATCTAAGGTGGTACCGCGGAAGCTACAGACTTTCGTCCTTATGTTATGAGGACGGGAGTCTTTTTTTGTAATTATACATATTTAATCAAGCAAAGGATGGGATTGTAATGACTCAGCGCATCGTCGTGAAAATCGGCAGCTCCTCTTTAACTTCAGATACGGGTGGTTTAAATCCCGATAAAATCCGCTTTTTCGCATCGGAACTAGCGCAATTGCAGCAGGACGGCAACCAAATCCTGCTCGTAACCTCAGGCGCGGTAGCCGCCGGCTTCACTTCCCTCGGGTACCGCACGCGGCCCAAGGTGCTGCACGAGAAGCAAGCCGCGGCCGCTGTCGGGCAAGCGCTGCTGATGCAGGCGTACCACGAAGCCTTTGCGGCCCACGGCGTAAGCGTGGCGCAAATTTTGCTGACCCGGTACGACTTCTCGAACCGCAAGCGCGTGCAGAACGCGCTGATGACGATTGACGAGCTGCTGCAGCGCGGCGTCATTCCGGTTATTAACGAGAATGACACCGTCGCGGTCGATGAACTGAAATTCGGCGACAACGATACGTTGTCAGCCTTGGTCGGTAATTTGGCGAAAGCCAGCAAATTGATCATCATTACGGACATGGACGGCCTGTACACGGACGATCCCCGCAAAAACGCGAACGCCCAGCGTATCGATCGCGTAGCCGCCATCAGCGACGAGCTGTTCAGCTTCGCCGGCGGTGCGGGGAGCGCGGTCGGCACCGGCGGCATGCGCTCGAAAGTCGAGGCCGCCCGCATCGCGATGCGCGGGGGCGTGCCGGTTTTCATCGGGCGCGTGGTGGAGCCCGGCGATTTATCGCTGACCGTTAACGGCAGCGGCAAGGGCACGTACTTCGACACGGCGCTGAACAACCTGCCGGTGAAGAAGCAATGGGTCGGCTTCCACTCGCTGCCCCAAGGGCAAATCCACGTTGACCCGGGTGCTAGACTCGCCCTGGTCAGCGGCGGCAAAAGCCTGCTCCCCGCAGGCGTCATCGGAGCTACCGGCGACTTCCACCCCGGCGACGTGGTCGAAGTGCTGAGCAAAGAGGGAACACTGCTCGGACGCGGCGTCGTGAATTATGCGGCATGGCAAATCCAAGCCGCCGCAGGATTATCAACCGAGGAAGTACAAAAGCGCGTGGAAGTAGCCAGAATCGAAGTCATCCACCGCGATGAATGGGTTCCGCTGGCCTAAATGACAATGAGAAAGCGAGGCTCACCAAACCATGAGACAACAAAGAATGCTGATTCCAACTTTGCGGGACGTCCCGGGTGATGCCGAAGCCGCAAGCCACCGGCTCATGCTCCGCGCCGGCTTAATACGGCAGCTCTCCAGCGGGATCTACTCCTATTTACCGTTAGGGCTTAAAGCCCTTCAACATATTCAAATCATCGTCCGTGAAGAGCTGGACGCGGCCGGCGCTCAAGAAATGCTGATGCCGGCGCTACACCCTTCCGAATTATGGAAATCTTCCGGGCGTTGGGACGTTTACGGTCCCGAGCTAATGCGTCTGGAAGACCGGCATGGCCGTGAGTTTGCGCTCGGCGCCACCCATGAAGAAGTGATCACAACGATCGTGAAAGACGAAATTCAGTCCTACAAAAAGCTGCCTGTCACGCTGTATCAAATTCAAACGAAATACCGGGATGAGCGAAGACCTAGATTCGGCCTGCTGCGCGGGCGCGAATTCCTCATGAAGGATGCGTATTCCTTTGACAAAACGGCAAGCGGGCTTGATGAAAGCTATCAACGCATGTACGACGCTTATGATCGCATTTTCACACGCTGCGGCTTAAACTTCCGGGCTGTTGAAGCCGATTCCGGGGCGATGGGCGGTACGGATACGCACGAATTTATGGCGCTTGCGGACATCGGCGAGGACACGATTGTTCATTGTCCTTCCTGCCGGTATGCGGCCAATTTGGAGAAAGCCGTCGGTACGCTGCCGCCCTCTTCGGCAGCGGCAAACAAGCAGCCGAACCTTGAGGCTGGGCCGCAGAAAGTACACACACCGCAGGCGGCAAGCATTAAACAACTAAGCGAATTTCTTTGCATTCCGCCTGAGCGGATCATGAAATCTGTCGCTCTCTCCGCCAGCGGCGCGCCTGTCATCGTCCTCCTACGCGGCGACTGTGAAGTCAACGAGATTAAAGTAAAAAATGTCTTAGGCGTTTCAGAGCTCACAATGCTGTCCGAATCGGAAATTCACGAAATGGGCTCCATTCCCGGATTTATCGGGCCAATCGGACTTCAGAACGTCAAGATCATCGCAGACTTTTCGGTGAGAGGTATGGAGGATGCCGTCGTTGGCGCCAATGAAGCGGATTACCATCTCACACAGGTCGTCGCCGAGCGTGATCTCGCAGACTTGACTTACCATGACCTGCGCAATGCTGCCGCAGGCGACTGCTGCACGTCCTGCGGGCATGAACTCGCCTTCGCCAAAGGCATCGAGGTCGGGCATGTCTTCAAGCTCGGAACCAAGTACAGCCGTTCGCTGGGCGCTGTGTTCAGCGATGAGAACGGCGTATCCGAGCCCCTCATTATGGGCTGTTACGGAATTGGCGTTTCCCGTGTGCTGGCGGCTATTGTCGAGCAGAATTATGACGAGCGGGGCATCGTTTGGCCAGCGTCCATTGCGCCTTATGCCATCCACCTGCTGACAGTTCAAGTGCAGGATGAGACGCAAATGAAATTATCCCAAGACATTTATACGTCATTGACTGCGGCCGGCTTTGCCGTCCTATGGGATGATCGCGAGGAGCGTCCAGGCGTAAAATTCAACGACAGCGACCTGCTCGGCTTCCCCTTGCGAATTACCGTAGGAAAAAAAGCCGCAGAGAGCATTGTGGAATGCAAGGAACGCCGCAGCGGTCATCAAGATGAAATAGAGGCTCGTCACATACTTACGCATTGCCAAACTTTTTTCCAAACAGGAGGTCGATCTTCCCATGAGTGAAGTCGTTCAAAAGTCCAAACTGGCGAAACAAGCCGCCCATACGATGGGCAATCTCACAACGGAGCAAAAAAACGCAGCGCTGCTGCTTATGGCCGATGCCCTTGTCACCGAACAGCAGGCTATTATTGAGGCGAATGCAAAAGATTTGGAGCGTGGCAAACAATTAGGCACCAGTGCCTCCCTGCTTGACCGTCTGGCCCTGAATGAAGCACGTATCGCAGCGATCGCCGAGGGTTTGCGTCAAATCGCCGAGCTGCCGGATCCTATCGGGGATACGCTAGAAGATTTTGAGCGCCCGAACGGCTTGCGCATCCGTAAAATTCGCGTTCCGCTGGGCGTGATCGGCATTATTTATGAAGCAAGACCGAATGTCACCGTGGATGCAGCAGGCTTATGTCTCAAAACAGGCAACGCCGTTGTGCTGCGTGGCGGTTCTGCCGCTTTATTTTCCAATGAGAAAATCGTCGAGGTTTTGCATAACGCGCTAAGCCGTTCCGCCATTCCTGCTGACGCTCTGCAGCTGATCCTTAGTTCGGATCGCAGTTCAGTCGATGAAATGCTGAAGCTAAATGGCTTAATCGACGTTCTCATCCCAAGAGGCGGACATTCACTTATTCAAAATGTTGTCAATAACGCATCCGTCCCTGTCATTGAAACAGGCGCAGGTGTATGTCATACTTTTATTGACGAAAGCGCACAGCTCGACATGGCGATCTCGATTGGGCTTAATGCCAAGGCTCAACGTCCTTCCGTCTGCAACGCGATGGAAACATTGCTCGTGCATGAAGCGGCGGCGGCTAAGCATTTGAGCCTCATTGCGGAAGTCTTCACAGGCGCCAATGTAGAGCTTAGAGGAGACGAGCGCGCCAGAGCCATCGTCCCTGGCATGCTGAAGGCTGAAGCAGCGGATTGGGGAACGGAATACGGGGATTACATTCTTTCCGTCAAAGTGGTTAAGGATCTGGATGAAGCGCTGGATCATATCCGTGAATTCGGCACAATGCACTCGGAATGTATTGTGACGGAAGATGCTTCGAACGCCGAGAGATTTCTGCAGGAGGTCGATGCGGCAGCGGTTTACCATAACGCCTCTACGCGCTTCACGGATGGCTTTGAATTCGGATTCGGTGCGGAAATCGGCATCTCTACTCAAAAACTCCATGCTCGCGGGCCGATGGGTCTGCCGGCATTAACTTCAACCAAATTCCGCATCTACGGCAGCGGACAAATACGTCAATAAGTTCAATAATCATTTGAGGAGGAATGTACGATGTCCATTACTTTATCCCAAGCCAAAATCGCTTTCGTCGGCGCAGGCTCCATGTCGGAAGCCATCATCCGGGGCTTGATCCAAACCGAGGTAGCCAATCCGCAAAATGTGTACGTCATGAACCGTTCGGATCAAGACCGTCTCGCATTTTTGCGCTCCGAATACGGCCTGCAGGCCACTTCCGATCCGGCTGTGAAAGAATCCCTTCTGCGCGAAGCCGATGTTGTCGTGCTCTGCATGAAGCCCAAAGACGTTGTGTCGGCTTTTGCGGATCTTCAGCCGCTTTTGAACGAGGGGCAGCTGCTCGTTTCTGTCATCGCCGGCCTTTCTATCGCCAAAATAGAAACGCTGCTCGATTCGAATATGCCGATCGTTCGGACGATGCCGAACACATCCTCAACAATCGGATTGGGCGCAACAGGAATGAGCTTCTCCACAAAGGTCAATGATACATTCAAGCAGCTTGCAACCCAAATGTTCGAAGCTGTGGGTATCGTTTCCATCGTAGAGGAAGAAAAACTTGAAATTCTTACCGGGGTATCCGGCAGCGGTCCCGCTTATGTATACTATTTCATGGAAGCTATGATCAAAGCGGGCATCGAAGGCGGTCTAACCGAGGAAGACGCGCGGCAGCTCACGCTGCAAACCGTGCTCGGAGCCGCCCACATGGTTCAGCATACACAGGAAGATCCGGCCGAGCTTCGCCGCAAGGTCACCTCGCCGAACGGGGCTACGCAAGCTTCCATTGAAGCGCTGGATCGCTACCAGTTTACGGAAGCAGTGGCCAAGGCCGTCTTCCGCTCCGCGGAACGAGCCAAAGAGATGGGCGAACAAATCGCGGTGCCAAGCCCCGTAAGCAAATTGTCCTAAATGAACGAGGTTTTATTCTAGTAAAGCAGGTGAATGTTTTCGATGAGTGCATATTGTTTAGCCACATATCGGAGTTTCGATGAGAAAGCCGATTTTCATAAAAAAGCGACGGGCATTGCTGTCGGTCTGACCGTAGGCTCCTGGACGGAGCTGCCGGAAGCGCAAAAAGCGCAAATGGAGAAGCATCTGGGCAAAGTGGTTTCCGTTGAGGTTCACGAGCCCGGCCCTGGGGAGCCCGCATCAAGCCGCTATGCCGATATCACGATCGCTTATCCGGACGTTAATTTCAGCAGAGACATTCCTGCACTGTTAGTTACCGTATTCGGCAAGCTGTCGATGGACGGCAAAATTAAGCTCATTGACTTAAAGTTCTCAACCGATTTCTTGTCCGGATTCTCCGGTCCGAAGTTCGGCATGCAGGGCGTGCGCGACATTCTCGGCGTCCATGACCGCCCTCTGCTGATGAGCATCTTCAAATCGGTTGTCGGATATGAACTGCCGGCACTGCGCGAGCAATTTTATTTGCAAGCGGCAGGCGGCGTCGATCTGATTAAAGACGATGAAATCTTATTCGAAAACCCGCTGACTCCGCTCGAGAAGCGGATTGAGATTTGCATGGAAGCCGCCGAGCAAGCTTCCAAAGAAACCGGTCAAAAACTGCTTTACGCCGTTAATTTGACCGGCCCTACTTCGAAGCTCGCGGCGCAGGCCAAAAAAGCGATCCGTGCAGGAGCAAACGCCTTATTGTTCAATGTGTTAGCGTACGGTTTCGATGTGCTTCATGAGCTTAGCGCTGATCCTGAGATTACCATACCGATCATGGCGCACCCGGCTATGGCTGGCGCCACGTATCCATCGCCGCACTACGGGATCTCCCCTTCTGTGCTGCTTGGCAAATTGATGCGGTTAGCCGGAGCCGATCTGGTGCTGTTCCCTTCTCCTTACGGTTCCGTGGTCATGCCAAGAGAAGAAAACTTAGCGATCAAGCATGTGCTGCTAACTAACGATCTGCATAACGACTACAGCTATAATGCTTCGGCAGATGCGCATTTGAAGCTTGCCGCTTCCTTCCCTGTGCCGTCAGCCGGGATTCATCCTGGTCTCGTGCCTCTCATCCTGAGAGATTTCGGGCATGACGTCATCGTGAATGCAGGCGGAGGCATTCATGGCCATCCGTTAGGCACAATTGCCGGAGGACGTGCATTCCGGCAAGCGATCGATGCAACGCTGCAAGGCATTCAGCTTCGCGACTACGCCCAAAACCATCCAGAACTGCAAACAGCTATTGATACTTGGGGGATTAGAGAATGAGCAAGGAACGCATCATCTTTTGCGATTTTGACGGTACCATTACCGTAAATGATAACATCGTGGCGATCATGAAGCATTTTAACCCGGCTGGATGGGACGCGATTGTGGAACGCATTTTGGATAAACGCATTTCCATTCGTCAAGGCGTAGGCGAGATGTTCGCCCTCCTGCCAACTTCGCGCAAGGATGAGATTGTGGAATACGCCATCGGCAATGCGGTGATCCGCGATGGCTTCAAACCCTTTGTCGATTACTGCAAAGAGCAAAACATCAAGCTTTTGATCACCAGCGGAGGCATCGATTTCTTTATTTACCCGCTGCTAAAGCCTTTCCCGATTCCGCATGAGAACATCTACTGCAACGCCTCTTCTTTCGAAGGCAGCGTTATTGAAATTTTGTGGCCGAACAAATGCGATGAGCATTGTCAAACGGACTGCGGCATGTGCAAAACGAGCATTATTCGCTCCTATGATGCCAATCGGTATGAGCGGATCATCATCGGAGACAGCATTACGGATTTCGAAGGAGCTAAGCTGGTTGATACGATTTTCGCACGGTCCCACCTTGTCGAGATGTGCGAGAAGCTGGGATACGCGTATTACCCGTTCGATAACTTCTTCGATATTATGAAGCAATTGGAGGCTGAACCTGTAGTATGAGCATTTTACTGGAAGAGAAACAACGCGCTTTTGCCGAGCTGCGCGACATTAAAGCCAATCTGGCGGCAAGAGGCTGGTTCCCTGCGACCAGCGGCAATTTATCCGTACGCGTAGGCGGCTTTGATCCTGAGCAATTCACTTTCGCCATCACGTCAAGCGGCAAAGATAAATCCGTGCAAACGCCGGAAGATTTCCTGCTTGTGAATGAGAAAGGCGTGGCTACAGAAGCCACCAGCCTGAAGCCGTCGGCTGAAACGCTAATCCATAGCGAGATCTACCGATTGACCGGCGCCGGCGCTATTTTTCATGTGCATACGATTTTCAATAATCTGGTGTCCGAGCTGTACTGGGAACGCAAAAGTATTCCGGTTGATGGCGTTGAGCTAATTAAGGCGTTCAATATTTGGGATGAGGAAGCTCAAATCGAGATTCCGATTTTGCCGAACTATGCGGAAATCCCGCGTATCGCCGAGCTTGTGGAAGGCGCCATAATTCCGCGGATTCCCGGCATCGTGCTTCGCAAGCACGGTATTTATGCGTGGGGCGCGAATGCTTTTGAAGCGAAGCGTCATTTGGAAGCTTTCGAATTCCTTTTTGAATACGTGTACCGTTCTCATCTGCTAAACAAATAAGCATTATGCTTGAATATGCCAAAAAGGCTGTCTCCAAAGGTCTATAGCGACCAGAGGGACAGCCTCTTCGTTTATCTCGATTGCCTAAAGCGCTGCGAATATTCCTTCGCTTGATCCACGGTGCCGACCCGATTGCGGCTCCATTCCAGCAGAATGCGGTCAATATATCGGAAATGCACCTTGCCGGCAAAGACTGCTTCCTTCAGTGCCGTCAGTATGAGATCTTCCTTATATTGATCCTTGTCCAGCCAACCGCTGATCGTTTCCAGCTCCATCGGAGTCAACGGGCGGGCGAACTCTTTCTCGAACGTGGTGAAAATATTTCTGGCACCCTCGTCAGCCTGCATAGGCGTACGGACAGCCGATAATTTCGCTATCTCCTGTTCGGCTGCCTGCTTGGCCAGCTTTCGGTATAACGGTGTAAGATTGTAACGCTCGCTGCGAATTCCAGACAGCACGTCAATCTCTTCATCAATTGTGATGAACTGCTCGTGAATCAATTTCTGCAAGCCGGCAATAACCAAATCCGGTGCTGCCGACATGCGGGATTGAATCTCATCGGTGGTTGGAAAATCGTACTTTTCCTTTTCCAGAAAGGAAATGAGATGGATTAACGTCATAACCTCGATTTCGCTTAACTGAAGGGCACGATAGTTTTTCAGCAGAAGAAGCGGTACCGCGACACTGCCTTCCTGGATGCTGGTCAACAGGACCGCTTCAATTTGCTGCTGTGTAATGAACGGTTTACTCATCCGGTCTCCTTTCTCTTTCTACCTTTGGTTGATAAATCGATTACGGATATAGACGGTAGAGCAAGCGCGGGAACGGAATCGTTTCGCGAACGTGATCCAGACCGCAAATCCAAGCAACGGTTCTCTCTAGGCCAAGACCGAAACCGGAATGCGGCACAGACCCGTATTTCCGCAGGTCGAGATACCATTGGTAAGCTTCTTTGGACAGCTCATGCTCTTTGAAACGCTGTTCCATTAACTCCGGATCGTCGATCCGCTGACTGCCGCCAATAATTTCACCATAGCCCTCAGGCGCAATCATATCCGCGCAAAGCACAACTTCAGGGCGGCTAGGATCCGGTTTCATATAGAAAGCTTTAATCTCCGTCGGCCAATGCGTAATGAACACAGGCGTTTCATATTCGGCAGCAATCGCTGTCTCATGCGGCGCTCCGAAATCTTCGCCCCACTCGAATTCATGGCCGTTCTTTTGCAAGAACTCAACCGCTTGATCGTACGTAATTCGCGGGAAGGAGCCTTTGATTTTCTCAAGCTTGGATGTGTCACGCTCCAGGGTCTCCAGCTCTTGCGCACAGTTTTGAAGCACAGTCTGAACGATATTGGAGACGAATTGCTCTTGTACCTCTAAGTTCTCAGCATGGTCGACGAACGCCATTTCCGGTTCGATCATCCAGAACTCAATGAGATGTCTTCTCGTTTTCGATTTTTCCGCACGGAACGTAGGACCGAAAGAGTACACGCGTCCAAGCGCCATCGCAGCCGCTTCCATATACAGCTGACCGCTTTGCGTCAGGAAGGCATCCTCATCGAAATATTTGGTGTGGAACAAATTCGTCGTTCCTTCACAAGAAGAAGGCGTTAGAATCGGCGGATCCACCAAATGGAAGCCGCGCTCGTTGAAAAATTGCTGAACCGCTTGAATAATTTGGGCGCGAATAACAAGTACAGCGCGTTGGCGCGGACTGCGAATCCACAGATGGCGGTTATCCATCAAGAAATCAACGCCATGCTCCTTCGGTGTAATCGGATATTCTTCGGTGATTTGAATGATTTCTACGCCGGTCACATCAAGCTCGAAACCGCCTTTGCTGCGAGTATCCTCTTTCACTTTGCCGGTTATGTACAGTGAGCTTTCTTGTGTCAGCTTGGAAGCTGCATCCCAAACATCCTCGCTTACTTCGCTTTTTACGACAACACCTTGTATATATCCTGAACCGTCTCTAAGTTGTAAAAATTGAATTTTACCGCTGGACCGTTTCTTGTTTAGCCAACAGCCAATTGTCACTGACTCGCCGACATGATGTTTTACTTCACCTATCGTACATTTCATATTTGTTAAGTACCTCCTTGAGTTTTCGTACGAACTTTCTTACAGCTACGATGACCGGAAATCTCCGGCGCTTTTCTATTGTACACTATTTTGAGCAAAGATTCAGTCTTGGGCAGACTGAACTAATTGATAGGTGTCTCTGGCGATTACCCATTCTTCATTCGTTGGGATGACCAGCACTTGCACGTTGGAGCTTGCGGTTGAAATGCGCCGTTCCTGCCCTCTCCCAATGCGGTTTGCCGCCTCGTCGAACTCCACCCCAAGGTAAGTCAGGTGTTCGCAAACTCTTTTGCGCAGCAGTTCCGAATTCTCGCCGACGCCGGCTGTAAATACAATCGCATCGACGCCATTCATGGCCGCCGCGTAAGCCCCGATATATTTGCGCAGGCGATATTCGTACATCTCGAAAGCAAGGTGGGCGTTCTTGTCCCCCGCCTCCATCGCTTCCGTGATCTCCCGCATATCGCTGGAGATGCCCGAGATCGCTTGCAGCCCGCTATGCTTGTTGAGCATCGAGGAGATCTCGCCCAGCGTCAAATCCTCCTTGCCCATCGCATAAGGCACGATGGCGGGATCGAGATCGCCGCTGCGCGTCCCCATCATCAGACCCTCGAGCGGGGTCATCCCCATGCTCGTATCCACCGACTTGCCGCCCAAGATGGCGGCGCAGGAAGCTCCGTTACCGATATGACAGGTAATGAGCTTCAGCTCCCCCAGCGGGCGGCCCAGGAAGGCTGCGGCGCGTTCGCTCACATAGTTGTGCGAAGTGCCGTGAAAACCGTAGCGGCGCACTTTGTGCTTCCGGTACAGCACCATCGGCACCGGATAGAGGTAAGCTTGCGCCGGCATGGACTGATGGAAGGCCGTGTCGAATACAACGGCCTGCGGCACGTCCGGCATGTTCGCCTCCACCGCCAAAATGCCAAGCATATGCGCCGGATTGTGCAGCGGCGCCAAATCGAACAGCCGCTTGATCTCCTGCTTCACCTCGTGGTTCACGAGGACGGAGTTTTTGAAGCTTTCACCGCCATGCACGACGCGGTGGCCGACAGCGTTGATCTCTGCCGTTGACGCGAGCACGCCGTGCTCGGGATGAACGAGCAGCGCCAATACTTTGCGGATCGCAGTCGTATGCTCCAAAATTTCGCTGACCTCGTGAACCTCACTTTTACCTTTCGGTTCATGCACCAAAATAGCGGTTTCCATCCCGATCCGCTCGACTCTGCCCTTCGCCAGAACCGTCTCATCTTCCATTTGAAAAAGCTGATATTTCAGGGACGAGCTCCCCGCATTAATGACGAGAATATTCATAAACGGTCACCATCCTTATCGTAAAGGAAAAAGCCCTCTCCTGTTTTGGCACCCAAATGACCGGCACGCACCATTTTCTTCAACAGAAATGACGGCCGGTACTTAATATCTCCATAATCGCGGAACATTCCTTCGAGCGCATCATGCACGGCATCCAAACCGAAGCGGTCGCACATTTCTAGCGGCCCATATTTGAAGTCATAGCCGATGCGCATCGCGTTATCGATATCTTCCGCAGAAGCCACGCCCTCTGACAGCGTGTGCAAAGCTTCATTGATCAGCGTACAGATGAGTCTTGTCGTAATAAAACCCGGCGATTCATTGACTTTAATGCCCTTCTTTAGAATCAACTCATCCACAAATCGTTTCGTTTTCTCGAAAGTTTCATCCGACGTTTTCATCGCACGGATAATCTCGACGAGATCCACTTTTGCAACCGGGTGCAAGAAGTGAAGTCCGATAACCCGCTGAGGATTCGTTGTTACAGCTGCAATCTCGGTCACGCTGAGCGTAGATGTATTGGATGCTAAAATGATAGATGGATTGCAAATTTGATTTAATTGAAAAAAGACGTGTTTTTTTGCATTCAAATCTTCCGTGATTGTTTCTATCACCATATCGCAAGAAGCCATGTCTTGGAGAGAATCCGCTTTCTTTATTTTGGCTAAAATAAGCTTTTTCTCCGCTTCCGTCAAAGCCCATCGTTCGATTTGTTTATCTAAGCTAACCTGAATCTGCTCTAAGGCGCGGTCAAGCTTCTCTGCCGATTTCTCGACCAACAATACCTCCAGCCCCCGGGCTGCAAGCATTTCAGATATGCCTTGTCCCATTGTGCCGCCGCCGACAACACCAATCGTTTTGAAAACCATGCCCATTTCTCCTTCTTAAGGCTCATTCTTATCTTTCGCAGCCAGAGCGCCTTGCAGCTTTGGATGCAACCTTGGAAGCCCACACCTATCATACAATTTTTACTGTCAAATTTCATTAACAGTCACAAAACATTGCGGAACCTTTACGAGCTTTGACACAATTGTGATAAGAAAAGAGAACTCCGCCTTTCTTCCAGAACGAACTTAAAGGGGCTATCCCTCAGGCCATTCCTGACCTTTCAAGACACCCCCTACCCTTTTATGCACTTTGGGAAACTGATGCATCAAACAGCTTTCGGAACGTATCGCCGGAAATCACTTCTTCTTTCATCAAAATCGCGAAGGAATGGTCGAACACGCCCCGCTGCTGCTCCAGCAGCGCCTTGGTGCGCATCATCAAAGCATCGAGAATGATCGTATTCTCTTTCATCAGCTGATCCTTCGTGACCATCTCACGGTCAATGATGCCAAGCGATGTTAAGCCAGAGTCCATCATGTTGCGGACCATGGATAGGGCTTGCTCGAAATCGTTCCGCGAGCCCGTGCTGCGTCCGCCATAGAAAATTTCTTCTGCCGCGGCGCCGCCTAATGCGATCATAATTTGCTGCTCGATATAATCCTTCGTATACAAATAATGATCCTTCGGCGGGTTATGGCGCACATAGCCGAGCGCTTTCCCGCGCGGACTTACCGTTACTTGCGACACGGAGCCCGGACGTACAAGCTCGGCAACGATCGCGTGCCCCAGCTCGTGATAAGCAACCCGCTCCTTCTCATCCTGCGCGGTTTCCTTATCTGTCCGCTCGCCCATCATGATTTTA
This sequence comes from Paenibacillus sp. FW126-R14, assembly GCF_058789495.1. Classification (NCBI taxonomy): domain Bacteria; kingdom Bacillati; phylum Bacillota; class Bacilli; order Caryophanales; family Paenibacillaceae; genus Paenibacillus; species Paenibacillus sp. FW126-R14. The sequence goes on along the minus strand of NZ_JBYTBS010000001.1, from coordinate 301,563 downwards.
TCGATCGCAGACGCCAAATGATGCTGCTCGATGACTTTTTTATCCTCACGCATCGCATAGATAGCCGCTTCATTCAACACACCTTCCAACTGAGCGCCGGAGAACCCGAAAGTTTGTTCGGCGATCACATCCAAGGAAACTTCGTCTGCTAACGGTTTATTTTTCACATGAATATCCAGAATCGACAATCGGCCTTTCTTATCCGGCAGGTCCACTTCAATATGACGGTCAAAACGTCCAGGACGCAGAAGCGCGCTATCCAGCATTTCCTTCCGGTTCGTTGCAGCCATAATCAAAATACGCGGCGCATCGTTCGTGTGAATGCCGTCCATCTCGGTTAACAATTGGTTAAGCGTTTGGTCGTATTCGCGCTGCTGACCGCCATCCCGCTTACCGCCGATCACATCAATCTCATCGATGAAAATAATCGCGTTGTCTTTACCTTCTTTAACCGCGCGGGTTCTTGCTTCCTTGAAGAGATCACGGATACGGCTCGCACCGACGCCTACGTACATCTCTACAAACTCACTGCCTGAAGCAGCTAAGTACACCGAATTCGTATAGTGCGCGGCTGCTTTCGCCATTAGCGTCTTGCCCGTTCCCGGAGGTCCGGTAAGCAATATCCCTTTGAGCGGGCGAATGCCCAGCTTCTTAATTTCTTCATGCTTAATCAAAAAATCAAGTGCTTCCGTCAATTCCTTCTTGGCCCGGTCCTGCCCGCCAATCTCGTCAAACGTCAGAAAAGCCGGCGCCCGGTTCTTGATTTTACGGTCGCCGCCTCCGCCGGCAGAGATGCCTACTCCGCCGCGGCTTCGGATCATATAAAACAACGAAACGCCAATTACGCCAACAAACAAGACAGGGATCACATTCACGCCTAAGAATGCTAAGAAAATAAGCAGTACGGGGATAAAGCCAATCCCGATTTCTTTATATATTTTACTCATTCGGCCACACTCCTATCTGGGAAGTTCTAGGAAGCATGATGAATTTGGTTGCATCACCATCTGTCAATCGAATATATACGTACGTTTGATCCATTTCACTTTCCACTTTCATATTCGGCATATCAGCGGCATATTTTTGCAGTGTTGCCGGAATGTCCGCATAGTGCTTGGTCTCCATGGCTTGGGCAACTTCGAATAAAGCTTTGGACCACCACTCATCCAGCTTCGCGGACGGATTGTCTTTGACATGAATATTAACGGTACGCTTACCGATAATCGATGCGCCGTCTTTGTTAATACGTTCAACAACCGTTCTTAAATTAGCATCCGCTTTTAGAACAACATCTATATCCACTTTATCTTTGTCTAATTTCATGGTTGAACTGGTCACTCCGGGAACTTTGCTAATGATATCCGATAAGGGAGATTCCATGGCAAAACTTGTATATGCAAACCAGCCTCCAAATAAGACACCGGCGGAAATAATTACACTGAGTACAACAGGTAAGAGACGTAGCTTCATCAGTCAACGTCCCCCTTTCTCGATATATTATGTTGCGTCCGATTCCATATACAGAGTATATCACGCGATATAACCATTAACCTTATGAAATGAGTGGAAACAAGAAAAAACTCAGCCTATTGCAGGCTGAGTCTCCACGTATCGATATACGATCCATCTTTGAATTTATAATAATCATAAAAATATCTTGTGCCGCTATCATTTATTTTTTTATAAAAAACTTCCCACACATACTCCTGACCGAGTTTGCCAGGCATGATCCGTTCAATCTCCGCATCCGGATTTTTCTTCATCAACACATCCCGTACTTGATCTTCCGTGAAATTTTCAGAAGCCATTTCCGAATGCACATCCTTATCGGAAACCCATACGATCAAGCCTTGACCAAGCTTATCTTCCCCATAAACGATACGAACCGGCTCTTCGCCATAGAAGAAATCCACTTTAACAGCTTTCGTCATGATGCTTTTCTCAAATGCGGTTTCTACCGCGGTGCGCTTGCTGTCCCAATGTTCATTCTGCACGTTTAAGTAGAAGCGGCTGAGCACGACACCGAGCGTCACAATAATAAATACCCCAAAAGCTATAATTCTCGTTCGCTTCGCATTCATAAGCACCGCTCACCTCCTTGGACAAACTGCCGGCACCTGCTTAACCAATTAATTTGTCGAAGCACAGCTCAAACTCGCGTTTAATTTTTTCTTCATCCATCGTCAAGCATTCGCCTTTGCGAACAAGCCAGTTGCCATCGACACAAACATCAACAACATCCTTGGCACATGCGGAGTAAACAACGTGAGAAACGAAATCTGTTTTTGGCAGGAAATGCGGCTGATCGATATCCAGTGCGATAAAGTCGGCTTTCATTCCCGGCTGCAGCAGCCCTACGTTATTCAACCAGACGGATTCCGCTCCCATGCTCGTTCCCAGCATAAGAGCTTCTGCAGCCGGTACAGCGAGCGGATCACCGGACACACCTTTGTGAATCAATGCCGCAAGTCTCATTTCTTCGAACATATCCAAATTGTTGTTGGAAGCTGCGCCGTCTGTGCCAAGCGATACCTTCACGCCGGCGCGAAGCAGTTCCGGTACGCGGGCTACGCCGCTGGCCAGTTTAAGATTGCTTCCCGGATTATGAGAGACGCGAACGTCGTACTGTTTGAGTACAGCGATCTCTTCATCCGTTAAATGAACGCCGTGCGCTACGAGCGTCGGTCTGCTGAACACACCGATCTTCTCTAAATGGGCAACCGGACGCAAACCGTATTGATCCACATTGCCTTGTACCTCGCGGCTTGTCTCAGACATATGAATATGAATCGGCAAATTCAAATCATGGGCGGCTTGAACGATTCGTTCAATATAATCCGGAGGACATGTGTAAGGCGCATGAGGAGACATCATCGTCGTGATTCTGCCATTCGCAGCACCGTGCCAAGTTTTTGCAAACTCAGAAGCGTCTTTCAGTTTGGCCGTCTGTACATCGGGCGGGCATAAACCGATAACGCCGCGCGCAAGAACGCCGCGCATTCCCGACTCTTCGACAGCTTTCGCCACTTCGTTCATATGATCGTACATATCAACAAAGGTCGTAGTTCCGCCTTTCATCATTTCCAAAATAGAAAGACTAGTGCCCCATTTTACATCCATAGCGCTAAATTTCGCTTCCATCGGCCACATTTTCTGTTCCAACCAGATCTGGAGCGCTAAATCGTCCCCATATCCTCTGAGCAGCGACATCGCCGCGTGACCGTGCGTATTGACGAGTCCAGGCATATAAAGCTTGTTCGTCCCGTCGATAACTTCGTCGTAGTTTTCCTTTGGCTCTGGCATTTGTTCGCCGATATATGTAATAAGATCGCCTTCTATAACCATAGAGCCTTTAATCCATGATTTTCCTTCAATAGTAGAAATAAAATGGCCATTCGTAATTAATGTTTTTTTCATACTAAAATACCCTCTCTATGCTCATTCTAAGTTAAATGCCGCTTAATAAACTTTACATCTTCAGGCTTGTAAAATCAAGGAAGCATCCAATGTTAAGAAATTGTAAAATGTCACGGAATTTTGGTTGCTTTCGGTCCAATTATTATGATATTTTTAATTTCGTGAGTTTTTTCTACAAATTGGTCCAATTCTCTCGAAAATTCGATCAAAATCTTGTACATATAGTAAAAACTAGGAGGCTATTATGACCACATTATTCACAAAAAAAAATGAAGTCGATTTCTTGCAGCTGCTTATCCGCGCAGCAGAGAACGCACTTCAAACCGCTCAGCTGTTTCGCACGGCGATGATGGGTGACAAACCGCCAGTAGACTACATTAAATCGATCCACGATTTAGAACATGCCGGCGACTCCATTACCCACGAAATTTTCAAAGGGTTGAATAAAGTTTTCATTACGCCGATCGATCGCGAGGACATCATGATTCTTGCCTCCAAAGTGGATGATGTCACGGATGGAATCGAAGCCACCATTGCCCGTTTTGACTATTTAAACGTCTCCCACACAGATACGTACATGAGAGAATTCTCGGCTGTCATTGTCGATTCGTGCCAACATATGCTGGACGCGTTCAAACTGCTCGCGAAGAAAAAATATATGCAAATTCCCGAGCACACCGTTGCAATTAACTCCCTCGAAAATGATGGCGACCGCTTGATGCGCGAAGGAATCCGCCAAATTTTCATCACTCGCAAAGACCCCTACGAGGACTTCAAACTGAAAGAAATCTACGAGCGCTTGGAAGAAACAACAGACGCTTGCGAAGACGTAGCCAATATCCTAGACAGCGTTGTACTTCGTTATTCATAGGGCTGTGCGGTTCATGCGCACGAGAAAGATTGTTTTTTGAGTGGAAAGCTCTTAGGAGGAAATCATGTTAACTTATTTGATCATAATTGTTGTACTAGCCTTGCTCTTTGATTTCATTAATGGATTTCACGATACAGCCAATGCCATTGCGACTTCGATTTCTACGCGCGCTCTTAGCCCGCGGGTAGCCATTGCGATGGCAGCCACTCTTAATTTTGTCGGGGCGATGGTGTCCTCGAAAGTTGCCAAAACCGTGGGAGGTAGCATTGCCAACCCGGCTAAAATTGAGAACGGCGTTGAAATCGTGATCGCCGCCCTGCTGGCAGCCATTATTTGGAACTTGCTAACATGGTATCTGGCCATTCCTTCTTCCTCCTCTCATACACTGCTCGGCGCTCTCGCCGGTGCGGTTATCGCCGGAGCCGGCGTGAACGCAGTGAACTGGAGCGGCTTCACGCAAATCATTATCATTTTGATTCTGTCACCGATCATTGCTTTCGCACTCGGTTACGTCATTATGTTTTTGATCAAGTACATCGTCATTTGGTCAGGAAATAAATCGAGATCGAAGCTTAACCGCGTTTTCAGAACATTGCAGATCATCTCTGCCGGACTGCTTTCTTACTCGCACGGCGGTAATGACGCACAGAAAGCAATGGGAATTATCGTGTTTGGTCTGGTAGCAGCCGGTGTGCAAACGGATCTGAACGTGCCGCTTTGGGTAAAAATTTCCGCTGCCTTGGCAATGGGACTTGGAACCTCGATCGGCGGATGGAAAATCATTAAAACCGTTTCCGGAAAAATCGTAAAAATCGAACCGATTAACGGTTTCGCATCCGATCTGACATCGTCGCTCGTCATTCAATTCTCGACTCATATCGGTAAACCTTTATCAACAACGCACGTTATCTCCTCCTCGATTATCGGGACAGGCAGTGTCATGCGCTTCCATGAAGTACAATGGGGTACCGTAAGCCGCATGCTGATTACTTGGGTCATTACGATTCCGATCTCTATCGCGCTTGCATATACGCTATACTTCCTTATCTTCAGACTTATTTTCTAAAAAAGAAAGAGGGTTTTCCCAGTCATTTTCATGACTTGCGGGAAACCCTCTTTGTGCATACATGGGCATTAATCCAAATAATAAGCTAAACTTTGAAGCTCCGTTGTAAAGTCTGCATAGTGTACGCGAACTTCAGACGGAACCTTGATGATGACAGGCGCGAAATTCAGAATAGCCTCAATGCCGCAATCTACGAACTGATTGGCCACATTTTGAGCTTCGTCCGCAGGTACCGTAATGATGCCGATCCGCACGCCCAGCTCCGATAAGACAACTTTCATCCCGCTCATGGGTTGAACCGTCAAATTATTGATGGTCTCTCCCGTTTTACTCGGCATAGCATCAAAAACAGCGACAATCTTCATATCGTTTCGCAAATACGTATTATAATTGCATAACGCGCGGCCAAGATTGCCCGCTCCGACAAGAGCAACTTGAATATGCCGGTCCAACTTCAGAATCTGTCTGATCTTCTCGATCAAATAGGCGATATCATAGCCGATGCCTTTCTTCCCGAACTCCCCGAAATAGGCCAAATCCTTCCGAATCTGCGCAGGATTCAGATCAAGCTTTTGACCCAAATCCTGCGAAGACACCGTTGCGACATTTTTCATAGCAAGCTCATTTAGAAAACGTAGATAAATGGGCAGCCTGCGAACAACAGCCTCCGATATTTTTTGTGATTTCATTTCTGAGCCTCCCCCATCCACTGCTCAATCCTTGGCAGCATTTGTTCCGTTTTCATATGCTCGATTTTGGGCCCGGGCAGCGAATAGAGGAAATGCTTACCGTAGAAGGTTTCAATCACGCGCGTATCGTAAATGATCACAATGCCTTTATCCGAAGCGCGTCGGACTAACCGGCCAAAGCCTTGTTTAAAGCGAATGACCGCCTGCGGCACCGAAAATTTCATAAACGGGTTTTCGTTGCGTTTTTTAATATTTTCACATTTGGCCTCGACGAGCGGATGATTCGGCGGTTGGAACGGCAAGCGGATAATCGCCAGACAGCTTAGCGCATCACCTGGAATGTCTACCCCTTCCCAGAATGAGCTCGTGCCCAGCAGGACGCACATTTTGTTGTCCTGGAACATGCGGGTCAGCTTGCTGCGGTTGCCGCTGTCTACGCCTTGACCGAGAACCGTGATGCCGTACGGCTTCAAGTAATCCTTCATGCCGGCATAAATCTGCTTAAGCATCCGGTTCGAGGTAAACAAAATGAGCATCCGGCCTTTGGTCACGATGGCCACATCGCTGAGCGACTCTATCAGCGATGCGATGAAGACGGGATCGCCCGCGCCTTTAATCGTAGGGAAATCCCGAGGGATGACCACCAGGGCTTGCTCCCGGTAGTTGAACGGAGAAGGCAGCTGGACCGTTTTGAGCTTGCCGCTCTCTTCGTCCTCCGGGATAACCAGCCCCAATTGATCAGCGGAATACTGGAACGATTTGTTCACGGACAAAGTCGCTGAGGTCATGATGATGCTGTCTTTGGTCTCGAAGAAATGCTGCTGAAGCAAGCCGCTCACATCGGTTGGTACCGAGATGAGCTGCAGCGATTTCGCTTTGGCGTAGGTCCCCGCTTCCATCCAGTACACATAGCCTTCATCCGCCCTCATCATAAAGAAGTGCAGCGCATCCCGATGCTCATAGAGCTCTTTCACCGTTCCGTTAAGGTCCGTCACTAAACCTTGAACGCCAAAAACCTCCTGATGCTCCTTCACATCGCTCAATAACTTATCCAGCGTGCGAAGCAGGTCATTGGCATTCAAATAAATATTCTCTTCCATCGTCAACAGCTCATGCCAATTGGAAGGCAAAGTTTCCGGCTTCATACGTAAAACATAAGTGGAATTCTCCGTTTGCGACGGATCGCTTTTGGAAGAAAGCAGCTCATAAAGCGATTCGCTTAACCGTTCCCAGTCCTCTTTCATCTGCACGATTTTGGGAAAGAGGCCGTCAATCGTATGGCTCCAAGCCGCTGCGCGTTCCTGCTGCTCATCCGCTTTCTGCAGCCGAAACCGCAGCATCGGCAGTTGACCGCTCCGATTATCTTTATAGAGCCAAGTTAGCGAGTGGTACATCGCCGATGAATGCAGCTCAATCCCCAAATGTTTGGAGGCTACTTCCTCAAAATGATGCGCCTCATCGATGACAAGGTGTTTGTAAGCCGGCAGAAGGCGGTTCTCCGCTTTCATATCCGTGAACAAGAGAGAATGGTTCGTAATGACCACATCAGCCGTATTGGCGTCGTTACGGGCGCGATGATAGAAGCATTTTTTGTACCACGGGCACATGCGGTTTAAACAGGAGTCCGTATCGCTGGCAACCGAATACCAGAACTGAGCGCCTTTATTCCCAAAATGCAGCTCTTCTTCATCTCCATGCTCCGTCTCGCTGAGCCATACGACCATTTGAGCGGCCGTTAACGGATCTTCCTTGCCATTCTCGTAATCCCGCGTTGTCAGCTTCGTCTCAAATTTACGCAAGCATAAGTAATGGCTTCTTCCTTTGAGCACCGCGGCTTTGAACGGCACAGGGAAAATCTCCTTGAGCAGCGGAATATCCCGCTCTCTGAGCTGTTCCTGCAAATTGATGGTGTGCGTGGAAACAACCACTTTCTTCTCATACTTGATGCCATAGTAGAGGGCCGGAATCAAATAACCAAGCGATTTGCCCGTGCCCGTCCCCGCCTCAATCATCAAATGCTGATCGTTCTCCAGGGACTTCTCCACTTCATAGATCATTTGCTCTTGGGACTCACGTTCTTCAAAAATCTCAAACTTTTGTTGAAGCGCCGTTTTTAAGCCCTGTTGGAAATGTTTAAAAGATGGCCCTAACCCGTCTTCATGCGAAGCCGAGCGAATCTCATCCTCATCTCCCCAATCCGTGACATTCAGCGTAAATTGGCGGAAATAGCGATGGGCTTCCGTATCGACGCTCGTTATCGATTCTTTGTATAGACATATTTCTTCCAAAAACCAGCCTAAGTCACTGGAGCTGTTCTCGTAAATATGCTGCAATCTCTGAACGGTAAGCAATGGCAGGCCTAGCAGCCTTTCCAAACAAACAATCCAGATTTCTGCTGTCACTTCCGCGTCGCTATCGGCTTGATGGGGCCTTTCATGATCGATCCCGAATAGACCGGCTACCATGCTCAGTTGAAGACTGGAAATGGACGGAAACAAGATGCGCAGCATATCCATCGTGTCGAGCACCCGGCCGGAAAATGGCGGATAGCCGGTTTTCGTCAGCCCCTTTTGCAAAAAGGAGAGGTCAAAAGCGGCATGGTGGGCGACAAGCACGCAGTCAAACAACAGCGGAAACATATCCGACATCACTTGATCCAGCGTTGGCGCGTCCGCCACCATGTCGTCCGTAATGCCCGTAAGCGTTGTAATGGAAGAAGGTATACCGATCCCTGGCTTGACCAGAGAAGTATACCTGTCGATAATTTGAAATTGATCTATAATGACCAGTCCAACCTGGATGATTTCATCCGCAGGCTGACTTCCTGTCGTTTCAAAATCTAAAACTGCAAATTTCATGACGTGTATCTTCAATCCCTTCGTCCTGCACTTCTCCTAGCATACCAAATCTTCTTAGGAAAAGGGAATACCTAGTTCGTCACTTTGGTTTACGATTCGTCCAGATTAATGAGCGGCTCCATACATGACGGGTCGGTATGATACGCTTTTTGAAAATATTCAAACGCTTTTTCCATATTGTGATTTTGAACTTGAATACAACCCATGGCGTTGTAGGAAATGGCCTTCATCTTTGAATTGTCCGTTAAGGGCAGGAGGAATTTGAAGTGCTGGTACGCTTCTCCAAACTCCCCTTTGCGCAAATGTCCCATCGCCAAATACACTCTGGCCAACAAGAAATCCGGCTGCCTCCGAATCAACGTTTCGAATTCTTTGATCGCCTGATCGTACATATAAAGCTTGTAGTACCCTTGCCCGCGGACGAATTCATCCGTTTGCTTCCCGGACAAATCGAGATCCATCAGTTCCTTATGAAGGGTTTGGGTGCTGATCGGCACGGCCCCATAAAACTTTCCCAGTTTCTCCTCAAAAAGCAGCCATGCCTCGATGAACTCATCGCTCATCGTCTTCAACACCTGCAGCTGCTCGTCAAGCTCCGCCTTTTTCTCCACATCACTATTCGGATATTCTTTTTGGATTTCTTCCAAAACCTCGTTCATTGTGGAAAATAAATGCTTAAACATTTGGCATCCCACCTTTGCTTCGAAAGCTTATCCTCATTCTTTGTAAACAGAGCCGATTTCATGCATGGAAATCACGAGCTTAAATGATGGTGGAATGCTCCTCCGCTTTCAACAGCTGGGCTACTTTATTGTTCGCATCCATGATCGCAACGGTCGGTTGATGCTTCTTCGCTTCTTCGTCGGTCATCATGGCATACGACATAATAATGACGGTATCTCCGGTCTGAACCAGACGCGCCGCCGCGCCGTTCAAACAGATCACTCCGGTTCCGCGGGGCCCGGGAATAATGTAGGTTTCCAGACGCGCTCCATTGTTGTTATTCACAATTTGCACTTTCTCATTCGGCAGCATATCGACTAGATCGAGCAAATCCTCGTCAATCGTGATGCTCCCGATATAGTTCAAATTCGCTTCCGTTACGGTAGCGCGGTGAATCTTGGCTTTCATCATCGTGCGAAACATAACTTCACTTCCTCAATTGTATAATAGCATTGTCGATTAGCCGGGTTTTGCCGAATTTAACGGCTAGAGCAATAATAACAGAATCGGTATGAGTGCTGCTTTCAAAAGGCTCTAAGGCCGGATAGGCAAGTACCTCTGCATAATCAATGACCGCTAGTGGCGCTGTGGCAATATGACTCCTGACCAGGCTCTCCAACTCGCCCGCCGCGAAGCTGGATCTATTCCGCACGAATTCCTTGGCTAGTTCCAAAGATTGCGAAAGAACCAACGCTTGTTTCCGCTCTTCCTCCGTTAAGTACACATTGCGTGAACTCATGGCGAGGCCGTCCTTTTCACGCAGTGTAGGACAAGGTACGATTTCGACGGCAAGATTAAGATCCTGGACCATCTGCTCGATCACGGCAACCTGCTGAGCGTCTTTGAGTCCGAAGAACGCTTGATCCGGCTGCACGATATGAAACAACTTGCTGACTACTGTCGCAACGCCGTCAAAATGTCCGGGACGCGACGCTCCGCAAAGATTTGATGTAAGTCCCGTCACACTAACGGTTGTCCGGGTCGGTGCCGGATACATTTCACTGACGGATGGCATGAAAACAAGATCGGTGCCGGCTGCCTCCGCTACCTCAAGGTCTCTTTCCGTATTCCGCGGATACCGCTCAAAATCCTCTCCGGGACCAAACTGAAGCGGATTGACAAAAATACTCAACACAACAAGCCCGCTTTGAGACCTGGCCTTGCGCAGCAAGCTGGCATGGCCTTCATGCAGATAGCCCATTGTAGGCACAAAACCTACGGATCCATCATTTTTACGTCGGTATTCGCTAATGCGAGAACGCAAATCGGCAATTGAATGAATCACTTCCATTGTTTGGATCGCTTTCATGGCCGCTCACTACTCCTTATCGCCGTACAAGTATTGAACTACATCGTTATCCATATGAAACGTATTTTCAGGGGCGGGGAACGTCCGCGCTTTCACTTCTTTCACATATTCGCCAATGCCTGCTCGAATAGTTTCCCCGATATTCGCGTAACTTTTAACAAACTTTCTGGGAGCACTGTCAGAACCATACTGCAGCAGATCATGGTAGACAAGCACTTGCCCGTCGCAATTAACCCCCGAGCCGATGCCGATGGTCGGAATCGACAGCTGTTTGGTGATCCATTCGGCCAGTTCGTCCGTAACCAGCTCCAGAACAATGGCGAATGCTCCCGCTGCCTCGATGGCTTTCGCATCGCTCAGCAGCTTCTCCGCTTGCTCCGAGCTGCGGCCTTGCACGCGGAATCCGCCAAGCTGGTGAACCGATTGCGGCGTAAGACCGAGATGTCCGACAACGGGAACGCCAGCCTCTGTGATCGCTTTGACCGTTGCCGCTATCTCCGCCCCGCCTTCGAGCTTCACCGCTTTGGCCCCGCCCTCTTGCATCAACCGGGCGACACCTTTAAGCGTTGTATCCAGGCTCCCATGATACGTCAAAAACGGCATATCCGCCACAATAAACGTATGGGAAGCTCCGCGTACCGCGGCCCGCGTATGATAGACCATATCATCCAGCGTCACCGGCAAGGTCGAATCATATCCGAGCACAACGTTCCCCAGTGAATCGCCGACGAGAATCACATCAATGCCAGCTTCCTCCGACAATCGGGCGGACGGATAATCATAAGCGGTTACCATCGTAATCGGTACGCCGTCCTGCTTCATTTTTCTCATTTTGGCTGTTGTAAGCGGCTTTCTCTTTTCCATTCGTATCCCAGCTTCCCGTCTAAAATAAAAAAACCTTTTAGCTAAGAGCTAAAAGGATCGCATGCAGAAAGAATCCAATGATCCTTCTGTCTCGGTCCCATAAGGCTCAGAGCAGAATCCAACATCTTGTTTACGCGTTATTCGGCTACATTCAAACCTGTTACTGCGCTTGTATAGCAGCAAGTGCAGTTCCTTTAAGGATACCGCCTCGCTATTCAATTATACCAAATAGAGATTCCAAATGATACCTAAAATTTTCAGCGCAGTTCGATATCGCCGGAATAGACTTTGATTTTCTCCCCGCTCTCGGTAATTACCGTCAGCGCGCCTGTATCATCCAAGGAATCTGCAAAGCCTTCAATGACGCCGTTTGGCGAATGCGTGCGGATAGGACGTTTGAGGGTTACGCTTAAAGCTTCCCATAGCAGCCGGATCGGTGAAAACCCTTTTTCCAAATACAATGCATACAGCTCTTCGAATTCTAGGAGAAATGCTTGTACCAAAGTCTCTCTCTTGATTTCCGTCCCCGATTCAATGGCCAGTGAAGTGGCAACCTTCCTCAGTTCCTCCGGATAATCCTCTACCTTCAGATTCACACTGATGCCGATTCCCGCAATAATATACTTTAAGCGTTCATCTTCACCGCTGCTTTCGAGCAAAATGCCGCTGATCTTCTTCCCTTTGATCAGCAGATCGTTCGGCCATTTGATGCCTATTTCCACTTGGCACACCTTCTGGATCGACCGGCACAGGGCGACAGCGCATAACAACGTAAGCTGCGGCAAGAAATGAACAGGTAGTCTCGGCGTCAGCACCAGACTCATCCATATGCCTTTCCCGGCCGGAGAATGCCACGCACGGCCCATTCGGCCCCGCCCGGCTGTCTGTGCCTCGGCAAGCACTAACGTGCCTTCAGGAGCCCCTGAAGCGACGAGCGCATGGGCGATCGTCTGGGTGGAATCGACTTCCCCGTATATATGCACCTTCTGCCCCAACACCTTCGTTCTCAAGCCCTGCAGCAGTTCGGTCACCTGCCATTTATCCGGCTTGCTCACCAGCCTGTAGCCTTTGCGCGGAGCGGCTTCAAATTCATAGCCTGCCCCGCGAAGCTCTTCGATGTGCTTCCATATGGCCGTGCGGCTCACATTCAATCTGCGGCTGATTTCTTCACCGGAAACGTAAGCCTCCGGAGATTGTTGGAAAAGCTCTAAAATCCGCTCATTCATCTTGTTCACTCCAATTAACTATGATGAAAAAACCACGCGCGCTGCTACTTCGCAGCACGCGCGGCCTGTAGAAGAATTTCCCGCTCGTTCGGCAATTCCCCGAGCGCTGTTCGTTCAAGCAAATGCTCCAGCAGCTTGCCCATCTGCGGGCCCGGCGGCAAGCCGAGCTCCGACGCCAAATCCTTGCCGGATATGGCGAGATGCTTGAGGCTGAAGCACGGAATCTCGCCCAGCCACGCTTCCCCGCGGCGCACCAGCTCCGGCGCCGCTGCGTCCAGAAACAGCGCGAGCTCGCCGCGCTGACCGCTGCAAGGCTGCAGCGCGCGCAGCAGCCGCAGCAAGGCGCGGGCCGCAGCTTCGCCGCGGCGCACCGCGCCAAGCTTCCAGACCCGCTCCAGGGCAGCCGGGTCTGGCTGCGAGACGGCCACCGCTTCGCGCAGGGCCAGCACAGCCCATACCGCGTCGCCGTCGGCGCGGGAGAAGGTCAGCTCCTGGAGCGCCGTGCGGACGATGTCCGCCGGCACCTCCAGGAGCAGCAGCAGCATCGCCCAGCGGTCATGCTGCTCTTCCAGCGCGCTGACAGCGTCCAGCGCGTCATCCCAGGCGAGCCAGCGCTCAAAAGGCAGCGGCAGCTGCTTTTTGAGGTGCGCCGTCAGGCGGCTCGCCAAGAGCAGCCGTACGGCCCGCGCAGGGGCCGGGCCGTCGATCATGCGCTGGAGCTCGCTGCGCACGCGCTCCATGGCGATGTGGCGAAGCAGCGGTGCTTGCGCGAGCAGCGCCTGCCAAGTGCTCTCCTCGACCTGCAAATCGTAGGTCGAGGCAAAGCGAATGCAGCGAAGCATGCGCAGCGCATCTTCGCCGAACCGCTCTTCCGCTTTGCCTACGCAGCGGAGAACGCCTAAGGCGAGATCCTTTTGCCCGGCAAAAGGATCGACGACAACGCCCGCGCCGTCCATCGCCATCGCGTTCATCGTAAAATCGCGCCGCTTCAGATCCTCCGTCAAGTCGGAGATATAGGCGACCGAAGCCGGGCGGCGGAAACCTTCGTACTCCGCCTCTTTGCGGAACGTCGTTACTTCATACGTCCCCTGCTGGAGGATGACGGTGACGGTCCCATGCTGCAGACCCGTCGGCGCCGTCCGCGGGAAACAGGCGATAACCTGCTCCGGCAAGGCTGAAGTCGCGATATCGATGTCTTTAATCGGTCTGTCCAGCACGGCATCACGCACGCAGCCGCCTACAAGATAGGCTTCATAGCCTGCCTCCGTAAGCTTTGCCAGCACGTAAGAAGCGCCTCGATCTTCTGCTAATATTTTTCCTGCATCCAACATGTTTCTCCTAACCAGCCTGAACCCTCTTATTGACAGGTTGAAGCTGTGATGCGATGTGATTCCGGAAGCTCTCTTCCAAGTACGCGATAATAAATTTCTTCATATTGCATCGTTGTAATGTCATTGCAGAACGTGTATCTGGCACGGTCCAAGCAATTTTGCACCACTTGTTCGTACAGCACTTGATTGCTTAGCAGGTTTACCGCATGCTCGGCCATTGCGTCCGTGTCGCCTACGTCGGCTAAATATCCGGTTTCCCCATGAGTAATCAACTCGGGAATTCCTCCTGCGTTAGAACCAATGGTCGGTACGCCGCACGCCATCGCTTCCAGCGCAACGAGCCCGAAGCTCTCTTTCTCGGAAGGCAGCAGCATGACATCCGCCAGCGAAATCACCTGCGAGACGTCATCCTGCTTGCCGCAGAACGTAACCTTATCCATAAGGCCAAGCTCCTTGACCTTCGCAATCATTTTAGACAAATCGGGACCTTCCCCGACAAACAAAAGCCGTGATGGAATCCGCTTGCTTACCTTAGCAAAAATATCGACGACATCTTGGACTCGTTTGACCGGTCTGAAGTTGGAAATATGGATAAGAATCTTCTCTTCCGGCCTTGCGAATTCGCCTCTGAGCTTCGTAATATCCCGCGGGTAGTACACCCGTTTATCGACAAAGTTATACGTCAAATCAATATCACGGTCTATATCCAGTGATTCCCTTGTTTCCTTAATTAAATCCTTCGAAACGGCCGTAACCGCGTCGCTTTCATTAATCGCGTAGCGAATCAAGTCCGAAATGGACTGATCTTGGCCAAGCACCGTGATATCCGTTCCATGAAGCGTAGTGACTACCTTTAATTTACTCCCGACCATCTGTTTGGCGAGAAGCGCACATACCGCATGCGGAATTGCGTAATGAACATGAAGCAAATCCAGCTCTTCCATCTTGGCTACCTGAGCAAGCTTGCTTGCAAGAGACAGATCGTATGGCGGGTAGCGGAAAACATAATACTGACTGACTTCCACTTCATGATAAAAAATATTTTTATGAAATTTACCCAAACGAAACGGCATGCTGTGGGTAATAAAGTGAACTTCATGCCCTTTTTCGGCGAGCAGCTTGCCGAGTTCCGTCGCAACGACGCCTGAACCGCCTAGCGTTGGATAACAAGTAATACCAATTTTAAGTTTGTCGCTCATCTTGCACCTCTTTTCCCGATCAATCGAATCGATCCACCAACAATGGCAGCTTAGAGACGAAGCCTTCCGCATACTGAAGCATCCGCTTCTGTCCCATTAGACGGTCGCGAGCTTCTACACGTTCTACATAGCCTTGATTGAGCGGCGTAGCAACAGTGCCTTGCCCCGTAATAAACTGCGAGCGGTATGCGCTCAGTGCCGCTGTTTTGGTCTCGTAATAATCGGTTACATTTACAATGAAATCAGCTTCATACACATCGTTAATAAAATAAAAATACATCTGCTCCACATTCACAGGTTCAGTCTCCGGTAAATATTTGCGCAGCTTGGCATTGAAAACAGCTTCTTGAATGAGTGCCGAGCAAGCGATATGATCCGGATGACGATCCTGCCAATACGGAGCGAAGACGATTCTCGGTTTAAATTTCCGAATTTCAGCGGTAATTCGCTCAATATGGTCAGGAGTCACATACAGGCCCCGGTCCGGAAGGCCTAGATTCGTACGCACGGTCAATCCCAACACCTTGGCAGCCTGATCGGCTTCTTCTATCCTCGTCTCAACGGTCCCGTTGGAGGACATCTCTGCATACGTTAAATCGCAAATGCCAACCCGGTAGCCCAAAGCGGTATGCTTCGCAATCGTTCCGGCCATCCCGATCTCGGCATCGTCCGCATGTGCGCCAAAAATAAGAATATCCAGCTGCTCGCTCATCTTATTCAATTCCCGGCTTATATTTATGTACGAGTTCTCTCCATGCAAAATCCCCGCGATCCAGCGCTTTAACGAGGATTTCCGCCGTAGCGATATTGGTCGCGCACGGTATTCCCTGTACGTCGCATAAACGCAAGAGCGCGATAATGTCCGGCTCATGCGGCTGTGCCATTAACGGATCGCGTAAAAAGATAATCAGATCCATTTCATTCTGAGCGACCAAAGCGCCGATTTGCTGGTCTCCTCCCAGTGGACCCGACATAAATCGATGGACATCGAGTTTGGTATTTTCCATAATCCGCTGCCCGGTTGTGCCTGTTCCGTATAGCTTATGACCTGCGAATACACGTTCGTAAGCCGTGACGAAGTTTACCATTTCATCTTTCTTGCGATCGTGGGCAATTAGCGCGATGTTTAACATTCTGACTTCCACTCCCCTAAGACTTCTTAATCTATAAAATGCTCGAATCCGTAAATCATACCGCTATATGTCATTACTTTGCGTACAGCAATCGCAACGCCAGGCATATAGGCTGCACGGTCATAGGAGTCATGTCTGATCTTGAGCGCCTGACCTTGCTGCGCCATAATAACTTCCTGTTGAGCGAAAATACCCGGCAAACGCACGCTATGTATTCTAAACCCATTGTAATACCCGCCGCGCGAACCTTCAATTATTTCTTCTTCTTGCGGATTGCCTTGTCTGAGCTCTTCCCTGACTTCCGAGATAAGTTCCGCCGTTTTCACGGACGTACCTGACGGCGCATCAAGCTTCTGATCGCCATGATATTCGATAATTTCCAAATGAGGGAAGTATTTGGATGCCTGCGCCGCAAATTTCATCATCAGTATCGCGCCGATGGAGAAATTTGGGGCAATGAGTCCGCCGATTTCTTTCTCTTGGCACTGCTTGTCCAACTCAGCAATATCTTCCGGGCTAAATCCGGTTGTCCCCATAACAGGGCGAATACCTAAGCGAATAGCTAAACTTGTGTGTGAGAACGCGGTTTTGGGCCCCGTAAAATCTA
Organism: Paenibacillus sp. FW126-R14; assembly: GCF_058789495.1. NCBI lineage: Bacteria > Bacillati > Bacillota > Bacilli > Caryophanales > Paenibacillaceae > Paenibacillus > Paenibacillus sp. FW126-R14. Next base: position 284,270 of record NZ_JBYTBS010000001.1, on the reverse strand, counting down.
CCAATACATCCGGTCTGGATTCGGTCAAAGCAAGCTCCAAATCATTGCTCATGGTCACTCCGCATTCTTCAAACCCTACCATTCTTCCTAGATCAATCGGGCCAGAGGAGCGGTCCACTCCCGCCACTAATTCCATATCGGACTCCGTGAGTACGGTCTTCACGACCTCTCTCCCCATTCTTCCACTTGCCCCAATGACAGCTACTCGAATTTTACGCTCCATGACGATGTTTCTCCTTTGTGTATATTTCAATCTCTATTTTTCATCTTTTGCTGGTACCGTTCCCCCTGCTGCTTTGCCAGTTCGTGATTCGGCTCTAATTTCAAGGCTTCCATCACGGTTTGGTAGGCTCTCCCATAATCGTTCCGGAAAGCAAAAGCTTCGCCTAGAATCAGATAGGCTTCAATTGCCAGCGGGTCGAGCACGATCGCTTCCTTCAGCAAGAAAATCGCTCTTTCCGCATGCTCCGTTTGTGTGCTTAGATGCCTCTGAGCTCTTTCGACCAGTTCTCTGGCATGCAGCACTTGCAAATGATAGCGGTAAGCTTCATTGTCCTGCTCGAGTTGGGAAGCTTCTACAGCATGTTCAATCGCACTGCTGAGCTTGTTGCCTCTTGCGTAAGTTATCGATAGTTTGTAATGATAGGCAGCATTGTTTGGTTCAGCAGCTATTGCTTTTTCAAACCACTCGATCGCTTTTTCAAAATCTTGTGAAAGTATGGATTCGTACGCTTTCTGTATTTGATCTTCTCCATTCATCTGCCCATCCTCCTTATCGAAAGCGAGTCTCCCGTTAGTGGGGATGGAATAGTTTATGAAGCTTATGTAGTTTCGGTGTTAATTTTAGTCCATCTACCCGCGTCCCGCGTGTTAAACTTATGCATGATTTTATCATGCGCCTCGGTCAAATCAATACCTAGCGAGTTCGCGAAGCAGATCGTAATAAACATAATGTCGCCAAGCTCGAGCTCAATGGAATTGTCCGCTTCGGTGCTTTTTTTAGGTTTCTCACCGTAGGTATGGTTCACCTCGCGGGCCAGTTCGCCCACTTCCTCAGACATTCTGGCCAGCATCGCCAAAGGACTGAAATATCCTTCTTTGAACTGGGAAATATAAGTATCGACTTCTTTCTGTATATCTTTAAGCGTTCGTTCCGACATAGTCACCCTTCTTTCCTTCATCTTCACCAAGATATCATTACTATGTTAAACTAAACAAGAAAAGTTGACAAATTTTTTTGACAGATGGGATCCGCAGGTTTGGAGGAAAAGAGATGATTTTTAAGGAACGGTTTGCTGATCAATTCACAAATGTACTCGCCATTACAATCGGTACCGCGATTTATGCGTTTGGATTGCATTATTTCGTGATTTCCAATGAGCTCATGGAAGGCGGTGTTACCGGAATCTCTTTGCTTCTGAAGTATGTGCTTAACGTACCGCCCTCTATCTCCACGTTGCTGTGCAATATTCCGTTATTTTATCTCGGTTGGCGCATTTTCGGAAAAGGACCCATGCTCTATACCATTTACGGCGTCGTATCTTTGTCGTTCTTTCTCTGGATGATGGAACTGCTTATTAACCTGAATTGGATTGTGCCCTTTCAGACCAAACAGGATTACTTTCTAGCCACACTCTATGCAGGGATTACGCTCGGGACAGGTCTAGGCCTTGTATTTCGCTTCGGCGGCACAACAGGCGGATCCGACATCCTGGCTCGAATCGGACATAAGAAAAAGGGCTGGAGTGTCGGACAAGTCATCCTCATTATCGACGTCATCGTCATTGGCTCCTCCTTTCTCTATTTACCGAAAGAAAAGGTCTTATACTCTCTCGTAGCCGTCTTTGTTACCTCACGCATCATTGATTACATATCCGAGGGCGCCTATGCCGCCAAAGCGTTTACAATCATAAGCGACCAAGCTGTTGAGGTAGCTGAATCCATCACTAAGGAGCTGGACCGGGGCGTCACGTTGTTTCCCGCCAGAGGCGCCTATTCCGGCCACAATAAAGAAGTTGTTTATTGTGTCGTCTACCGCCACGAAACGAGACGTCTTCGCGAGCTTATTCGCGCGATCGATCCCCGCGCTTTTATCATTATAGGTGAAGTCCATGAAGTGATCGGCGAGGGCTTTAAAGAGAACTAAACGCCAAAAAAAAGGCTGAACAGATGCTGTCATCTGCTCAACCTTTTTTTTATTCCCCTAGTTCCTTTTCCCGGGATTGCTTGACCGGAACAATATGTCGCCCTGACTGGTACATCCGCCAGCCAACGAATGACAAAACGCTAACGATAATCAGCCCAATTCCTGCAGACCAGATGATTGGATGCTTAGGGTCGGTTATCGGTACGAAAGCAATAGCATCCTTATTTTTGAGAAATAGTTCATCCAGCACTTGACCCAGATGGTCTAAGCCTGATTCCGCTTGGCGGGAGGCCATGGGCTGGCTGTTAATGCTTTTTCGCAAATAGAGAAGGACAGAGTCAAGTTTCTCGACGGAAGATGCCTCCCGGCTTATCAATAACGAAGGATGAATAATGGCAATATGTTGAGAAAGCTTACCGAATCCGGCGATAGCTTCTTGCTGTTTTCCCGATTTAACCACTTGCGTTAAGGCTGCCGTGTCATTTTGCAGCACTTTATAATATTGCAGCCACATGGGCTGATTTTTATGAGTAAGAGCATCTGTTGCAAGGCGTATTTTGGCGACGGCCATTTGCCCTTCTTCCGGCGAGTAGCTCGCGGCATTATAAACCCTTTTCGCTTGCGTAATCGTTTCGGTTAATGCATTCAGCCCTTCCACCGAAGTAATGCCCTCGAAATGTATTTTGGGTATTACATCAGACATTTGCATAAGCTTGCTTCGCGCTTCAAGCACTTGGCCGTCCATCGTCTGCTTGTACATCTCATCGGCAATTTGATTCAGAAACTCGACACGCTGAATTTGTTCCGGATCAACTGGCTTGGCAGCTTGACCACTCGTGCTGGTGCTGGCCGTGCATGCAGAGCTTATACTAACAACTGCTGTCAGCAAAAGTGTGACCGTCAGTCGCTTAAATCCCCCGGTAAACCTAAACATGGGACATCCCCTCCTTCACCATCATCATATGGAGGTTCGTCCCAATTTAGACCATCGCTTATTTAATTATGTTGCTTTGTTCTGGCGAATACGCAAACAAAGGAGGGCGATCACAATACTAATCAAACTCAAACTGATGGTGAACCCTTCAATGGTCGAATAATAGTTGCTTACAAGCACATCCGGCAATCTGGGGAATACCCCGCGTTCGTAGTCCATGAAATCGTTCCAAAATGTCCAGCACGCAACAACCACGACTGCCGGCAGACGGTACGTATACCACCTCACAAATAACAGCGCTTCCAATGCCATGGCCAAGTGAGAGCACGTCAACATCCAGCCATCCCAACCGACAGGAACTCCTTGCCAGGCGCCTGCCCAAATCATCGTAACCGCCCAGATCCCGTATTTAAAAGAAGTGATCAGCGCAAAGGCTTCGACGAATCCTCGAATGGCCTTATAAACCTTTGATCTGCTTTTGCCCGCCGAACGATCTGCAAGTAAGTAGCCGACAGATAACGTGAAAAATAAGCTGGCTGTCGGACTATCAGGAACAAAAAAAACGTACCATAGCGGATTTTCGGCAATGGTGTCCACCATTTGAAGCCAATACCACTCATAGCCGTACACCGTACCAAGCAGGTTCGTAATAAATAGCAGCCACAGCATCTTTTTGCTCAGCAAAAAATCCTTACTCCAAAAATAAGAAATGGACACTCCTTGAGGCAAGAGAGCTCCTCCTTCATTTGATTTAAAAAAACCTGACCGCATGCGCGATCAGGCTTTCCTGTTTTATTGGGCTTTTTGTTTGGACAACCACTCAGCAAGCTTCGTGATATCGGCATCCGTTAAGCCTTTATCGATGTTAGCTTGATATTGTTTACCCATGTTGCCCTTACCGTTTTTGATAATGTTCATGATCTCATCTTGCGGATGTTTGTCACCTACGCCAAGCAAAGCCGGTACGCCGGAAGCCGGCATCCCTTTAAGTCCGGCACCATGACAGGACAAGCAAGTTGCTTTTTTGTAGATTTCTGCACCCGGATCATCAGCAGCCACGATAGCTGGAGCTTTCTTCGTATCCTTAGCAGCGCCGCCGCCAGCAGCTGCGCCTTTGTTCGCGTGCAATTCTTCTTCACGCTTAATATGCTCAGGAATGATGTTTTTCTCTTTCAACTCAAACTGATAGTGATCCCAAGATGTATACGTCAAGTATGTACAAGCGATTAAAGATAAAATCATCAAGCTGGAAGCGATCGGTCTTCTATAGAAACGACGCTCTTTCCCTGTATCCAAGAACGGAGCCAGCAGCAAGCCGCCAAATAACAGACCAGGAACGACAACCGCTCCAAGTACGACGAAATCTCCGGATGTATACGGGTATTTCAACAATTGATACATGAACAAGAAGTACCAGTCCGGCATCGGAATGAACGCTGTGTTCTTAGGATCCGCAGGATAACCCAGCGGAGCCGGATCGGACATAACCAGCACCAGCATACCAACCAGTACAACAACCCCTACCATCCACTCTTTTAACAAAAAGTTGGGAATAAAGGCTTCTGATTTTCCCGGATACGCGGAGTAATCGCGAGGAATCAATCTTTGTTCTTGTGTTTTCTTAATTACGCGGGAATCCCCGACGTAAACGATTTTTTCGTCAGACTTATGACCATGCGCCACGCTATTCGCCCCTCCCTAATTTATAGCGGTCCGGAAATACCTTGTTTGCGAATCATGAAGAAGTGTCCAGCAAGCAAAGCGAGCAGAACGCCAGGCAGGAAGAACACGTGAATGGCGAAGAAACGAGTAAGTGTTTGCGCACCAACGATACTTCCGCCTTGCAGCAATGTTTCGATGTACGGACCTGCGAAAGGTACGGACGCTGCAATTTTCATACCTACTTGTGTAGCAAAGTATGCTTTGTTATCCCATGGAAGCAGGTATCCCGTAAAACCAAGACCTAACATAACGAAGAAAATGAGCATCCCTACTACCCAGTTCATTTCACGTGGTGCTTTATAAGAACCTGTGAAGAACACGCGCAGGGTATGTAAGAACATCATTACGATAACTAAACTAGCTCCCCAGTGGTGCATACCTCTGACGATAACACCGAAAGCTACTTTATGTTGTAAGTAATCAACGCTTGCATAAGCATTGATGATATCAGGCGTGTAATACATCGTTAGGAACATACCTGACAAGATTTGAATAACTGTAATGAAAAACGTCAATCCGCCGAAACAGTACACGAAAGCGGAGAAATGATGCGCAGGGTTTACGTGTTCTGGAACCTCATGATCTGCTACATCCCTCCACATAGGCGTAATATCAAGACGTTCGTCAATCCAGTTGTATACGTTTTTAAACATCTGACTGTGACGCCTCCTTATACTCTTGTGTTAGCATGCAGTTGTCCCACATAAACGAAACCGTTCTCTACTTTGGTTGTGTATTCATCCAAAGGTTTAGGTGCTACCGCAAGGTTCTTGCCGTCTTGCGTATAGTGAGCACCGTGACAAGGACAGAAATACTGATCTTTGTAAGCCGGGTTGTCGTTCCAGTTGACCGTACATCCAAGGTGCTTACAAGTTGGATTCAATGCAAACAGCTTCCCATTGCTGTCCTTGGAAATCCACGCTACCAACTCAGCATCACTTTCGTACCAACCATCTACCTGATGGACTTGGAACGTAAATGATTGTGGTACATTTGTAATTTTGCTTTCTTCGACAACTTTTACCCAATCCGATTCTGATTTCTTTTGAAGCACAGGATCTACCGCAAATCGTATCATCGGAATAATGATACCGGCCCCCATGAATCCTCCAGCGCCACCAAGGGTGTAAGAAAGAAATTGTCGGCGGGACATTTCGCGTTTTGTCCCGGGTTTCTTCCCGTGCTGTTCTTCTTTGTGATTGTTATGATCACTCATTCTCAGGTCTACCCTCCTACATTGGCCGATGTCCAACCCTCTCGGACGTCAGTTACCTCTATCACGTGTCGTTCGACATTACACTACATAACTAGGACATTACTAATAATAGCCTACGACTACTAGGTCGTCAAGAATCCAGAACTCCTTTTGAGCCATTGAAAACTTGGCGTTCGGACAAATTTTAACGAAATTGTCACAACTTTTTGTCAGCCAATGTACGCCATTACTTCCCTTATCCTGCACATTTTTTTTTCCAATAATACGCTTACCGGAGAAAGTTAATCGCCTTGCTGCCACAAGTGCTGAACCTGCTTGGAAATACTCGCTTTGATCTGTTCGGCCCCGCTTGTCCACTGCTCCATATCGACAATGATCAACAAATCGGTTTGATTCGCTTTCCAGGAGGCCGCATCTTCCGTATGTATGGTTAGGGCAATGACATAGCGGAATCCCATCCTTTTTAAATGAAGCGAGAGTGCTTCCAACTGGTCTTTCATGCTCACAGCTGTCATGTAATGAAGCGCCGGGTACGTCACGACCCTTCCTTTGTAAGGAATTTCGATGGTTTCAAGTGCATCGCGCAGCTGTTCCAGCGCTGTTGTCACGCTTGCCGGTTCTTCGAACCCCGTTAGTCCCGTTACCGGAAGCAGGCATGTATCCAAGTACGGTTTCAAATCGGGCCAATCTTGTGCTGGAATATCATTAAACTTCAAAAGGACTTCCCCCTCTATCTTTTGCCAAAAAAGCTTTGGCTATGTAACAATAGCCATGGCTACTTGTACACTTTAATCCGTCATTACGCGGCTGTCAATTGAACTTCCTGTTTGTCCGCGCAAAGCTTCAAGCGCATCCTCCAAATCCTGCTCCTTCACGACAAGATAAGGACTCTCCCATTCCCCATCCAAATGAATGTACTGGACATTTGCCGGTTTATACGTTTGGTAGGATTTCATCAAAGCTCGCAATTCATCTACCGGAATGTCCGTTTTAATGGAATTCCCCATAATCTCAAGCACTTTGGACCATGCCGTTAAACCGTTCAGTGATGTCAAGTTATCCAGCAGCTGATTCAGGACAATCTGTTCCCGCTGGTTTCGCACGATGTCCGACGATTCCGCCGTACCTAAATTAGATTTGCGGTATCGAATAAAGTCAAGAACCTGCTTGCCATTCAAATGCTGTATACCTTTATTTAACCGAATATCCGTACCATCGCTGTCGTCCTGATAACGCATATCCATATCGACGTCTACCGTCATGCCGCCGAATTGATCGACGAGTTTGCGAAAACCGTCAAAATTGATAACAGCCATATGGTCAATGGGAACTTGATACACCCTGCTAAACAATTGTTTGGTTTCCTCAAGGGCCGTCTCTTTATTTTTATTATAATAATAAGCGTAGAAATAATTTGCTTTATGGGATGTTTCTAAGCCGGATTTATCCGCCGTAATCTCGAGATCTCTCGGAATCGACACGACGGTCCCTTGATGGGTGACAGGATCGACGCGAAAGATCATCATGACATCCGTATTCTTTGATCCCTCGCTGCCCTCGCGTTCATCCGTAGCCGTAAGCAGGAAAGTAAGCGGTTTTTCTTCTTCCTCTGCCCGATTCGATAATTGGGAAGTCTGCGTTAGCGTGACTTTGCCTGTGTTCGAACTATTTTTCGTTGCGTCTGCTGGGGCAGCCATTTGATCAAGCGTTTGGTTCCATTTATTCATTAGAAATGCGGCATAACCGGTCGCAGATCCGGCAAACAATAATATCACAAGCACAAAAGCCGTTAAGACCTTACGCTTCCTCATGCTTTTCAATAGCTTTCTCATCGTTTTCTCCTTTTGTTCCGCAGTATAGTCTAATTAATGGACGCACGGCTGAACAAAATAGTTCTTTTTTATCCTCTTTACAGCAAAAAAAGACATGTGAAATTGTTCACACGTCTTCTCTAAGTTGCTTTGCCTGCCAGCATATTCATTTATCCTGAAGATTGCAGCGTTTTTAGCTCTGAGGTAAGCGCAAGGAATGTCGGTTGATCCCCTTTAGCTAACGCAAGGTCAATCTCTTTGTAGAGATTTTGTTCTTTATATTTGCGAATGGCGTCATCCCAAACCATTTCCGCGAAAAGTGCCAGCAGCGCGTTGTTAGATACATTCATTTTTCCCATGAGACCTACCTCCAAATGTTGTACGCGGTTTGTCAGGAGCTTCTTTTTCGCAAAAACATGAAAGTCCGTTTCTAGGTGTCTGCCAACCCCTGTGTGCTCCTACTTTATCATATTCATTCGGTACAACAGCGCTTCCTTCAAAAGCCCGATTGAACAGGAATGTGTTTATACCTACTGCTTGCCGTCCGATTTGAATCGCGCGCTCTCTTGATCCAGCAAGAGAACTACCTTATCTTCTTCCGCAACAAAAGTGCCTTGTACGACTTTAGATCCGAGTTTGGTGACTTGTACCACCATGCCCTCCCTATCGTTTTCACCGATTCGAATGAGCCCCAGATGCATCATCATTTGCAAAATGCGCTTTTCTACAATTGATTCCGAGCTATCATAGTAAAAGGGCTTTACCAATTTACATAACACATCGCTAAGGGATGCCATGGTGACCCATTGCCCGCTAAGCCGGTCAACCCACCCTGCGAGGCTTTGCACATTGGGAATCGGATTCTTGTACAGCCGGAGCCAGAACTTGTACACATCTGCCAGATTTTCTTTTTTGCCTTCCAGCAAGCGCGCTTTCCCTTCCTCCGTCAATTGAAGCGTTTGGGCCTCTTCGCTGATCAACTGGCGGTAATAGCAGTAATCATAGATGAACGAGAATCGGTTCGGGTAATCTTTAAACATACGGCCATACCCGAAACGCCAAGCGCCCTTCGCCACCATATCCTCCTGAACCGACAACCGGTCGAGGATTTGCTGCAGCTGCCGCTTATACATGGATCCTTCCGCTGTGAGGAGAATCTCCTGCTGATGTGAAATATACGTCAAGAAATGAAAGATATCATCCACCAAAAGCGTCTGCTCATCCCGATATACAGTTGGCTCGCCGGTCAGCTTTAAGCTTTGCTTAAACTGTCCTGTCAGCACCTCGCTAAATTTACGTTTTAAATCATTAGGCACATGAAACAAAAATTTCGTTTGCTGGGAATAGCCGTTAAACAGCCAGCCTAGCTTCTTAAATTTAATGACCATGTCGCGGGGATTCCAATCATCCGATCCTTCCTTTTGAAACCGTGACTGCCCAACTCTAGCGATCAGCTCTTCGATGCTGAACGCATTGCGAGGATCAAAGAGCAGTGAATTTAGGAAACGGATATCTTCGATGTTCAACTCTTGAATATGTTTCTCGAAAATCTCTTTGCGCAGCGCCGTGCTCAAAATAGACTGAATCAAATCATTCTTAGAATGGCCATTGCATTCACACTCGTAAGTATGCGCAATTCGGCCTAGCTCGTGAATATCGGCGTAGCTGAGCATGTCCGCAAGGTTCATTTCCATCTACATCCCCCATTTGGCGGAGCTTCCCGCTCCTTGGTTTCTAGTAACCATTATGGGATTTTTTCCCGAAAATATTCCAAACGGAACAAAAAAAGCATGACTCTGCTTACAAGTCATGCTTCCGTTTCAGATATTATTCATGTACGGTTTCCAAGTGAGATAAACAATTATATAACTCAAGCTTCCACCCGTTTTCTTGACGCGTCAGGATGGTTAAGGACGTATTTTGCAGGAATTGCTCACTGTCCATGCGTAAAACGCGGAGCACCTGCACAATGAACCCGCCATGAGAAACCATTAATATTTTTTGGTCCGGGTAGGCCTCAAGTATTTCTGCCTCCAGCTCCGACCACCGTTTCCAAAGCTCATCGTCCGACTCCTGGCCTAGTTCCTGAAGCTTCCATTCCGGCCCCCAACGCTCTTCCCTTTCGGCAACGGTCGTTCCTTCCACCTGACCGTATCTCCGCTCACGAAGCCTGCTGTCCGTACCTATAAGGGGGATGCCCGACAGCTCCGAAATAATTTGAGCCGTTTCTTTTGCTCGTTTTAAGTCACTGCTGATGATCCCGTCCCATTTTTCATTGGCTAATCGGCGTCCAAGCAATCTGGCTTGCTCTCTTCCTTCGTCGGTCAAATCCGTATCCAGCTGCCCTTGCAGTTTGCCTAAACGATTCCACTCCGTACTTCCATGCCGGATGAAGCCAATTGTTGTCATTTGAATGTCCTCCATGTTTCTCTAAAATGAAAAATGCTCCATAAGGAGCACTAAGTTTTCGTTCGCGACAACCAGTTCATAATAAAGATGGTTGCAATTAATCCTAGAATGGAAACAACCAGCAAATAATGCGGGTAGGAGTGAATCGGCCCTACATGAAATCGTAATGGTTCCATGAAGCTGGGATTCAAACTTGCCACGGCATCTACCATCTTATGGCCGTTCATAGATTCGGTGCCGGTCGATTTCATCGCTTGAGGCGCTTGCAGATCGAACAAGGAATTATCAGCAGCAGCGATGGATGACTTCGGCGTGCCTTCATAGACGACAGCAAACAAAAAGCTGAACACAAATAAAGCTAAACAGAAAGCAATGACAGCTGTAAGATTACGGCGAAGCTTATAAGAGATCGTATACATGCGCTCAGCAACGGGAATACGCCACGACTCGTCCTCATAGATACGGCTCATGACTTTGCCTGATACCATCGGTTCATAATCCGGAAGCTCGCTATCCAGAGCAGCCGTACGAATGAGTATCGTACTTTCCTCCCAGATCTGAAATTCTTCTGCACATTCGGCACAACCCGCAATATGCGCATCTACCGCGGTACGTCTCAGGTCATCATTCGGCAAATCCCAATACACCCCAAATAATTCCTGGATCTCACTACACTTCATCGCTGTTTCATCCCTTCGATTCTTCGAATATCGGTTCACTGAAGTAAGGGTCCAACTGTAACTTGACTGACGCTCTTGCCCGGAATAATAAAGACTTCACCGAACTTACAGTTTGGCCTAAAATGTTGGCGATTTCCTGATAATCCATCTGGTCATACTCTCTCAATATCAAAGCAGACCGTTGTTTCTCTGGCAAACTATTAATCGCCTCTCGAACCATCGATACTTTCTCGTTGCGCAGCATAGCTTGCTCCGGCATAGCATCAAAGGATGCATGCGGGGTCAAGCCGCTTTGCTCTAACGAAACTTGCACACTTTTATTTTTGCGCAGCTCACTCAAAACCGTATTCCGGGCAATTGTATACAACCAGGTAGAAAAGGAAGCCTCAATTTCACGAAAGGAATGCAAACTGCGATACGCTTTATAAAACGTTTCATTACACAAATCTTCAGCGATAGCTTCCATTTGTGTGCTTTTGAGCATATGAAAGATGAAGGCAAGGATTTTACGCTCGTAACGACGCATAAGCTCGTTATACAGCTGAACATTTCCATCCTTGATTTCTCTGATCAATTGGGAATCGGTCATTACGTGGCGACCCTCCTAACAGTTCCCCGGGTACCACTCCAACTGCTCATACATGTTGTACTGCGGTTAGAGTGAAAAGTTGCGTTCATTTGTAAAAAAAACGTGAATGGATCTTTATGTAAAAAGCATGCCTATTAAATGCTTCTCGATTTCTCGTGAAATTCCTGCTCTATTCGACAAATTGTTGAAAAAAATTCATATTTACGACTTGTCTGTTACAAGCGACAGTCCACCCTAACCATTATATAATATTTTCAGAAAAATATGGTATATATGAGCAAAAAAAAACTACAGCGGAATAACCAACATACTGTGCTTGTTTTCAAGGTTTTGTAGGTATGCTAGGGGATCTTTTCTAAATCTTCTTCGCAGTACACTTTCGTTTAATCTGTTGTTCCAGCGTTCTTTTTGTTGTTTGTAATTTTCATAACAAACAAGACTTAACCTGTTCGTCAAGTCTTTCTGTTGCAATGCATCATCAACAAGCACTACGTACTCTCCATTGCGAAGTATGTATTCATTCCAGCTCCGACGGCCTGTCATCCGTCGATGACGGGTCTTCGTCTGCCTGAAAAACCGTTCATGATCATTGTTCGTTCGAGGTAAGTGGCCATGATCGTAACAAGAAAATAAACCTTTCCAGAAACCTTTTGTGTAGCTCGTCACATTCTTCACCATGGAAACATCTGTATCCCGATCGTAAGTTCTCCATAACCACTCTAGAATGGCTTCCATTTTCTTGCGCACCGTGCTGCTGGATTTATCTTCAGCTGGTTCTAACGCAGAGACGATGCGCCGAATTGGATCCATCCATCGGCATACTTCCTGAAATTGATTCTCGAATGTATTAAGTTTACTGAATATTCTGACTATGGCTTGAAGTATGGAGGGCCCCTTTTTTACTCAGGCACTGTTCCAGTGAGGCCTGAATGGCTTTGGCATTTTGATAAATTCGCATTCCTGGCAGATCCAGCGGCGGATTTCCGTCTTCTAGCAGCAGAGACCGTACTGAGGCAATGTACCCCTTAGCTACCTCGGTCTCTACGGAGTTCTGAGATTCTATTTTTCGTTCAATTTCTCGAATCCCACGAAGGCTTTTCTTGATCTCTGTTTTAAGTTTACGATCTAAATCTACAACAGGTTTTGCAATGTCTTTCAGGTAATGGTACTGACAGTATTGGTAAGGAACATGGGGCAGCAAGGTTTCAAATGCTAGACGGATAGACTGTTGCCCATCACTCACAATACCAATAATAGGATAGCCAAGCTCGACGATGGGACGAATAAGATTTTGTAGTTCTTCAGAGGAGCTACTTTTCAAATTTTTTGCGCTCAGTACAGTGCCGCTAAACACTTCGCGAATCACATAAAGCGTTTCATTCCCCTTCTCAGGTTGAACACCGTCCATGGATAGCAACAAACCTCCGTTTTGTTCAGAAACGCTTTTTAATACTTCACGGACATGTTGATCAACACTTGCGCCAAGTAGTGCAAGATACCGCTCGTACAGCATCTGTGCGTTTCGATCTGTCGTTTTGACACCGAGGCGGTTTAGTTCGTCAGCAATTTCTTGACGTGTCATATGATGTTTAAAGCGAAGTTCTCCAACAAGACACAATACATCGAAACCGTATGTAGTGAATTTCATGCAGAGTTTTTCTGCTTCTGCGGATCGGAAAAGAGCACCGAAATGAAGACATTGCTGGTTTGGACAGCGGTAGGACATGCTCCATGCGAAAATTACGCCTTGTAAAGTAGCAATTTTCTTTTTCCATGCAGCATGTGCTCGTGTAAGTTTTGTCTCGCAGTGAGGGCAGTTCGTAATTTCAGGACGAAAATATATTGTTTTTTCAGGAACAATTCGATTTTTTGGACGCATTAGAAACCCCTGTTTTTAAAGTAATAGTTACCTTATTACTTCGATAAACAGGGGGTGAAAACCTTCAGTTGTATAATTATTCCGCTGTAGTTTTTTTTCTTCGCTAAACCAAGTGTTGCCTTCCAGTGGGCGCAGACTGTCGGCCTTCCCATCGTTACTAATTTCGAGGCTCCATCACTTTCAGGCCTACTACCTAACTGTCTACGCTTAGCACCCGCCATTACTGGCGGTAGCCCAAGACTCGCTATTGGCGGCATGGCTTTTGCCTTTCCAAGCAGGAGTTCCACCTGCTAAATTACACGACTTTACCATTGGTCGCTCGCGCCCTGTAGTTCCCCTGAGCTCAGAATGTGCTATTCTGCTTCATTTCCTTCCTTACCGGGCGAAGCGCAGCGTTCCCAAAACAGACCGGAACTTCTCAGAGTCCCGGTCCTTATTCTACCTATCCAACATTCTCAAACGCCCATCCCATTACGCATATTATTGAAAAATGGCTTTTGCTACGATTGCAAGGTCTACAATGTCTATCTTGCCGTCATGGTTCACATCCGCTTTTTCGTTCCAACCCGCCTGACCTTGATCTATACCGAATGCCGCGGCGACAATCGCCAAGTCGCCTATAGTGACGCCACCTTGTCCATTAATGTCTGCAGAAATTCGTTTGGCGTCGAACGCTTGAACGGCTGCATCCAGTGCGGCCTTCGCGCTGTCAACCTGTTGCTGAAGAGCATTCCCATTGTTTGCTGTTGCACGTGCTGCATCGATTGCTGACTTAAACTGCAATTTGGAGCCTGCTGCATACAATCCGTCTCCGTCGCCTTCCACTGCAGCATCGTATTTTGCCTGAGCACTATCGATTGATGCATTCAGAAGCGACTTATCTACGGATGCACGGCTGATTTGTACAGCCTGGGAGGCTTCGCCGACCCGCAGTTCATCTCCCTGTCCGTTGGCAATCACAACATGATCAACTAAAATGGTCGTGATAGTTGCCTGAGCTACAGATTTGGCCGCAAATTTGAGTACGAGCACATCGCCTTGGGCAGGCACGTTGGCACCTACGCCAGCAGCCACAATCCGGACTTGCCCAGGTGCTGTCTCCTTTTGGTCGATGACTTGGAATCCGTCCTTCAGCGATGCCACCGACTCGAACTTCAAAATAGTCGGATCATAGAGAAGCGTCGCATCTTGCGCATATACCGTCTGGTATCCGCTTTGCCAAATATTGCTCAATCCCAGCTTTACATCGAAAGTTTGGCCAGGACTAACCTGCTTTAACCCTGTCAATGTAGACTGCGGCACGGATGACACTGCATTTACAGTAACGTTGATGTCGGTTGTCACCGCTGCGTTGTTCGGATTGGCTACGCCAAGAGGCAGGCTAACTGTTCCATTTACTGTGAACGTTTGCTCTGTCTTGACCTCAGGAATGTAGCCTGTTCCATCAACATTCCAGAGAACATTGGCATTTCCTTTTCCAATATCGGTAATAAGTTCTACGGTTTCAGGCAGCCCAAGGGCGCTGGCAGTCCTCGCCGTTCCGTTCGCCACCCCGGTAACGTCAGCCGGAGCTATGACACTTACCAGCTTAGGAGGCATATACTCAATATAATCGATATCAGGGGCATAGGCGGTATCGTTGCTGAATTTTATCGTGTTCTCCCCGGCGTTCAGCCGCAATGTCACGGATTTTGTTTGGCCAGTTGTCCAATTGCCTGCGGCTGCAAAATTTATTGTTTCCGCTGCCCCTCCATTGACAGATATGTTCACTGCCCTAACTTCTCCGGAGTAATATCTGATATTTACCGTATAATCTCCTGCAATTGGTGCCGTCACATTATTAAATGTAAGCGTATTTGCAGCACCATTCCCGATCCATCCTACTTTTTTGCCGTTGGAAGCGGTTGATTCGCTACCGATACGAACGGCTCCGCTCAAAGTGTTGGCAGAGGACTCCGCCTCGAACTTTGTCACGAAAATTGGCGTTGGCGGAATTGGAGTTCCCTTAACTTTGAGAAGTACAATTCCGTGCGCAGGGACATTTACATGATAGGAATTTGCAATTATCCCTTTATCCTGATGCGCCCACAAATCCCGGACCGTTACGTTGGTATCAAGACCGATATTGTCCCAATTTACTGACATATTCACTGCAGTGTCTCCACGATTCAGCAAGCCGACTGCTTTTTCTCCGCTGTTGGCAGAGCCGAGCGGCTTAACCCATACTTCCTGATCGCCATTATCGATCACGCGGGTTCCTTGAATACCTGCCGGATCCTGATCGATAGCGATGACCTCTGTATTCGTCAAAATATCCTTCGTTTGCTGAGACATCGTGCGTAAATCATTACCTGCAATCAGCGGCGAAGCCATAATCGACCACATGCTGAAATGCGTTTTGTCCTCTTCATAACTCATGCCATTGCCTACTTGCAGCATATCCATATGGTTAAAGTGACCGGGACCTGCATACTGTGCCAGATCCGCATTTAGATCAACGATATCCATGATTGAACTGAATTTCGGAGCAATGTCTCCCGATACACGCCATTGATTGCCTACATCCGTCACCCAAGCGCCTGGAAATCTCCAATTGCATACTTCGAACATAACCGGAATTCCCGTTGCCAAAATATGATCTCGTATTTTGGTATATTCCGTTTGAGGGCTCAGTCCCATCTTGTCTGCGCCGCACCAGTCAACTTTAATAAAATCGTATCCCCAGGTTTTAATAAACATATCAAAATCTTGTTGACGATGATCGTAGCTTCCATCACCTGGCTGCGACAAGTCATCGGCTTTATCCCAGTAATACCCGCATGTATTTCTGCCTGCATCGGTATAAATCCCTGCTTTCAAGCCTTTCGAATGGATATAGTCCGCGACTGCTTTCATACCGTTCGGAAATCTAGAATTCGGTTGCACAAAGCCATTCGCGTCCCGGCCCCCAAAAAATCCATCGTCAATATTAATATTCGTGTAGCCCGCCGCTTTCATTCCGCTGTTGACCAGCGCATCCGTTTCCTCCTTAATTAATTGCTCATTAATTTTAACTCGGAATGCATTCCAGCTGGACCATGCCATCATTGGCGTGCGACCCAAGCCATTCTCGAGCGCATGAGCCGGTGGTGGCGGCACAATATTGCTCATGAACAATAAACAAGCAATGACTAGAATGACTGCGATCCTTTTCAGCAAATTCTTCATTTCTATGGCTAACATTTGTAAATCTCCCTTCTGTCGCAGCTCCAG
The DNA here is from genome assembly GCF_058789495.1 of Paenibacillus sp. FW126-R14. Taxonomy (NCBI): domain Bacteria; kingdom Bacillati; phylum Bacillota; class Bacilli; order Caryophanales; family Paenibacillaceae; genus Paenibacillus; species Paenibacillus sp. FW126-R14. The sequence goes on along the minus strand of NZ_JBYTBS010000001.1, from coordinate 267,632 downwards.
ACTTTCCCGATTTACTCAATAATTCTACTAGCAATGAAAACAAGGTCTTCCAGACCGATTTTGCCATCGTTCGTTACGTCGGCTTGCTTCACCAGCTCCCAATCCGGGCTGCTCGAATCTTTGCCATAATTCGCTGCCACGAGGGCGAGATCGCCAATGCTCACTTTGCCGTCATGATTCACATCGCCAGGGATGCCTGAGTTAACGACCGGCGTCACATTGATCTTCATAGAGGAAGCAGCCGCAGCCGATTCCGTTCCCTGCCCATCAGCCAGTATCGCGTTGGATACTGAGATCGTGCTTTCCATCGCTTGTGACACTGCTTTCGCCCGAAACGTCAGCTCCAGCAGCTGCAAATTGCCGGTAATCGCATGCGAAGCGCCTTCGCTGGCCACAAGCATGCGGATTTTGCCGGGCGTATCCTTACCCGCCCACAAAAGGCTGATTCCTGACGGCAAAGACTTCGCAGATACGAATTCCAATACGTTGGCGTCATAATCAAGCGTAATATCCTCCGCATACACAGCATGCGTAACGTTGTTCAGCCCGATTTGTACGTTGAAATCCTGGCCTGCAACGACGGAGTCCACCGCCGTTAAACTAGTTACCGGGACGAAGCCGCCCTCACGACGAACAGGGATGATTTCATAGATTTGAGGCTTAACGTCGCCGTCCCACTGTATTCTCACTTCCAAGACATGCTCATAATTAGCCGTATTTATCACGTTGTACGATTGGGATAGCGCACCCGCCTGATGCCAGCCGCTTCCATCTCTTACCGATACTTCGGCATTAGAAATGCTCGTTGGATTTTGCAAAATAATCACTTGGCTTACCTGAGTAAATTTGGACAACTTGTAGTTCAAATAGCCGGGCTTCGCATCGCCTTTTGGCGTGTAGAACGTAGATAATTTATGATCCGTTGTGTAATAAGCCTCTTTCCCCGTGTCCCCCTGTGGGTTTACTTGAAAAGCAGGAAGCTCGGTTCCGGGCTTATCCAGACCTTCATTGACGATGATTTCATTAAGCGCGAGCCAGGCATTGTAGTTCTCAGTCGATATCAATCGAATGTATCTAGCCGGTTTATTATTAACCTGCACACGCTTAAATCGATACGGTGCCACAAAATCAGGGAAATTCAAACTCCGATCACCCGGATTGTTGAACGAGTGAATCGTTTCCCACGTCGTCCCGTCTACCGATAGCTGAAGATCGCCTTTTCGGAAATAATCGCTTTCTCCGTCATTAATCGCCACTGCCGCATTTTGCACATTGACGATACCTCCCATATCAACCTGCACGTATTTGCCGATGGCCTGCTTGCTGCCAAACCATACTTTTACATCCAATTTGCCATTGTACACATCTTCCAATTTGCCTTGATAAATGCTGTCAAAGTTATGCGTGATGACTGGATCCGTGAATTTTTGAAGTTTAATCGCCAATCTGGTCAAATTAAAGATGAGTACTTTGTCAGTATGATTCATTAATCTGACATAGGCAGCGTTCGAATATGGACCACCGGCCGTGACCGGCTTCCATTCAACGCCATTTTCTGAAACCTCCAGCGCTGCTTCCGAAGTGGTGCTTTCAAGGACAATATCCGCTATTTGTTCTATCGCTGTTAGTTTCATTCCAACATACTGAGCGGGCTTCAGCGTGACATTGTTTACATCGGGCAGCTCAGCGGACACAGCTGAAGTTGTGATCGCTGTTCGCATAAGCTCAGGTACGTTTGAATAGATGCCTGCTTTGCCGTCGTTTGCATTGACCGTAAATTCTCGAACGGCCGTCCATAAATCAGGCTTGCCCCCGGGGATACCGGCATGCGTCAATCGGTATCTGACGTATCTTGCTTTCAAATCAAGCTCACTAACCGCAATATGAAAGCCGGATCGCTCAGCTCCGATCGCCGTCCAATTTTGCCCGTCTTCGGAATACTCCAATATCCCTTTCTGGAATATGTCAAAATCAGTATCTGTTCGACCTTGTACGATATCAATATCATGCACCGGAATCGATTTACCGAAATCAATGCCATACCAATCGCCGTTCTTTTGTACGGTCTGAATATAGACGTTCGTATTTTTATTTCCATCGATCATGAAATTCAGACCTGTAACTGCCCCATAAGAGCTCATCGCGAGCGGGATGACAAATTCCGGATCAATGGATGTGTAAATCTGCATTTCCAGCTTTTGAATCAACGTGTTGGCAAAAGGCACTAATCGCTTTGTACCTGCTTCTACCGTTACTTCAGTTGCGTTCACTTTAGGAGACTTGAATGTCTTGGATTCCGACATAGCACTTGACGATTTAGCAAGCTCTTCCCAAGCGGTTTTCAAATCTTTATTTTGCAACGCCATAGCCGAACTTGCCGCGTATTTACTGGATGCTACGACATCATACAAACAATTTAGCCATGGATTGATTTCATCGAGCATGCTGGCATTTTGACTTTTTACACTAAAATCCTTAATTGCACCCAATATCCGATCGAATTCAACGATTAATTGTTTCCCTGTTTCCGCCGTTGCTTCGCCTATGGCAAATTGGTTCAAAAACAGCTCGAGCTGTGCCTTTATATCTTCCGATTCTTCAAAAATCACACCACGGCCGTTTGGCGACGGATCACTCAAATGGCGGGCTATGATCCCGAACTCATTAGCAGCCTCTGGCGCAATATACTTGAATGAGTTCAACCAGCTCTGATCCGCGTTGAAGCGATCGTTGTTCCATGAATAATCGGCTGCTGCGAATAGCGCCGTTTTGGATAACTCCGCTTGTTCCAACGGGTTAGAGACAAGTCCGGAAATATTATGCGTTCCAGGCTTTAATAGCTCTCCTTTGCCCAGTAAAAGCCTTGAACCCGCATATCCGTTCACAGGCCAATTCAACCAGATATATGGATCTCTCCCGATCTCATTTTTCACCCATTGCATATCTGTCGTGTTAACGGAGCCAATCACATCTCTTCCTGTCCACATGATTTCAACATTCGCAGGAACATTTCTTAAGGCTTGCAGATAAGGCTTGCCGCTTTCTCCTGTCCATGCCTGATTGTAGAAGGGCGGACAATAGATCAATGATTTGATATCACCTTTGGCGGCCACCCAGTTTGCAACATCTGTGACCAGCTTCACGTGTTTATCTTTATCCGTCAGAGATTGCGTTGTGGAGATATCATCCATGAATAAGCCAAATTGACGGACGCCTACACTGTACAGCTGATCTAACTTAGCTAACAAAGTGGCCAACTCAGCGTCATACGTATTCCAGTTGATCATGCTGAAGCCGGGGTGAATCGCCCAAATAAATTGCGTTTTGGATTCATGTCCGACATCGACGAGCTCTTTGACTTTCGCCAATTCGGCTGCAGGATATAGCGTTCTCCAAGCAGTGTTATGATACGGATCGTCCTTTGGCGCGAAGATATAGGAATTCATTTTCAATTTCCCGCCAAAACGCATTAAGCTTTTACGATCCTCGTGCGACCATGGGATTCCGTAAAACCCTTCGATAAACCCCCTCCATTTGGCGTCGGAATAGTCTTCGTATTTCACGGAATTTACGTCTTTCCCAGGAATCTGATCGAAAACCATCTTTAATGAAGCTAATGCATAATAAGCCGAATCCGTCGAAGCTCCTAGGATCGCTATGCTCCCTTTTGCTTCAAGCTGTTTGTCGATCTCCAGCACATAAGCGTCATTCTTGGAGAAAATCGCCGGATCATACGGAATGTGAGCATTAAAGTAAGTGTCAACAATTCCATTCGAGCCTCTAGTACCTACGATTATGTTGGTTTTATCCGATACGACTGCCGCGGATTTCGTCACTCTAAGTGATTTGGACGCCAGAATTTGATTCAAGAAATTTTCCGTAGAATTATCCACGGTAGGTTCAATAACGACGTTCACTTCATCCGTAATTGTAAAATTCGTCCCTGCATACGTTTGCTTTTGAGGCAATGGGTAAATCTCGTAATTGCTGCTTGCCGTTGCAGCTTCAATCGCAGCATCGCTTGCCGCAGCAGCAGCATGGGGTAAGCCAGAAAAGCTGCTCACTAACATCAATGCTGCTGTTAAAAGGACGATTGTCTTTTTAGGCATTTCATTATGACCTCCTACTCATTTCACCTCACGACATCATAAGAGCAGCGAAAGATACGTAATGTATCTCTCGCTGTATGGCCAATCCCTTTTACTCAATAATTCTGCTAGCAATGAAAACAAGGTCTTCCAGACCAATTCTGCCATCGTTCGTTACGTCGGCTTGCTTCACCAGCTCCCAATCCGGGCTGCTCGAATCTTTGCCATAATTCGCCGCCACAAGAGCGAGATCGCCAATGCTCACTTTGCCGTCATGATTCACATCGCCAGGGATACCTGGGTTAACGACCGGCGTCACATTGATCTTCATAGAGGAAGCAGCCGCATCAGATTCCGTTCCCTGCCCATCAGCCAGTATCGCTTTGGATACCGAGATCGTGCCTTCCGTCGCCTGTGACACTGCTTTCGCCCGGAATGTCAGCTCCAGCAGCTGCAAATTGCCGGTAATCGCATGCGCAGCGCCTTCGCTGGCCACAAGCATGCGGATTTTGCCTGGCGTATTCTCCCCCGCCCACAAGAGGCTGATCCCTGACGACAAGGACTTCGCAGACACGAACTCCATTACATTGGCGTCATAATTAAGCGTAATATCCTCCGCATACACAGCATGCGTAACGTTGTTCAGCCCGATTTGTACGTTGAAATCCTGACCTGACACGACGGAGTTCACCGCCGTTAAAGTCGTTGCCGGGACGAAGCCGCCCGCACGACGAACAGGAATAATTTCATAGATTTGAGGCTTGACGACGCCGTTCCACTGAATTCTCACTTCCAAGACATGCTCATAATTTGCCGTATTTATCGCGTTGTACGATTGAGATAAGGTACCCGCCTCATGCCAGCCGTTTCCATCCCTTACCGATACCTCGGCATTAGAAATGCTAGTTGGATTTTGCAAAATAATCACTTGGCTTGCCTCAGTAAACTTGGACAACTTGTAGTTCAAATAGCCGGGCTTCGCATCGCCTTTTGGCGTGTAGAACGTAGATAATTTATGATCCGTTGTGTAAAAGGCTTCTTTCCCCGTGTCCCCCTGTGGGTTTACTTGAAACGCAGGAAGCTCGGTGCCGGGCTTATCCAGACCTTCATTGACGATGATTTCATTAAGCGCGAGCCAAGCTTCGTTATTAGCCGTTGAAATCAACCGGATGTATCGGGCCGGCTTATTAGCGACTTGAACGCGCTTATAGCGGTATGGAACCTCATGATCAGGGAAATTCAGACTGCGATCTCCCGGATTGTTGAAACTGTGAATCGTTTCCCACGTCGTCCCGTCTACCGATAGCTGAAGATCGCCTTTTCGGAAATAATCACCCTCACCGTCGCCAATCACCACAGCAGCATTCTGCACATTGACGACACCGCCTAGGTCAACCTGTACGTATTTGCCGATGGCCTGCTTGCTGCCAAACCATACTTTCGCATCCAGATTACCGTCATATATGCCAGCAATCGTACCTTGATAAATACTCTCATAGTTATGGGTAACGACGGGAGCACTAAACTTTTGCAGTTTAACCTGCAAATTCGTCAAATTAAAGGTGAGTACTTTGTCTGTTTTATTAACTAATCGGACATAAGCTGCGTTCGGATATGGTCCCCCTACCGTGACAGGGCTCCATTCATATCCATTTTCCGAAACCTCCAGCACCGCCCCGGCATTTGTGCTTTGCAAAGCAATGTCGGCAATTTTTTCAATCGACAATAGCTGAATCCCGACATACTGCAACGGCTTCAAGCTCACATTGTTCAGATTGGATATTTGTGCCATGACATCCGTGCTTTTTACACTCGTTTGCGCAAGCTCGTTTACATTCGAATAGAGGCTTACTTTTCCATTTTTTGCATTGACCGTAAATTCTCGAACCGCCGTCCATAAATCAGGCTTCCCTCCGGGAATACCGGCATGTGTCAACCGATATCTGACGTATCGGGCTTTCAGGTCAAGCTCGCTAACCGCAATATGAAATCCGGATCGTTCGGCTCCGATCGCCGTCCAATTTTGCCCGTCTACGGAATACTCCAATATCCCTTTCTGAAAAATATCAAAATCAGTATCGGTTCGACCTTGTACAATATCAACATCATTGACCTGAATCGGTTTGCCAAAATCAATGCCATACCAATCGCCATTGACTTGAATCGTCTGGACGTACACATAGGTTGATTCTTTGCCGTCGATCATTTGATCTAAGCCTGAGACCGACCCGTAGGAGCTCATTGCAGTAGGAATGATAAAATCAGGATCCAGGGTTGTATAAATGCGAGCATCCAGTTTTTGAAGCAATTCATTAGCAAATGGAACTAACCGCTTCGAGCCGGCTTCCACCGTGACATCCGGATAATTTAATTTCTTAATTTTGTAATTTTTGGAATCAGACATCGCATTCGCCGCTTTGGCCAGCTCTTCCCACGCTGAACGCATGTCTCCGCTTTGCAGCGCCATCGCTGACTTTGCTGCGGATTTACTGGATTCCACAACACCCTGCAAGCAATTGAGCCAGGGATCAATTTCGCTCAGCATCTTGGCGTTTCTGCTTTTTGCTCTAAATGAAGCAATGGCATTCAAGATTTGATCGAATTCGGCAATTAATTGATTTCCGGTTTCAGTCGTTGCTTCCCCCTTGTTAAACTTACTCAAAAACAGTTCCAGCTGTGCCTTAATATTTTCGGATTCCCCTAGTTGGGACCCGTGTCCGTTTGGCGACGGATCACTCATATGATAAGCGATCGTATTGAGCTCAGGGGCGGCCTCCGGCGCAACATACTTAAATGAATCCAGCCAACTCTGACTGTCATTAAAGCCGTCGCTGTTCCATGTGAAATCGGCTACGGCGAACAACGCAATTTTAGATAACTCCGCACTCCCCATGGGATTAGAGACGACACCGGAAATATTATGCGTGCCAGCCTTCAGCACTTCGCCTTTGCCCAACAGAAGTCTGGCATCCTTGTAATCGTTAACCGGCCAATTCAACCATACGTACGGGTCTCTGCCGGTAGCATTTTTCGGCCACTGCATATCGGTCGTGTTTACGGTTCCGACAACACCGCTTCCTGTCCACATGATTTCGACATTTGCCGGAACCTTACTTAACGCTTGGAGATAAGGCTTGCCGCTTTCTCCCGTCCATGCTTGATTGTAATACGGCGGGCAAAAAATGAGTGGTTTAACGTCCCCTTTAGCTGCTGCCCAGTTCGCGACATCGGTAATGAGCTTTACATGTTTATCTTTATCCGTCAAAGATTGTGCCGTGGAGATATCGTCTAGAAATAGACCGAATTGACGAACCCCTATGCTATAGAGCTGATCCAACTTGGCTAACAAGGTTGCCAGCTCAGCGTCATACGTATTCCAGTTAATCATGCTGAAGCCGGGATGAATGGCCCATACGAATTGGGTTTTGGACTCTCGTCCGACATCGACGAGTTCTTTGACTTTCGCCAGTTCATCGGCCGGGTACAGCGTTCTCCAAGCCGAATTATGGTACTGATCATTTTTAGGGGCAAAAATATAAGAATTCATTTTGAATTGCCCGCCAAAACGCATTAGGCTTTTGCGGTCTTCATGCGACCAAGGGAATCCGTAAAAGCCCTCAATGAAGCCTCTCCATTTGGCATCGGAATAGTCTTCGTATTTGACTGATCGCAACTCTTTCCCGGGAATTTGATCGAAAATCAATTTCAATGTCGCAAGCCCGTAATATGCCGCATCGGTATTGGCTCCCAGTATCGCGATGCTCCCTTTCGGCTCCAGTTGTTTGTCAATGTCTAACACATAGGCGTCATTTTTGGCGAAAATCGCTGCATCGTTGGGAATATGAGCACCGAAGTAGGTGTCTACATATCCGCCGGAGCTCCTTGTCCCTATAAGAACGTTGGTTTTATCGGATACGACAGCCGCAGATTTCGTCACCCTCAAAGATTTGGAGGCAAGCACTTGATTCAATAAATTTTGCGTGGCTGCATCCACGGTAGGTTCGATAACGACGTTAACTTCATCCGTGATTGTAAACTTCGTCCCAGCATAGGCCGTCTTCTGCGGTAAGGGGTAGATCTCATAAGTACCGCTTTCGGCAGATGCTCCCATTGCTGTTCCACTTGGAACAGCATTGGCGCTAACCATGCCCGGCACAAGACTGGATAGCATAAAGATCGCTAGAAAGATGCTAATTAGCTTTCTCGACATCTCGTTAATCCTCCTGTTACTCCAAAAGTTTCCTAGCCAGCCATGCAAGATCTTCGATGTCGATTACTCCGTCAGGGACAACGTCCGCTGCTTTAATCATCTGCCAATCCGGGCTGTTGGCATCTTTCCCGTAATGCGCAGCGATCATAGCGAGATCGCCGATGCTTACTTTACCGTCACCGTTGATGTCTCCTGGTACGCCAGGGACGACAACTGTGAAACGAATGTCTAACGATGAGGAAACAGCTTGCGTTTCGGTTCCCTTTTCATCTGCCAGCGTGGCATTGATGACAGCAATCGTACCTGCCCCATCTTGAATAAGCGGTTTCGCTCTAAATGTCAGCTCAGCTACTTGGGCAGTTCCTGTAACCGCATGACCGGGACCTTCGCTTGCTATAATCAGACGAATCTTGCCTGCCGGCTCTTTCACGATTCGAACGATTTGCACCTGATCCGCGAGCGGTCTTGCCGATACGAATTCCATGACATTCGCATCATAATTCAGCGTGATGTCCTGTGCGTACACATACTGCGTCACACTACTCAGCCCGAATCCAACGGTAAAATCAGTCCCTGCCTGAACGGTTACAGCACCAGTTAAGGTGGATGACTGCTGTACCTGCTGCGCGAGATGATACGTAATCGTGTATACGAGGGTCATCTTGCCGTCCTCTGACTTCGCAATCACCTTAGCCGTGCCCGGAGCCGTAACCGCCGGAACTACTGTAATGCTCGTATTGTCTTCCCCAATGCCGGTAATTTGCGGAAGGCTGGCTGCGCTAGCTACATTCACGCTGTACGCATAGCTGCCCCCTGTTTGAACAAAGTCGCGAAGGATGCTCTTTCCATCAAGCATGATGTCTTTGACCTTCGCTTCGCTGAGTGTCTTCGGCTGCTTGTTGAATATTTTCAGCTCCGTAATAGCTAAGCTCTTACCTGGCTTCGCGACCATATTCAGTCTCAGCGAAGTCGTCTTCACGCTGTCGAACGTATAGAAGTTGGCCTGTCTTAAGGCCGGTGCTGCTGGCACACTCTTTAAGCCTGTTACATCCACCCACGTATCGCCAGACTTATACTGGATCTTGAAGGAAGCAGGGAACGATGTGCCGCTGTCCTCAAACCAATGGACTTCCATATTGTCTACATCGTATTCCTGCGGCGCATAATCTCCGAACGTGATGGATACCCAATCGCCCTGACGCGGTGTGCTCTGCCAATTCGTCCAACGATTTTGCGGCGTTGCCTCGTAAGAGATGACATCATCATTGATCGACTCAATGAAATCATTGGAAGTCGGTCCTCTATTCGTGAACGAGGCTTCAGCCTTCGGATAATCGTAGCCGTTTTTGGACCTGCTTATATTTAGCTCGGATCCTATTTCATCGGTTACCCGGATATGCGCTTTTGCTTTGAACCCCGTACCAGCAATCGTACCTTCGATGTCAAATTCCCCTACACTTGCTGTACTTCCGGCTGGAATGTCCCCCCAAGCGGCAGCTCTCTGCTCCTCAGTTCCGTCACTGTAAAATACTTTTACTGTCTTCGGTAAATTGGGCATCCGGTTCTTCAGTACGGCCAGCGTAATATTTTCTGCTGCTAGAGCGCCCTTAACAATCACCTTCGCCATCGCTTTGAGCGTTGTTCCCTGCACAGTACCTAAGACAGTAAACTCGCCCAATTTATTGTAAAGGGCAGGATCGATCGTATCCCACGTGACGTTCACATCCGCTGGACTACCTTCATTAAAATTAGCTGTTACCGTTAGCGGCAAAACAGGAGCATAGCCCTTGTCTACAACGATATTCACAGGATTTAAGCTGATCATCTGCTTCTCGGTCGCCATATGAACCGTGTATATCGCGTCTGTCAAGCCATTTTCCGATGTGACATAAATTTTGGCCGTACCTGGCAATTGATAGACCGGCAAGATCATAACGGATGCATGATCCCCGGCCGTTGCCGTCAGCTCAGGCATCTTGCTGCCATATGGCAAGCTGAGCTCATAGCTTTGTTGATCCGGGCTGAAAGCACTCAACAATTGGCCATTCACCGCAATCCCGCTAAGTTTAGCGGTTGAACCCATTACCAGCTTATCCGCATTGACCTCGACCTCTGTCAAAGCAACAAACTTGTTCGTTTGCGATGCGATCATGTGGAATTTCAGCTTATTCGTCCTTACTGCGTCGAAGGTGATCGTGTTTTGGCCAACGACGTACGGTGTCCGATTAACTTGATGATCAACATTCACCCATGCTGAACCGTTCCAATACTGCACCGCCACACTTTGCGGCACTACCGTATCTCGATCCGTGAACACGAACAAATTGAGATTATTAATGGCGTACGACTCGCCAAAATCCACCGTTATGGAGTCGCCATCATTACGTGGCGTGCGTGTCCAATTCGTCCATCGGTTGACAGGCGTATCGTTATAGCTTTTAATGCCGTCATTAATATGGCTTAATTTATCATCCGGATTCGTGAACGATGCCTCCAGAAGAGGATAAGAAGAACCCGCCTGAGCGCGCATGATGTTAACGGAATTGCTCTCGCTAGTAACCCTGATTGAAGCTTCCGCCTCAATACTAAGTTCAGCCACGCTGCCCTTTATGACAAAGGTTCCCTCCTTAGCAATAAGATCTGCCGGTATGGCGTTCCAGATAACCGCCTTTTCCTTCGTCGTGTCGTCACTGTAAAGTACAGTCACCTTCGATGGCAAAGCCGGACTAACGCCGACCTTCGTTGCCGTTGAATACGGCTTAACCGCTGCTGCGCCTTTCACTGTTACCTTGGCTTTTGCCTTTTCGGTTATCCCCTCTACCGTACCCTCGACATCAAATTCGCCGACTTTCGCATAAAGGGCAGGGTTCACTTGCGCCCAAGTGACAGACTTCGTGGCAGCGGACGAATCGCTGTACAATACTTTCACAGCAGCAGGCAGTACGGGCGCCTCGTTAACCTCAACGCTTACATGGACGAGATCGAACCCGGCCACCGTTTTCGTATCGCGGTCAGCGGCCGGTACGGTAATGACCCTAACGGAACTGCCGGTTAGCCCTGCGGCCGCTGCGTTCAGAACGATTTCGCCAGCTTGCTTGTCGGATTGCAGAATCGCCAACGCTTTGCCGCTAAACGCCTTCCGTTTGTTATCCTTATAGCGCTCAACGCTTGCCGCATTTCCGTTATCAACACCCGCCAGCTTGCCGCTGCCCGAGAGGCTGAATTGAATCAGATTGTCGGCTGTAGGCACAATTCTACCGGCGCTGTCTACGATATCAGCCGTTATAAAAGATAAATCCGTGCCATCTGCCGTAATGACCTGCTTGTCGGCCGTCAATCTGACCGCTGCAGGCTCGCCTGCCGTTGTCACCTGGTCTCTGCCGATAATCGTTCCGCTCGCATCCTTGGCCACTGCTTCTAAAGTGCCCGCTTCATAAGGAACCGACCACTCCAGATAGGTCTTTCCAGCCGAAGTTTCCTTATAGGCAGCCCCCCAAGAAGTTGTCTTAGATTCATAGCTGCGCTCGCCTAACGATCTGCCGTTTAACAGCAGCTCTACCTTCTGCGCGTTCGTATATGCCAATACCCGGACGGTATCTCCCTTTTTCCAGTTCCAATGTGGAAGCAAGTGTACCATCGGTTTATCGCTCCATTGGCTCTGATAGTAATAGAAAATATCTTTCGGGAATCCGGCCGTATCGACTGCGCCGAAGTAAGAGCTTTTTGCAGGAAAGGAATTATAATAAGGAGTTGGCTCGCCAATATAGTCAAAGCCTGTCCATATAAACTGTCCTGCGACATGTTTCAGATCACGGTCTCTTTTCCACGCATCCTCGGCCGTTCTGCCCCAGCTTACATAGTCATTGTCATACGAGGATTGCTGCATATCCGCATACGTTGTGCTCTGATTCGATTGATTCGGGTGCGTATACACCCCGCGCGAACGCGTTGCCGATGAGGTTTCGGCGCCATAAATGATCCAGTTCGGATTTTGCTGATGATAACCGGCATAATTATTTTCGGAATAGTTAAGACCGACAATATCTACAGCATCGAATATCGCTTTAATGTTCGCGTTTAGAGCTGTTACATTGACCTTATCGCCTCTTGTTTTATCCTCGCCGATGGTGGTTGGCCGCGTTGTGTCGATCTCTTTCACCCATTTAACCAGATTACGGGCCGTTGTGACTCCGCTGGCACTGGTTGTATCATAAATTTCATTGCCCAAAGACCACATGATAATCGAAGGCTCATTCTTATGGTTATCAACCATCTCCTTCACGTCATGCTCTCCCCACGTGGAAAAAAACCTGCCGTAATCATACGTTTTCTTCGATTGATTCCACGCGTCAAACGCTTCCTCCACGACCAATAGACCTAAGTTGTTACAGGCTTCTATTAGCTCCGGGGAAGCTGGATTGTGCGTAACCCTTATGGCGTTCACACCCATATCCTTCATAATTTGCATCTGGCGCTCTACGGCACGATAGTTCGTAGCTGCGCCCAGCGCACCCAAATCATGATGCATCGATACCCCATGCAGTTTCATATACTGCCCATTTAACGAGAAGCCGTTATTCGGATCAAATGTAAAATACCGAAGCCCGAAACGTGTTTCATACATATCCACAACTTGGCCGCCAACCTTTACTTGTGTGACAAGCTTATATCTGTAAGCGTTATCGATACTCCACAGCTTAGGATTCATGATTTCAGCATGATCAGCAAAATTTGCAACCACCCCGGCTTGAACGGTTTGCTCCGGCGATTCGACAGATGCTACAGCTGCCCCGGCACTGTCCACAATCGTTGATAGAACCTTTATTTGCGCTGCTGCGCTTGTTTCATTTTTCACCTTTGTGCTAAGGTTGACACCGGCTTTGTTCGCTTTGTAATCGTTTTCCAAATTAGGTGTCGTTACGAATGTACCGTATCTCTCCACGTGGATGGGATTCGTTACAGAGAGATATACGTTTCTGTAGATCCCGCTGCCCGAATACCAACGACTGCTAGGCTGGATGTTGTTCACTTTCACCACGAGTACGTTTTCCCTGCCGTCCGTATAGGCCTTTCCGGTCACGTCATACGTAAAGGCATTATAGCCGTACGGATAGGTGCCCAGCAGCTGCCCGTTCAGATAAGCCGTACTGTTCATGTATACACCATCAAAGTCGATAGAAATCCGCTTATTTTCCAACGTGGTGGGCAATGTAAACGTTTTGCGATACCACCCGGTACCGCCATCCAAAAAGCCCCCCTCATGCGTAGCAGGAGACTGTGCATTGAAATCCAGCTCCACACTCCAGTCGTGCGGCAAGCTCAGCTGCCTCCAGGCTGAATCGTCATAGCCGGGCAGCTGCGCCCCGGTGAGGCTCCCGCCCGTTTCCCTTTGGAAACGCCAATTTTCATTGAAATTGAGCCTCCTTTCTCCGTTGTAACTAACGGCTTTGCCCGTTGCGGCAGCATGGATATCCGAAGCTGCCGCCTGCTGCGCTTGCGCAATGGGTGGGGGAAGCATATTACTGGAAAGCAAAACGCCAATCAAACAAAATGCTGCAATCATTTGCCTCTTCACTTAACATCCTCCTTCATTTTCACCTTTTAAAAAGACTAGCTGCACAATGTCAAAAACCACATCATGCCTCTAGCCTTGTCGCTACCGCCAATCATATAGATACAAATTGTATCGCGCGCTGCATGCGGAACCCTTCATTAAGAATAAACATAATAAAAGCGTTTAAGAATGATCATTTTAGAAGTAAATTGATATTATTTATACTATTTTTTCGAAATTTACCTCTATAAGCCCTTGGACTATATCCTGTCGCCTTCTTAAACACACGGCTGAAATGTTCAGCATTCAAGTAACCAACCTGTTCGCATATCTCACTTATCTTCATGTTCATTCGCAATAAGGACTTCGATTCCTCCATACGCTGGTTTGTTACATACTGAACGAACGTACACCCAACCTCTTTGGCGAATTGCTTGCTTAAGTAGCTTTCACTGACACCGACCATTTCACAAACGAGCGACAAGTTTATGTTTTCGCGATAATGCGAATCCACCAATCGTTTTGCCTTCAAAACGGGGAGGCTATTCGGCTCACATCGCGCATTACGGCTTTCATGAGTAGCGCTGTACATACTGTGGCATATTTGCCTAAGCCAAATGAGCGTATCCTCCAATGTCTGAGAGTTTTCGATTGCCTCAAAGGGATCGCTAATCTTGCAATCCAATTCACCCCAACGCAGCCCTTTTTGATATAAAAAGGCCCCGATTCCCCAAATGAAATCAGCCAACACCTCTTTGGTTTCAATGGGATCCGAACCTTTATTTCTCATGATGGTCTTCATGATTTGTTCCAGCTTGTGTTCCCAGGCCAGCTTGTCTTCCAGCGAAAAAAAACGGATAAAGTCGGCGATCATCCTCTTGATCTCTTCTTTTTGTGCCGTAAGCTTGCTGCGGTCCTGCTCGACGTGCGCTTGTTCAGGATAAAATATTCGGCCGAATCCTTCAAAATAAATGCTAGCCGCCAACTGCTTCGCTTGATCGTACAACCGGCGCCAATTTTTCCTGCTGTTAGCTGTATCGCTAACTCCAATGGAAACTTTCAAATTCATATATTGTTCAATACGGGTCTTTATTAACTGAAAAGCGAACTGGATTTTGTGACGGCTTGCCGACCAGCTCCTTTCTTCGGGAAGCGTTAAGAACAACACGTAGTTGTCAGCATCTTGCCTATCATACAGAAACGGAATCGACATGGAATGAAGGACAGTCTGAATCGTTTGGACAACGAAACTCCCCTTTTGGGTATCGCTCATCCATGGCTCCGTTTGCCTCCTTATACACAACACTGCGGCTACCTGATTAACTTCTCCGATACTTTCACAAATCTGGGCTGTTAGTTGATCGTACTCAAACTTCTCAACCTCCGGGTTCATAGGAATAAGCTTTCTAATGTATTGCTCTGTTTTCGTCCTGCCCCATTCATTCGTTTCTACGCGACCAATCCTTTTCATTGTTCTACGTTGATTAAGCGTTTGGATCGCTTTCGTAACGACACGTATGAGATGCTCCTCGTCTAATTCCGTTTTCACAATATAATCGAGCGCTCCCAATAAGAAGGTATGCCTCACGATTTCATAATTGCTATAAGCGCTTAAAATAATCCAGACCGGTGGCTTGCATATTTCACTGGCATTGCATTCACGAAGCAGATCAATTCCACTCATTTTTGGCATTTTGATGTCCGTAATCACCAGATCAATGTCACCATACTTCCGCAAAAATGCGATCGCTTCCGCCCCATCATTGGCTTCGCATACGATTTGAATATGAAATTCCTGCCAAGGAATCATTTGATGCAAGGCAAGTCTGACCAGCGGCTCGTCATCCACAATCATCATCTTAAACACGGTATGCCGTCTCCTTTTGTCCAAGAATGCCGATCACTTGCCTAACCGCTCTAGCTCAAGTTACAGCTATCATGCGCATCATACACGTTATCATCCATTTATAAAATCCCACTCACTTTACATCTATAGCTCTATTTTGACATATTAGCTTAAAATCCCAATGAAATTAGCGGATACCTCTCGAACAGTATCCGCCAGCTTCACCCGCTATTTCGTTTATTTCACCGCATCCATCATGTGCTTATATTCCTTCGCGTGGAAAGGTCCGCCTTCTTTCATAACGGTCCATAACGGATCAATGTCCTCTTTCATAGTCAGCATCATGTCATCGTGCCATTCATTAAGCAAATATACAGCTTTCATATGGATATCGCTTCTGTCTTCAACGAGATTGTACTGTTCGTAAGGATCATTTTCCAAATCAAACAGCATGTCTTTGGGAAAGCCATGATAACCGTCGTGATAGGTTCGAATATACAGCCAGTTCTCAAATCTGACGCTTCGTTGGCAGACATGTGCGCATTGGGATACAACCAAGTAAGGTCTGCCTGTATCAGCGCCCTCCGTAATGCTTTCCGCATAGCTCAAACCGTCCCAAGACTCCGGTTTCGGCGCACCCAGCAAGCTGGCCAGTGTAGGGGCAAGATCCAATTGATAATGGAGCCCCTCGTCAACGCTTCCTTTAAGGCCGCCAGGCCAGCGGATGATCATCGGAATTCGGCAGGTCCCCTGATCCGCTGTCCCGTGCTCGGAGTAAATACCTAATTCCCCCATATTTTCCCCATGATCCGCGCTAACAATAATCGCTGTATCCGCTAACACCCCGAGCTCGTCAAGCCTTTGAATGACTTCCCCGATATGCTCATCCATATAACGAATGGCGCAATCGTAATTGTCGATAATCGTCCTTAAATCGTTATGCTGCTCAATCGTTTGGCTATGCCTCGGATGTCGGTAATAATGCGACTTGGCAAGCTTATTCATATCTTCAATGCTGTGCTGCCCCTGTTTGAGCTTATGCTGCAAGAATACATCTTCCGTAATCCATGCCGGCATAGGTTCGTGGGCAAATGGGTTGCCTACGTGCTCCGGCGTCCTATATGGCGTATGCGGATCCCAGAAATTAAGATGCAAGAACCAATTTTCTGATTTCGCATTATCTTCCAGCCATTTGAGCGCAACGGGCAATACTTGTTCAGCAGACTCGCCGCCCCTGCCTCCAACATTTAACACTTCATTAAATCCCGCGTTAAAGGTCCATACGGAATGTCTTTCTGAGAAGGTGCTGATCGATGCCGTCTTCATACCCGTTTTACGCAGCACGCCAGGAAGGCTTTCCGTCGCCAGCCGGTCGCTGAAACCGCGCTCCATCCCTTCGCGCCTCATATCCGCAGCCGTGCCCCCATGTCCGACGACGCCGGTGTGGATCCCGAATCTGCCCGACATTAATGCCGATCTGGAGGGCATGCACGGGGCGTCCGAGCAATAGTAGTTGGTAAACCGAACGCTCTCTTCGGCAATCCGGTCGATATTAGGCGAAGTCGCACGATGGTAACCATAGCAGCCCAAATGATCAGGACGCAAAGAATCTAAATCCAAATAAACAATTCTCATAGGTTATGTAACCCGCCTTTGATGTAATTTGTTGTTTGTGCATCTTCTCTAAATTAACCTTTTACGGCACCGGCAATCCCATCTACAAAGTAGCGCTGCAGGAACAGGAAAATAACAATGATCGGAACGATCGCAATCGTGCCTCCGGCGGCAATCCCTGTCCAATCCACCACATTCTCGCCCCGAAGCGCGTACAAGCCAACGGCAAGAGGCCGCAGATTGGGCGAACTGAGTGTTAAAATTAACGGAATCATAAAAGAGTTCCAGGACCAAATGAACTGCATGATCGTCACACTTCCGATGATTGGTTTCGATAACGGCAGCATAATGGTGAAAAAGGTGCGGAAAAATCCACAGCCGTCCATAATGGAGGCTTCCTCCAGCTCTTTGGGAATCTGGCCGAAGAAGGTAGCAAAGAGCAGGATAAAGATGATGTGCGCTCCTCCCGCTTCAGCGAGAATGACCCCAAGCAAATTGTTCATCAGCCCCATTTGTTTGATCAAATCATAGATCGGAATAATCGCAAATTCCATCGGAACAATCATACTGGCGACCAAAACCGCCATAACCCCCTTCTTCCCTTTAAAAGCGTACCGGCCTAGTACATATCCGCAGGTTGACGTTGCCAGAAGTACGATGAGAATAGTACTGACGGAAATAACGACACTATTCAAAAAATAGCGTTCAAAATTCGCTTCATTCCATGCTCGGATCAGATTCCCCATTTGAAAGCTGTTCGGGATCAACCGCAGGCCATTAGCGAAAAATTCGCTCTGTGTCTTGAAGGAAGCCGAGACCATCCAGAGGAACGGATAAATCCAAACGAGGCAGAAGGCGGTCATGATGACGTGGAACAATGATAATCTTAGAATTTTCATGATTTTGCACGACCTTTGATTCGTTTACTCAGCACGGATTGAATCACCGCGAGAGCGCTGATGGTTACGGCAAAGAAGAGACCGGCAGCCGATGCATACCCTAGTTGCGGAAGCCCCATTTCACTGGAAAAGGCGTACCGGTAAATATAGGTGGACACAACATCCGTCGCGAAGAAGGGTCCTCCATTGGTCATCGTTTTGATCAAATCGAACACTTTCAGGGAATTGACGACATTGAGCAGCAAAATGACGGCTCCTATCGGCACAAGCAGGGGTACGGTAATATGAAAAAATAATTTGCTCCCTCTTGCTCCATCCACTTCCGCAGCTTCATACAGATCCTTGGGTATCCCCTGCAGTCCGGCAAGCCAATAAATCATGTTAATCCCGAGATTTTTCCACACTGAAATGAGGATCACGGTAAACATGGACCATTTGGCATCTCCCAGCCAATTAATTGGTGCGTCGAGCCAGCCTATTTTCAATAACGCATCATTGACAGCTCCGTCGCTGCCCCATATGAAAACCATGATAATACCGACAATCGATGTGGTTGTAACAACCGGCAGAAAGATGAAGGTCCGGTAGACGCCGGCCCCCTTTATCCTGGGACGATTCAGAACAACGGCAAGTATTAAGGGTATGAACAGATTAAGAGGCACGACGCCAAACATAAAAGTAAAGCTATTTTTAAATGCGTTCCAAAAATAAGGGTCCTTCGCCACTTGAACGTAGTTATGAAGTCCGACATAGGTTGCATCGGAGGTTAACCCCGACCAATCCAAGGTGGCGTAGTACAAGCTGGCTGCAATCGGCCAGCCTTGAAACAGGACGAAAAGGAGTATCGTCGGAGCCAGGAATAGCCAACACCATAATTCAATTTTCCATTTGGTTTTCACGATGCGTGAACTCCCCATTATTTGATCGATTTGTAATCTTGTTCTAAGTAATTTTTATCGGCGCTCCAATTGGAGAATGTGAAATCATTTTTGTCTACCTTCGCGCCTTCCGACTTCGCCTTCGCAATAGCCGTATCTAACGCTTTATTAACGAGATCAGAGTACTGCTTAAGCGGAGCGGTCGGATCTTTGATCGCCCCGGCTACGACGCCTTGCAGGATATCGCCGACACCAGGTTGAACATCCTTATAGTTCCCATACACGCTCGTAAGCTCAGGGTTTCTAATCTGAGGATTCGGAATTAACCGTGAAGACTTCTGAACGATGTCATAGTATTGCTTAAATTGCGGAATTTCGGAAGCCGTCTCATTGACATCCTTTAAGATTGAGAAACGGTCTCCCGCTTTCACCAATACGGACTGGTACTCTTTACTGAAGTATTCCTTTAAATAAAGCGCGGCCTCTTTCGGATGCTTCGATGTCTTCGATATCCCGATCCAAGGACCTATAGTCGATTTAGGCAAATATCCCTTTTGTCCATCGTCCGGCACCGGAGGCATCATCACACCGAAATCCAAATTCGGGTTATCCCGCTTCCACACCCCGATGGACCATTCCCCCTGCAAGATGAAACCAGCCTGACCCTCCCCGAATAGAGCGCGGGCTTCAGGTGCGGAAATGCTCATCGTCTTCGGATGGAAACTTCCGTCGTCCTTCATCCCCTTGAACAAGTTCATCACATCGACAACGGCTTTGCTGTCATAATTCGCGTCATGCGTCACCAAACTGATCGGCGATTGTTGGTTTAACCCGCTGCCGCCAAGTGCGGACCAGTCCATAGCCGCCAGCTTCCAGCGGCCGATTTGCTTGCCGCCCTCAATGATGCCGTACGCCTTGCCTTTGCCCGCTTCCGTAATTTTCTTTGCCGCCTCGCGGAATTCCGAATATGTTTTTGGCGGGTTGTCGGGGTTCAAGCCGGCATCTCTAAACAACTGCTTATTGTAATAGACAAGCGTACTCGGCACGCTCGAAAGCGCAGGAATGGAATAAAGCTTGCCGTTTAGCACAGTCGAACCTTCCACGAACACACCGTCAATGAACCGGCTCTTAAAGGCATCGTCTAGGTAATCGTCTAACGGGAGATACCAATCTCCTTTAACCGCCATACTGAGCGACATATTGCCGGGAATAGGGAATAAATCCGGTGCATCTCCCGATTTAATCGCTGTTGTGATCGTATTCTGGAATTGATCGACGCTCATTAGCGTATATTCGATTTTGATATTTGGATATTTAGCTTCAAAATCTTTCATAAACTTCTCGCGATAGGGCTTCTCGCTATCCGCCCAGTCCATCACGCGCAGAGTAACTTTCTCACCCGTTGGCGCTGCTTCGGCTTTATTGCCGGACGCTCCCGCTGCGGGAGTTGGGGTACTGGCTGTATTCGCAGGAGAGGCAGAACAAGCGGTAATGATTTGTACAATTAGTGCAGATCCGATGAAAATCGCAGCATACTTCCGTTTTTGTACCATTGGCATTTCCCCCTTTAATATGACACCTATTCGCAGATAACCTTATTTCGTGCGCCTTTCAGCTAATTGTATGCGCTGTCAATTCCTCCTCGCGATAAACTATATGTATTATGTTATCCTACAAACTGTCCTCAGACCATGTAGGCACGATTGCACTTTTTGTACTTTTGATACTTTTCCGAAAATTACTTGGGGACATGCGAAAAGCTTTCTGAAAAACGCGATTGAAATGCGACGCATCATAGAAGCCGCATTTTTGGGAAATTTGCTCAATGGTGTTTGCCGGGTCTTCCAGCATTCTTTTTGCTTGTAAAACTCTCATTTTTTGCAGCATCTGCATCGGGGTAAGATCATAAACCTTTTTAAACGCCCGGCTAAAATAAACAGGATTCATATGGTAAATGTCCGCCAATTCCTCACGCGTAATATTTCGCTCCAAACCCTTTTCGATATAATGAAGCGCATAATTGAACCGGTTGATCTCAAACGTATCTCTGGACGTACGCTTTTCTCCTATTTTGGAGCTTTCTACAATCTCATGAAGCAGGAAAAGAGCCAGAAAACCCGCCTGCACGGACCTATGCGTATTGTTATTCTGCTGCCACATGTCTTTCAGCTCGTCGAACTTCTTTTCATACAAAGCGGTATCTCTGATCGTAATAACCTTATTTAAGGGGAACATCCGAAAGAAATCTTCTCCCTCCCTGACAGCCAGTTCAATACTAAAGAGAAAGTGAACGCCTTCCATCTGCGATATCACATTAAAAGGCGTATCAGGGCGATGAATCATGACATCTCCGGTTCTGGCGATATACTCCTTACCGTCATCCGTCGTGATCACCTCTCCTTGTTTAATGTAGGACACAGTCAAATAAGGCTGGGTGAAATCAAACATAAATCGGGAGTAGTACTGTATTTTTTTCACATCAAACAGCGTTATGGCAAATAGATCCTTCACTTGTGTGAGCAAAACGGGTCACTCCTTGTTAAGGTTAATTCATAAACAGCTTACATCCAAAAAGAAAAAAAGTACAAAAAAAATCCTCCGTTTGCAATAAACATGAGGATTTGCCTTACACCTATTTACGATTCGGCTATAGCCAGCCAATGCCCAGGCTGAACTTCTACGAACCGCGACCGCTCCAATCCGTATGGATCTTGTACGGCCGGATCGATCGGCGGCACGAACGTCTTGCGGGACTGCACCGCCGGATCGGGTACAGGAATCGCTGCAAGCAGCGACTTCGTATAGGCATGCAGCGGGTTCGCATACAGCTCTTCGCTCTCCGCCAGCTCCACGATTCTCCCCTTGTACATAACCGCCACACGGTCACTGATATGCTTGACCATCGAGAGGTCGTGCGCGATAAATAAGTACGTCAGCCCCAGCCTTTGCTGCAGCTCCTCCAGCAGCTTGACAATCTGCGCCTGGATGGAGACATCCAGCGCCGACAGCGGCTCGTCGCAGACGATAAATTCCGGCTCGACGGCCAGTGTGCGGGCGATTCCAATCCGCTGCCGCTGCCCGCCCGAGAATTCATGCGGATAGCGCATGGCGTGCGATGCGCGGAGACCGACCATCTCCAGCAGCTCCTCAATTTTCTTCTGCCGCTCCAACTTGCCGCTCGTCATCCGATGGAGATCCAGCGCCTCGCCGATAATGTCGGCAATCCGCATGCGCGGGTTCAGCGAAGCATAAGGGTCCTGGAAAATCATCTGCATATAGCGGCGCATCGTCTTCATTTCACTCCGCGACAATCGATTGAGCGGTATGCCCTTATACAGCACCTCTCCCCCCGTCGCCTCATTCAGACGTAAAATGGTCCGGCCCGTGGTGGATTTGCCGCTGCCTGATTCACCGACAACGCCAAGCGTTTCACCCGCCCGGATATCGAAGCTGATATCGTTAACCGCTTTAATGATTTGGCCTTTCCCCAGATTGAAATGCTGTCTGAGCGACCTAACCTCCAGCAAAGGGCGATCTTCTGCAGAACGGCTGACAGCTGAGACAAGCTTGGGCTTTTTCTTCTCATCAAGGCGAGGCAGCGCATGTAGCAGACGTACCGTATAGGGATGCTTCGGCGCAGAGAAAATTTCCTCCGTTGTCCCCGTTTCGACAACCTCGCCATCCTTCATGACGACAACCCGGTCGCACATCCCGGCTACGACACCCAAATCATGGGTTATCAGGATGATCGAGGTCCCCAACTTGCGCTGAATTTCCTTCATCTGATGCAAAATTTGCGACTGAATCGTTACGTCTAGCGAAGTGGTCGGCTCATCGGCGATCAGCAGCGCCGGCCGGCACGCAAGCGCGATCGCGATCATCACCCGTTGACGCATGCCCCCGGAAAATTCATGGGGATACTGCAAATAACGGGCTTCAGGATTAGGAATCCCGACCAGTTTCAGCATCTCGACTGCTTCAAACCGGGCTTGCTCCTTATTAAGCCGCCTGTGCTTGATCAAGCCTTCCTCAATCTGCCGACCTATGCGCATCGTAGGGTTTAGGGAAGACATCGGATCTTGGAAAATCATGCCGATATCGCGTCCGCGGATCTCCTCCATCTCTAAATCCGATTTGTCGGCTAGGTTTTGTCCCTTGAAGAGCACCTCCCCACCTTTGACCTTCGAGGGTGGAGATGGCAATAGGCGCATGATGCTCCGGGCCGTCACACTTTTTCCGCTGCCGGATTCCCCTACGATGCCCAGCGTCTCGCCCTCGCGCACCGAAAAGCTTACGTTTCGCACCGCTTCAACTTCCTTATCGCGAGAATAAAAAGAAACAGTTAACTGATTTACTTCTAAGATTGACGTCATATGATCACCTTTGTGTATTGTTTTCATCAAATCGCAACAAAGTGGAATATTATTTCGAGGATTATTGACATTCTTCGTTGCTCACTTTAAAATCTACTATATCGATCGGAATAATGCAATATATAATACAAACCGTTAAAAGGAGCACAAGAACTTGACCGGGCACACTGTCGCAATGGATTCCCGTCTCGTCGACCGACTCGGGAACCTCTTTTCCAAAATGCTATTGCATCCTACTTACCGCCTTTTGCTGCTGGCAGCCGGAGCGCCCCTGCATCTAGTTATCTATCTTGTCTTTCTGCGCCGTAAGAAGCAAAGTGCGCATACATCCAGGCTGGATAAATTAGAACAGGAATGGACGGCCTCCGGCTATCGAGACAGTCTGGTGGCGGAGACGAAGGATCAACTCCAACGCAAGCACCGTTTTTTCGGTCAATCCATCGCACCTGAGAAACTGAATCGCGAAGCTAACCGGATTGCCGCAGCCAAATTCAAAGAGGCGCTACAGAGCCAACTTAAAGCTCAACAGAGCGAGGGCGGCCAGCCCCCAGTCACCTATGCGGATACGTTCACTGCGTTGATCCGGCACCCGGCGATTCTGGCTGTATCCCTTGTCCCTGGTGTTCTCATGTACGCGCTTATGCTCATTTATGGCAACGCCTATCTAAAATACATCATTGAACGGCTCGTGATGACCGTCTTTGTTATTTTTGGAGTGGCCTTTCTCGTCTTTACCATTTTGCATTTGTCGCCTATGAATCCTGCCGCCAACATCATCGGGGAAACCGCTACCGCAGAGCAAATCGCTGCGTTCAACAAGCTTTATGGCTTGGATCAGTCTTATCTGGCCCAGCTCTGGCATACTTTCCACGGCATCCTGACATTTGATCTGGGCAAATCATTCGCAGGCAACGAAGACGTTACGACCTCAATCGCCGCGAAGTTCCCCGTGACGCTGACGCTTACCGTCATCTCCACGGTCGCAGCCGTATTGATCGCCCTGCCAATCGGGTTAGTATCCGCCACACGGCCTAATTCTTTCTTTGACTATACGTTCATGCTGATCGCGCTGATTGGGTTGTCGATTCCGAACTTCTGGCAGGGGCTGATTCTCATCCTGAATTTCTCGATCAAGCTGCACTGGCTGCCTGCTACGTATAATCCGCAGAACGCGTTGACGATGATTATGCCTATTGTCGTACTAGGAACAGGGCTTACAGCAGCGGTCGCCCGGATGACGCGCTCTTCTACGCTGGAGGTCATTCACGAGGATTATATGACGACAGCCCGGGCCAAAGGGCTGACCCGCAGGCAAGTGCTGTGGAAACATGCCGTAGGGAATGCCCTGATCCCGATTATTACCGTCATCGGACTGCAATTCGGAGCGATGCTCGGAGGAGCGGCGGTAACGGAGAAAGTTTTCAATATTAACGGGATTGGAAGCTACATTGTGGACAAGCAGTTCATCCCCGATATTCCTAGCATTATGGGCGGAGTCATCTATACGGCCATTACGATTTCTATCGTAAATGTCGTCATCGACATTTTGTACGCTTTTTTCGATCCAAGAATCCGATCCAAAATGAAACAATACTAGCAGGTGGCCAACGTGACCAAACCAATTTTAACGAAACAAGACATTCATTTCAGACTACGCACTTGTACCGAATACGGGCAGGCCAGCTTCGCCGGCATCGCTTCCCTGATCTTAGCGCTAGTGCTGCTGATTAACAGCTTTCAGGGAGGGTCAACACCAGCCGTAAAGCCAGCTGTCTTCGCTGCCTTTGTCTCATATTTGATCTTCGCCTTGCTCCAATTCGGAACGATGGCATTGATTCGCAGAGACCTGCTCCTTTACGGAGAGCTGCGCCGCACCACACGCCGATTAGGCTACGTGCTGTTGCTCAGCTTATTGACCGCTAATATCTTTGTCGTAACGGCGGCTTTTCAACTCATCAAAAGCAAGAAAAGCGCCGCTTACACACTCTCGGTCTACGCTCTCTTGACGACCGTATTCGTATTCGCGGTTTCGGCCTTGAACGTCTTTAAGCCTTATGTATCCAACTTATTCGTACCCGGCATGTCGCTCTTGTTAGTTGGGGGTGCCATACAATTGCTTGTTATGCTGCTCATCGCCAGGTATTCAGATGACACGCTTCTGCCGAAGTGGATGTGGATAGCCGCCATCCTATTGCTTGCAACATCCGTAACGGGCAATCTCTTTGCCCTGGCGCTCGCTATCCTGTTAATCGCCAGACTTAGAAACAGGAGCGATTCATCCGGACCGAAGCTCAGCGAGGTCATCGACAAGCTGTCCCGCAGTTCCACCTCGATGCTGGGCTTGTGGTTCATTGGCTTTCTAATTGCCATCTCCTTGTGCAGCTACTTGACGTTCGACTATGGCATGGCCATCGACAATAATTATGGGGCGATCCTGCAAGCGCCGAACCTGACCTATCCGCTTGGCACAGACAATTTCGGCCGCTGCCTATTCTCACGGATCGTATTCGGTGCCCGCATCTCGCTGTTCGTCGGTATCCTCTCAACGTTAATCCCAGTGATCATCGGGGGCTCGCTGGGAGCAATATCCGGCTACTATGGACGTAACACAGACAATTTAATCATGCGGGCGCTCGATATTCTGTACGCGATTCCCGGCATCTTGCTGGCCATCGCCATCATTGCCGCGTTTGGTGCCAATACGATTAATCTCATTCTAGCGCTGAGCATCGGGGCCATCCCTACGTACGCTCGGACAATGCGAGCTAACGTGCTTCTCGTCTCTTCGCTAGAATACGTGCAGGCGGCACGCGCTTTCGGCGCGGGAGATCTGATCATTCTGCTCAGGCATATTGCTCCAAACTCCATTGCGCCGATGATTGTCAAATCCACGCTCACTGTCGGTGGAGCCATCATTTCGACAAGCAGTCTGAGCTTCCTTGGACTCGGCGTTGAACCGCATATCCCGGAGTGGGGCAATATTTTGAAGGTGGGGAGCTCCTACCTCGAAACGAATGCTTATACGGCAATCTATCCCGGCTTGGCTATTATCGCGCTGGTGCTGTCCTTCAACTTTCTGGGCGACGGATTGCGCGACGCGCTTGATCCCAAGCTGGACTAACCGTTTTGGATTAACCGTTTTTCAATGATTTTGGAATTTTCATTCTTTCTCCAAAACCGCTTCGTTACGAAACATGCAGGATCTGGATTGAATGTGCATTCATATATTATTTAGCATTATAGGAGGTCACAAGTATTATGAAGACTAAAAGCAAAATTGTCATTCCTACCGTCCTAGGCATCTCTCTGATGCTCAGCGGATGCAATTTCACTACCAAGGATCAGGCCGCAGCATCGCCGACACCGGGAGCAGCAACCCCTGGGACAGCAGCCGTCAACAACACTCCCGTCGATATCGAGCTGCTGGGCACGAGCGCAAACGAGACAGATCTTAACATCGTCCGCGACCAGTTGACGAAGAACGGCTTCAACGTTAAGCTGAACATCCAGCCGGACTACGGCACATTCAAAGCCCAACAGGACGCAGGCAACTTCGACATTGCTTTGTCCAGCTGGACCACCGTTACCGGCAACCCGGACTATGCGGTGCGCTCCCTTTTTAAGTCGGGTGGCGACTATAGCATCTTGAAAGATCCTGAAATCGACAATTTGATCGAACAAGCTTCGGCTCAAACACCGGAGCAATACCCGGAGACGTATAAGAAATTCGAGCAGCAGCTCGTTTTTGACAAAGCTTATATCGCGCCGCTCTACAATTCGCTTAAAGCGCAAGCGTTTAATCAAGACGTTCTGAAGAAAGAGTCCGTACGACTTTCTAAGTCACGTTCCCTTCCTTGGGAGGAACTCGATTTCAAGGATGCTTCCAAACGCGCCAAAGATCCGATCATTTTGCAATCATCGCTACCTTCTCTGACATCGCTTGACCCGATCAAGGGCAATGATGGATCCATTAATATTATTAACACGAACATGTACGTTCGTTTGCTCAATCTGACGGACGACGATAAGCTGACGCCTGAGGGCTCCCTATCGTACAACTTCGCGATTGCCGAAGGCAATTCGGACTACTACTTCATTTTGCGAGACGACATCCGATTCGCACAGATCAAAGATAAGCTGGCCGTGGATTCCGGCGAACGCGTAGGCGCAGAAGATGTCATTTTCTCGCTGAATCGCGCCAAAGACAAAAATTCCGTTCCAAATCACCGCACGTTCACGCTGCATGAGCATATTCAGAAGCTTGAGCTCGTGACAGACCCGGCGGCACTCGAATCCGTTAAGCTATCCGGCGGCTCCGAGACCGTCAAAGCAGCTTTGGAAAAAGGGCTCGACGCCAAAATCACGTCATTGGTATCCGACAAAACCAAAGCCAGCAATAAGGAAGGCAAGTATCAGGTGGTTAAGCTGACGACGACTAAGCCGTTCCCGCAAGTATTGAACTATCTTGCCCATCAATCGGCAGGTATTGTCTCCAAGAAGCAGGTCGAGAGCATCAATACGTACGATGTAGCGAAATACGATGTGAATAAAGACATTGCCTACGGAGACCAATCAACGGTTACCGAGGGAGCCAAATACAATAACACCTTGTCCACAAGCGGTCCTTATATCCTGTCTTACAAAAATGATTACGAAGCCGTCTTCAACAAAAACCCGGGATATATGAAGGGCACGAAGTACGAACCGCGAGTCGATACGATCAAAGTCCGGTTCATCAAAGACGCAGAAAGCTCCCTTTCCGCGCTCAGAAGCGGTGAGATTCACCTGCTCTACGGTGTTTCTGAGATTAAATTCGACGTCGTCAAAGCCGATAGCAAGCTTTCGCTGCAAACGGTCCCTAGCAATGCCGTATCCTACCTACTCTTTAACACCAAGAACCGCGAAGTTGCCAAGAGTGCCGATTTGAGAAAAGCTGTGCTGTACTCCATCAATCAAGACGAGTTCCTCGCTTATTACAAAAATAATAAGTTCAAGGCCGTCTCGACGTTAAGCCCGCTTGTCAAAACAGGATTGGAACTCAAAGCAGACGCGGCTAAAGCGAAGGATTTCCTGAACAAGTATAAAGCTAGTAAGTAAGCTGCTAACCATGTGAAAGACTGCCTCATCATCGGGAAGATGGTTGGGCAGTTTCTTTCATACAACCACATATACACAGATAGGAGCTTTGAAAAATGCCTATATCCGAACCAAACGCAGTCAAACTCTCACAATGGGATGCCCTCATCCTTGAATCTCTTAAGTCTCAAGGCTGGCCTGCAGACGAGCTGCTTCAACGTGTCAAGACTGGCGAGCTGCCCGTAGATCATAGCAAGTTCCAGTTCAACTATGCTCGTTTAACCGAGCTCTCGGAAAGCGATCCCGTGCTGTTCGAACAAGCGGTACGTCACGGCTACCAGATCAAATATAACACCCTGCGAGGCATCGCCAGCTGGATTCTCCTCGCCCTCGGACAAGAAACCGAGCTGCATCTGGAGCAAGGCAAAGAATTCGTCATCGCGAATCTTCATACGGAGGAGTATAACCGCCTGACTGCGGTTCTTTCTTACGGCTGGGTCGTGCGTGGGGAGCCTGCCGCTTCTGGGGAAGAGAGAACGACATATGCCATTGGGACGCTGTATTCAGAGCTTCAAAACAATAAAGGCTAACTTCATTTTGTGCAAAATACAATAGAGAGGCTGTCTCAAAAGGCTAGGAATAGCCTGAGGGACAGCTTTTTGATTCTAGGATGGCATCCTATTGCGCGAGTGGGAACTATGATCCTCTATTTTTGAAAGAGTCCATATTTCTGTATGCTAGAGAGAACTATGATCCCCTATTTTACACCTTGTTGCCAAAATGAGAGGTATTCACGGGCAATAGGACCCTGTAGATCCGTCCGCAGCCAACAAACAGCTCTTTTAGCGCAAATAGCGCCCTGTAGTTCTCACAACTTTGCCGGCCAAAGCATCTTCTCCATAAAAGCGTGATGCACCAGGGTCTCGTGCAGACGCAAGATCATTAGTGGTGCTCTCCGCTACCTCGCTCAATCGCCCGTCCCGATGTTTACTCATAACGGCTCTTCACCTTACCACATGACAATTATGGAAGCTTGAATAATGAACTAGTTAATCGTAGCGATTTATATCAAAAAATGTCGAATATTATTCAAATCGAAAATTTGCATGAAAAATGGAATTATATAAATGATTGAATTTTCCGCATATTTAAAAGAGACTAATTTCACAACAAAAAACGAAAATAAACCCCGTAAATACGCGTATTAATTGGGGTTAAGAAAGTTTAATAAACTGATCCTCACCTAAGAAAAAACAACTGAAATTAAAAGTTCAGAATCTTAAAACGAATTTCTTGCCAAAACATACAGGTAATGCTAATGTCGAATTATATCGAAAAAAATATAGAAAAAGAGGTGCTCTATGAGGTTGTCCATCGCTAAAAAAATAATAACAGGTTTCTTAGTTATTGCACTTCTTCTTGGACTTGTCAGTATGCTTTCCTACTTTTATTTGCAAAAGATAGACGATTCCTATACAGATCTGGTTGATAGGCGCGAGAAGATTTTGAACAATTCAAAGGACATGAGAGCTGCCACACTCCAGCAAATGAGCAGCTTGCGTGACAATTTATTAGCTCCAAACAAAGAGGCAGAGGATCGTTTAATGCTCGCTAGCGCCAATTTAACGGATCTCATAACTGCCACCAGCACGATGGTAAGGCGAGATGTGGACAGAAACGACCTGAGCAAATTCAATGAGCTCAATCAACAATTTAAGAAAAGCGCCGACCAAGTGAATTCCCTGCTGGGCACGAACAAAGAAGCGGCAATGAAACTGGCCTCCTCGGAAGTTATTCCGCTTGGTCGCGAGATGGAAAGCCTTGCTAATAAAATAGCCGATGGGCAGCAAGAATTAGTCGATGAAGAAAGCGCTAGTAATACAGTAATGGTTGACTCCATTAAAAAAATTGTTCTGATCATTAGTGTGGTCGCCTTCATATCGGCAATACTCATAGGGTTGTTTATTTCAAGAGTAATCTCCAAACCGATCGTTCTTATCGCAAAAGCGGCAAAACAAATAGCGGCAGGCGACTTAACGCAAGCAAAGGTAAAAGTGAAGAATCGGGACGAGGTCGGTGAATTGGCCGATTCCTTTGAGCAAATGGTCGATAACCTGCGCGGTGTTATCTATCAAGTAACATCTGGTGCTGAACATGTCACCTCATCTTCAGAGGAAATGACTGCCAGCGTCCAGCATAGCAATACAGCAACGGAAGTCATTGTTACGGCCATGCAGAAGGTCGCCGCTGGAGCCGATCAGCAAGTTCAAAGCGTCATGGAAAGCGTCAAAGCCGTTGATGAAATGTCAGTAAGCGCCGAGCAAATAGCGATAAATGCACAAGGTGTCTCCTCCTCCGCTACAGAAGCTGCCGGAAAGTCCATAGAAGGAAATCAGGCCATCCAAAAAGTAGTTGCTCAAATGTACTTCATACATAAAACCATCGAAGATTTATCGAATATCATTACAAGCTTAGGAGAGCGCTCTCAAGATATCGGAGAAATTGTAAGCATCATAACCGGCATCGCAAAACAAACGAATCTCCTGGCATTAAACGCCTCCATTGAAGCTGCACGGGCCGGCGAGCAAGGGAAAGGATTCGCGGTAGTGGCCGGCGAAATTCGCAAGCTAGCCGAACAATCTTCCCATTCCTCTCAACAGATTTCGGATTTGATATCTACCATTCAACAAGAGACATATAGTGCAACACAATCGATGGAAGTTGGAATAAAAGAGGTCAACGAAGGAATTCTTGTTGTAAATATAGCAGGAACTTCATTCGAGCATATTGAACATTCCGTACTTAAAGTAGTCAGCCAGATTGAAGAGGTTGCTGCGGCTGCAGAGCAAATGTCCGCTTCTACCGTACAGGTGGGCAGTTCCATGCAGCATATTTCCAAAATAGTCGAGGAATCTGCATCGGGGATCCAACATGTGTCCGCTTCTACGGAAGAGCAGCTGGCTGCCATGGAGCAGGTATTCTCCTCTGCTTCCTCCTTGTCCAAATTGGCGGAACAATTGCACAATCAAATGGCTAAATTTAAAGTGTAAGGGCGCACGGCAAAATAAAGGGGCTGGCGCACATCTATGGCTTATGGCTGCCAAAAATGGTTTATGCCCCCTCCCCCCTTTATTTCGTTGACAGCTTTAACCTAGAACGTATAAGCTTCCTCGCTTCGATCCGTTGCGATCGGAGGATCGATGGACAATGCCGTGACTTCTTTACGCCATTCATTCGTGAAGTTCAGATCCACCGCAGCCAGAGAAGGCTCCAGCTGTTCCACGCTGCGCGCGCCGATGATCGGCGACGTAATTGCCGGATTGCTGAGCACCCAAGCAACGGCTAATGTAGCCGGGTGAATGTCTTTCTCGCGGGAATACGCTGCGAATCTATCGGCAATATCGTAATACGCCTCGTCACCGTAACGCTTCGTATAGTTGCTCTGATCCACCAGCCTGCCCGTTGAGGGCTTTTTGCCTATTCCGTACTTCCCTGTCAGCAGCCCTCCGCCAAGCGGACTATAGCTGATGACTCCGAGCTTCTCGGATTCAGCCAGCGGCAAAATCTCGACTTCCGCTTGACGTTTGACGAGATTGTACATCGGCTGGATCAGCTCGAAGCCAGCTAAGCCTTCTTTGGCGGAAATGCCGAGCGCCTTCGCGATCTGCCAAGCAGCCCAATTGCTGACGGCGGGATACAAGATTTTCCCTTGCCGCCGCAAGTCGTCCAAGGCGCGTACGGTTTCCTCGATGGAGGTTAGCGAATCAAAGCGATGAATAAAATAAAATTCAAGCCGGTCTGTGCGAAGCCGTTTCAGGCTTTGTTCGACCGAGAGAAACAAGTGTCTGCGCGAGGCTCCGCGCGCATTCGGATCGGAGCCGAACGGGAAGCCGGCCTTAGACGTAAGAACCAGCTCGTCACGTTTGCCCTCGATCAGATCACCCAGTATTTCTTCAGCTGCTCCGCTGCTGTAAACGTCGGCGGTATCGAAGAAATTAATGCCTTTGTCCAAACAGCGATGGAACAATTGCTTGGAAGTTTCCTTGTCGGCGTTGCCGCCAAAGGACATCGTTCCGAAGCAGAGCTCCGAAACTTGAATGCCCGTTTTTCCAATTGTCTTGTACTTCATATGACCATCTTCCCCCTCAGGTCTTAGTTCTCCTGTACTGCGCTGCGGAATGGCTGGCCGGGAGCAGCCGTTTCCCCGGTCCGAACAGCTTCTCTCTCAGCGTCCCCGGTTCGTAGTCCAGTTGATAGACGCCACGGCGCTGCAGCTCCGGTACGACTCCATCGACAAATTCACGCAAGCTCCCCGGTGTAATCAGATGCGCAAGATTAAAACCGTCCAGACCGGTCTCCTCTACCTGCTCCTGCATGTAGTCGGCGATTTGCCCCGGCGTTCCTACAGGCAAGTGGCCTTGCCCTTTGTTCAACGTCCCGATGCGTTCCATCACTTCCTTGACCGTAAGGCGGTTCGTGACATGTTTGGTATATTGAGCCGCCCGGCTCTGGCCATGATCGGTTGCCCGGTATTCCAGGTAAGAGTCGGGATCGAAGGCGGATAGATCATAGCCGCTAGAGCCGCCGAATTGCGCAAGCGCCGCCTCCCGGCTCCACAAGCCGGCGTATTCCCGCAGCTTTGCTTCCGCCTCCTCCTGCGTTGCTCCGACGATGACGTTCAAGCCGGTAAACATTTTGATGCTTTGCGGATCTCTGCCTAATTGCTCCGCTTTGTTCCGGATGTCTTCAATGTTGGCTTTAAGCGACTGCTTCGAATTGCCGCCTACGAAGACACATTCCGCATGCTTGGCGGCGAACGCCCGTCCTTTCTCCGAGCTACCCGCCTGATACAGGACAGGCGTACGCTGCAAGGAGGGCTCGCTTAGATGCGGTCCCGGCACACGGAAAAACCGGCCTTCGTGATCGATGCGGTGAACCTTCTCCGGCTCGGCGTATACACCCCGGGCGGTGTCACGCACGACGGCGTCGTCCTCCCAGCTGCCTTCCCAAAGCTTATAGGCAACTTCCAAAAATTCATCCGCAACGTCGTACCGATCATCGTGCTTGATCATTGTATCCAACCCGTGATTCAAAGCCGCACTCGGCAAATAGGAGGTGACGATGTTCCAAGCGATTCTTCCCTGAGTCAGATGATCGAGTGTAGTGAACCGTCTGGCATGCGCATAAGGATGTTCATAAGTAGTCGTCACCGTAACGGCAAAACTGAGATTCTCCGTAACGCTCGCCATCGCAGGGACGATGAGCGCCGGATCGCCTAGCGGCACTTGAACGGCATCTCGAATAGCCGGGCCGGCGCTCATTTTATAAACATCATAGACCCCGACGACATCCGCAAGAAACAGCGCATCGAATTTTCCGCGCTCAAGCAGCCTGGCCATATCCACCCAGTAATCCAAGTCCGTATAGCGGTGTCTTTGGCTATCCGGATGTTTCCATAAACCGTGTGAATTGTGCATCGCACTGTTCATATCGAATGCGTTCATGATGATTCGCTTTCCCATAGCCCCGTGTTTCCCTCCTTCCCTCATTCTCATTAAACTTTATATTCATGATAAACGCCATTTAGAAACCACTTGCCGACGTGATGCAGCTTCAAACGAGCCGGATCGTGCAGCGTATGGATGCGAACATTGCGCCAATGACGGTCGTAATTATGCTTGCGATCCATCGATGAAGTGCCTGCAACCTCGAAGAGAGCGTTAGTGATCTCGATCGCCGTTTCCGTAACGAGCCATTTGGCCGAATCAACCGTCAATGCAGCCCGGCCGGCGGTTTCCGCATTCAACTCCTTGCGCGCGTGGTCGATCGCGTCGGCCGCCCGGTCCAGCAAGGCTTCTGCCGCTTGCAGACGAATGCCTAGCTCGCCGAACCGGCGAATCAGATCGGGCTCCTCGCTCGCCCGCTCTGCGCCGCTGCCGTAAGCCGGACGCGCATGATCGCGAACGAAGGACGCGGCATCCTCCAGGGCGGCCCGCGCAATGCCGATGTCAATGGCGGCATGCATGATTTGCCCAAAGGCCGAGAAATATTGAGGGCCCTCAAATATTTGGAAGTGGGGCAGCAAATAGCTCTCCGGCACCTTCACATCTCTGAGCACAACGCTGCCGCTCGCCGTCGTCCGCTGGCCGATGCCTGACCAATCATCGAGCACCGTTACCCCGGGTGCGTGCCTCGGTACGAAAGCGGTCATTCTTTGTTCGTCTTCGTTCAGTGCGGTGACAGGGATCCAGTGTGCATAGAGCGCCCCCGTCGAATAATATTTATTGCCGTTTACGACGAAGCCTTCCTCGCCCTCCAATTGACGAACAGTGGTCGTAAGCTTTCTCGCTCCCTTGCTGCTGCTGCGCTCCGCCAAACCATTGCCGAACTGGGCGCCATTCAATACTTCCCGGAAGAAAAAGCTTTTCTGCTCCTTGCTGCCAATCAACTCGATCGTTTTCACAAAAAAATGATGATTTTGCGGAATTTGGCCGATGGATCCGTCTGCGTGCGAGATGATCTTGAAGATGTCCACGAGCGTTCGGGTGGATACGTCCGGACCTCCGTACGCCTTCGGCACGACGAGTCCAAGCAAGCCTAATTCGGCCAAACGCTGCATCTCACGCAGAGGCAGCTTTCGTCCGCGGTCCCGGTCAGAAGCTCCGGGGCGTATTTCCTCCGCAAACAATCGCGCTGCCGCCAGCGCTTCCTCATCGCCTTGGAGCACGTGCGCCTGTGGCCGCTCATTGAAAAAGGAAAGCGGCAGATCGCGCTCAGCGAATTGCGAGAGCGGTTCTCTTTGAGGACGCTCCATTTCTGAGGTATCTACAAGGATTTGTGCGTTTTGAATGATCGTTAGATCCAGCGAAGCTTCTAAAGGAACATCGCCTTGCAGACATCCGTGTGCTTGCATCTCCTTCTTAAGGTTGACGAGCCTGCTCCATTTATCGTCCGTAACGCTAGTTCCGAATTGCAGGTAGAGGTGCTCGGAGAAAATGGAAGGGATGGCATCCTCGGGTACGCCGAGCTGTTTGGCGGCGAGCCGGTGCGCTTCGGTTTGGTTGTCGCTCGCCCATTCGGAAGCCAGAGAAACATGGGCGAGCAAGCGCTCAACCTCAACCGGTTGCTCCCGAAGCCATCCTGCCGAGACAGTCAGCACAGACAGTTCCGGATAACGCACGCTGAAGCCTTCCAATTCACGAATTCCCAGAAGCCGCCGGGACTCTGCGGAGAGTGCCTGGTCGGCATATACGGCATCCACTTCTTTGCTTAGCAGTGCGCGGAGCTCCCTCCTCCCGGCATGGAATCCGTCCAGGGCATGCTCGGCTTGAAGCTCCACCCATTTCAGCGTTCCCGACTCCACTCCCGCTTTCTGCAGCGCAGCGGCTACAATCCTTGTCACATCGCGTTTTCGAATGCTGCCATCGGGGGTGAACTTCGCAGCAGTAATCCCTAATCTTGCCCCCTTTAAATCGGCTGCTGTTCGTAACGGCGAATCCGCCTGCACAAGAATGGCACCGCGCCGATCCTGCTGCTGAAGTCCGATGATGCGAATCTCCTCTCCCAAAGCCAACCGCTGAAGAACGACCGCTGCCCGCTCCATGCGGAGCTCGAACTCACCGGCTGCCCCTGCCTTAAGGCGAAGTCTGCCGGAGCCTGAATCCCGTAAAACCGGGATGCCTCTTCTCCGCAAATCGAGTGGCAGCTCCCCCAGCTCATAAGCGAGATCGATGGCATTCGGCACCTCAGGCGCCACCTGCGGCAGAGCATCTATTTTTATTGACATACTTATCCTCCTATCAGGTCAAAGTAGGCTGCTTACGGTATGCGGCGCCTGGATGATCTTCGGGCAGTCTGCTTACGCCCACCCCAAACAAACGTTCGCGAAGCGTCGATTCCTCATACTCTTCCCGAAACAATCCTCTGCGCTGCAGTTCAGGCACGACGAGCTCCACAAAATCGCGCAGCGTATCCGGCGAGACGATCTGCGTGACGTTAAACCCGTCGATCCCCGCCTTCTCTACCCAAAATTGCATCTTGTCGGCTACCTCTTCCGGCGTCCCGACGACGAACAGTCCCCGTCCGCCAAGCGTACCCAACGTTTCCATGACTTCCCGGACCGTCTTCGGACGCGGGCTGTCTTTCGTAAATTGGGCCGCTGCCGTCTGCCCATGGTCCGTTTCCGTGTAGGCTAGAACGTCATCCGGGTCGTATGCGGACAAATCATAGCCGCTTCCTCCCCCGTAATGAGTCAGTACGCCTTCCAAACTATACAGCTTTTGAAAGCTCTCAAACTTGCTCCACGCTTCTTCTTTCGTTCGTCCGACAATGGCCAGCAGACCGGTCATCAGCTTAATATGCTGGGGATCTCGGCCAAAGGCGGCTGCTTGTGCGCGAATATCCGCCCCATATCGTTTCAGCGTCTGAACGTTCCCGCCGCCTAGAAAGACGGCTTCCGCATGCTTCGCTGCAAACGCGCGCCCGCGCGCTGAACTGCCGGCCTGATAAATGACCGGCGTCCGCTGGATGGAAGGCTCGCTTAAGTGAGGTCCGGGAACCTTGAAATATTTTCCCTCATGATGGATGAGATGCACTTTGTCGGGGTCCGTGTATATGCCATTTTCGACATCGCGTATGACCGCATCGTCTTCCCAACTGCTTTCCCAAAGCTTATAGGAAACGTCCAAATATTCTTCGGCTATTTCATAGCGGTCGTCATGCTTGATCATGTGATCCAAACCGAAGTTGCGGGCAGCACTCGGCAAGTACGAGGTCACGACGTTCCAAGCGACTCTGCCCTTCGTTAAATGATCGAGTGTCGACATCCGCCTTGCATGGCCGAAGGGCTTCTCGTACGTCGTGGAAAAGGTGACGGCGAAAGCCAGATGCTTCGTGACGAGTGCCATCGGCGGCACGACGAGAAACGGATCGTTGCAAGGAATTTGCACCGCTTCACGAATCGCCGTCTCCGGCCCTTGCTTGTAGACATCGTACACGCCGACAACGTCAGCCAAAAATAAGGCGTCAAACTTCCCGCGTTCCAGCAATTGCGCCAGCTCCGTCCAATAACGGATATCTGTGTAACGATGCCGGTTGTTGTCCGGATGCCGCCATAAGCCGTGCGCAATATGCCCGACGCAGTTCATTTCGAAGGCATTGAGGTGAATTTTTTTGGGCATGCGGATCTCCTCCTTCCTTACAGCTACAGCCTTTTATCCAGTTTGCGTACGACGTAATTCCCTGCGAATTGAAAAACTTGCACGAACAGCACCATAATGACGATCGTAACGAACATGACATCGGTTTGATACCGGTAATAGCCGTAGCGGATGGCAAAGTCGCCGATGCCCCCGCCTCCGACTAGTCCCGCAACCGTAGAATAGGAGAGGAAACTTACGGTAACAATCGTAACCGCGTTCGCAATACCGGATCGAGCTTCCGTATACAGCACCTTCCAAACGATCTGGAATTTATTGGCCCCCATCGATTCGGCCGCTTCAACCACACCGCGATTGACGTCCAGCAAAATTTGCTCGATAAATCTGGCAAAATACGGTACCGCATTGATGATCATCGGCACAGTGGCAGCTGTTGTGCCCAGCGCCGTACCGACGACAAGCCGGGTGAACGGAATAATGGCAATCATCAGGATAAGAAACGGAAACGAACGAACCAGATTGACGAATCCATTCAGAATGAGATAAAACTTAGGCCATTTGAGAAAAGAATCCGGCCGTGTCAGGAATAAAATCGTCCCTAGCGGCGTGCCGATGGCAACGGCAATTGGAATTGTCAATATAAGCATGTATAGCGTTTCCAGCAGCGCCTTAATAAGTTCAGGCCACGCAGTGGCTATGTTATCAAACATAGTGGGCCTCCAGTTCTCTCTCCAGTGAAATTTCGTTATTGAACAAATACTGGGCGATATTGGATTGAGGCACGATATTGGGCTCGCTCAAATCGAATTTCTCCACAATGACCCCATGCTCCATGACCGCCACTTTATTGCAAATTGCTTTCACGACGTTCATCTCATGGGTCACGATGACGATGGTAATCCCCAGATTGCGGTTAATTTCCTTCAATGCAGCCAAAATGCTGCCTGTCGTCTGCGGGTCGACGGAAGAAGTCGGCTCGTCGCACAGCAGAATCTTCGGATTGTTGGCAAGGGCCCGTGCAATCGCGACCCGCTGCTTCTGCCCTCCGCTCAGCTTGGCCGGGTACGCCTTGGCCTTGTCGGATAAGCCGACCATTTCGAGGCAGCTCTCGATGCGTTTGTGCCGTTCGGCCTTTGGCATCTTGGCGATTTCAAGCGGGAAGCTCACATTGTCATACACAGTTAGATTGTTAAGCAAATTGAAATGTTGAAAAATCATTCCGATCGAAAGCCGTTTCTTCCGCAGCTCGCGCAGCGGAAGCTGCGTCAATTCCTCGCCATCGACGATGACACGGCCTTCGTCCGGCCGCTCCAGCAGGTTGATCGTCCGCAGCAGCGTGGATTTGCCCGCTCCGCTGAAGCCGATCAGTCCGTAAATATCGCCTTGCTCAATCTGCAGCGAAGCGGAGGATACCGCATGCAGCGGTCCTCCGGCAGTTGCGAACGTTTTGCTTATATTTTGCAGGGTAATCACGGAAAGCCCTCCCCTTCGTTATTTATTCAAACTTTCCAATGTTTCAATGGCGTCTCCGTATTTTTCCTTATAAAAATCTTTGACAGCCTGACTTTCATAAGCTTTTTGCAGCGCTTTGACTTTAGGTGTGCCAAGCAGCTTGTTATTCACGGCCACAATTCCTTTGTAAGGCAAATCTTTTCCCGTCTCCAACGCCAGCGCGTCCTGTTTCGGTTTATAACCGATCTGAACCGCAGTTCCGGCAAACAAGAAGCCTACGTCAACGTCGTCAAGCGTTCTCTGCAGCATCAATTGGTCGACTTCCTTAAATTTGTACTTATGAGGATTATCCGTAATATCTTTCAGCGTCGCATGGATGACATCCACGCCGTCCTTCAATTTCAGGAGCCCCAGATCGCGAAGCATGAAAAGCGCGCGTCCGTTGTTTGCCGGATCGACGGGAATACCGATGAGGGCGCCGTCAGGAACCTCTTTGAAAGATTTATATTTCTTCGAGTACAAGCCTGAAGGCGTGAATGTCGTATAAAAAGCGCGCGAGATGTTCTTGAGACCCTGATCCTTTACGAATTGATCGAAATACGCCTCGTGCTGAAACGAATTCGTGTCCGCTTGGCCGTCGTTTACGATTTTATTCGGTTGGACAATGTCGTTTACGATCACATGGTCAAGCGTGTAGCCGTCCTTGGCCAATTCCGCTTTTAAAATTTTGACAATCTCCCCGTTGAACCCGGCATCGCTCATCACATGATGAATCACCTTGTCTTCCGGATTAGCGGTCGCAGCCGCTTTCGAACTGGCCGCAGGCTGAGCGGCACCGTTAGTGCTTGCCGTGTCCGCTTTGGAGCAAGCTGCAAGAAGGAACACGAGGGCAAGGATAACGGACATTGCGGTGAGTATGGTTGGTTTTTTCATCTTTTTTTACCACTCCTTTAATCTGAAATTTGTATGTTAAAAAAAGAGACTAAGACGACGGCCCCAGCCGAGCGTCGTTGTCCCCAGTTGTCTGGTCGGTATGTATTGATATGCCTACTCCTGTTTGCCAAGCGAATGGCGGACGCGTACCGTTAACTGCGTAATCGCCGACAATTCGCTCTTTATAGATCAAAGGGTTATGCGAAGCGATGGTCCTGGCATTCCGCCAATAGCGGTCAAGCCCCTTCGAGCGGGCTGTCGCCGAAGCGCCAAGCGCATCGAAAATGGCAGCCGTAGCCTCAAGTGTCAGCCTCGCGACAATGGTCTGCGCTTGCGCCACTTCCACCTCCGCTTCGACGTTTGCTCTGTCCGCGTATCCGGCGTCCTCCGACAACTGGGCGTCGCACGCCCGCTGCACGGCCTCGGCCGCCTTCAGCACGATCGCGCCTGCAGCGTACGCCTGACTGTGTACACGTCCGGCCACCTGCAGCACTTGAGGATCTTCGCCGGCCCGGGCGGCCGATGCGTGCGAGTACGTTCTCCGCCGTTCGACGACCGCCTCGGCAACATCTCTTGCGGCCGCCCTGGCTATGCCTGACAGCGTGGCAAGATGAACCATTTGGGCAAACGCAGTGCCATATTTCGTGTAGGTTTCGCGCTCGAATACGTCTTCTCGCTCCACCGGCGTATTGACGAACCTCGTCGTGCCGCTGCCCGTCAGCGTTTGGCCGAAGCCGGCCCAATCGTCCACAATGTCGACGCCTTCCGCCGCCGCCGGAACGAGGGCTGAGACGATGTCGTCTTCTCCAGCCGTCGCGCTTACGACAATCCAATCGGCATAGATGGTGCCCGTGGAATAATATTTAACGCCGTTCAAACGAAGCCGCTCCTCCGTCCCGGACAATGTGGAAGCGTAGCTTCCCACCTTGTTTTCCCCGGTCTCCGTCAAGGCATTCCCGACGATCGCTCCGGCTGCGATGCGCTGTAACCAGCGTCGCCTTCGTTCTCCATATGGCAAGCTTAATATTCTTTCGACGAAGCCGAAATGAATCCGCAGCGCTTGCGTCACATTGGAATCCGCTGCTGACAATTCGATCAGCAGTCCAAATAATTCGGGCAGCGTGGCACCGAACCCGCCTTCCTCCTGCGAAATACGGAGAGTCCCGAAGCCGCACTCCCGCAGCCATTCGATCTCTTGGTGAAGAAGCTTACGGTTCAGCTCCCGATGAACGGCTCCTTCGCGAATTCGTTGAAAGGCCGGCCGGAATCGCTCGGCCAGTCTCGTATAGTTGTCCGATGGGCCGCAGCCCCAAACTCCCTCGGTATGTCCCATTTTGCTCCTCCTTGATCCTGATCTGTGCGGTGCCCTTTCACGTTCAAGAGGATGCGACCGACCGGTTATGGGCATTCGGCAAAATATCGTTGGCCACCATTTCGCCAAATGGACTTACGAATGCATACTTCTCTTTCGGCGCCTCCCTGTTGCTAAGCGGAAGCTTGGGGAAAAGCAATTCTTGGACCCGGAAGGCTTCTTCCAAGTGCGGATATCCAGACATGATGAATGTTTCGATGCCCAGCTCACGGTACTCCAGCATCCGCTCCGCAATTGTGTCCGGATCGCCGACCAATGCCGTCCCTGCCCCCCCTCTGACGAGGCCGACGCCTGCCCAGAGATTCGGGCTGATCTCCAGCTTGCTGCGATCTCCCCCGTGCAGCTCTGACATCCTCCGTTGTCCGACGGAATCCATTTTGGCGAAGGACGCTTGCGCTTTGGCAATCGTAGCGTCATCCAAGTTCGAAATGAGGCGGTCTGCAGCGGCCCAAGCCTCATCCGCCGTCTCCCGGACGATGACATGCAGCCGTATTCCGAAGCGGACTTTCCGTCCGCTTTTTGCAGCGAGTTCCCGGACGGTCTCTATTTTTTCTTTGACTTGCCCAGGCGTTTCTCCCCATGTTAAGTAAACATCCACATGATCCGCAGCGATTTGTTGAGCGACAGGCGACGAGCCTCCGAAGTAAAGCGGGGGATAAGGCGTTTGAACCGGCGGATACAAAATTTTCGCATTTTCCACCGTGATATGAGATCCGTCGAAGTCGACCTGCTTCCCCTGCATAAGCTTTCGCCAGATCGTTAAATACTCATCGGTAAGCTCATAGCGCGTATCGTGATCGAGCAGAAGTCCGTCTCCTCTTGCCTCGGACGTATCTCCGCCTGTTACGATATTGATGAGCAATCTTCCTTGAGACAATCTGTCGAAAGTGGCCGCCATCCTTGCCGATAACGTCGGCGACATAAGCCCTGGCCGCAGTGCGACAAGGAACTTTAGCCGCTTTGTAGCCGGGATCAGCGCAGAAGCCGTTACCCAAGCGTCCTCGCATGATCTTCCCGTTGGCAGCAATACGCCGCTGAAGCCAAGCGAGTCAGCCGCTTTCGCAATTTGGGTAGCATAGTCCAAGTCCACCTCTCTAGCTCCCTCTCCCGTACCCAAGTATCGTCCGTCTCCATGCGTCGGTATAAACCA
The DNA here is from genome assembly GCF_058789495.1 of Paenibacillus sp. FW126-R14. Taxonomy (NCBI): domain Bacteria; kingdom Bacillati; phylum Bacillota; class Bacilli; order Caryophanales; family Paenibacillaceae; genus Paenibacillus; species Paenibacillus sp. FW126-R14. The sequence goes on along the minus strand of NZ_JBYTBS010000001.1, from coordinate 225,029 downwards.
GAAAATTTCCATAATGCGATCCATCCTTTCTTGTAAATAAAAAGGAGACCTAATCAGCCCTATAAGGCAGAAGGTCTCCGGGTGTCCGGTTGACAGTCATTAAGCATATCTAGCTTCCGTTTACAGCTCCCCGCTTTGCGGACTCTTTGATGAGCTTCCAAATCGGAGCGGTCAAACTTTCTTTATCGTGGGTCAAATATTGATTGGCAAATCCCCGTACAGGGTCCCCGGCGTAAAATCTCTCATACAGCTCATGCCTGGAGCCGAGCGGGCTCCCCACCAAATCCCAGGCGAGTTTGAACAACTGCACCTTTTTCTCGGCGCTGACTTGCGCCCCCTCGAAATACTCGCTCATTAATTCGGATATGGTGCCATAGAAATCTTCGATACTGGCAGGCACTTGAACAAACCCGCCACCGCCAATTTGCTGTAAAATTTCAACCGCACGCGGATAAAACTTCGTCCCTATGTTTCTGGCCGTGTTTATGTAAGACAGCTCAGGGACCAAAACGCCATGCTCATCATATTGAGCTTGCGTCTCGGAAGCAATGACCAGCGCTTTGATCGTATCGATTTGCGTTAACAATTCGCCGAGTTTTTCTTGAATGTGGAGAAACCCGCCTACGCCGATAGCTTCTGCAACAGCAAACGTGACACCGGTAATAAATTCAAGCTTCGCAACATAGCGCACCACATTTTGATGAAAAGCTAGTGCATTTGCCGTCTTATTCGCCCTAAGCGTCATAACCTTATGTGCATCGCCGAACATCAATACGCGTTCCCAAGGAATCAATACATCGTCGAAAAACAGCACGGCATCCATTTCGTCATATCTTGCGCTCAGCGGATAATCGTGCGCTTTCTCGCTCGCATACGATTGCCGGCAAACGATGTGAAGGCCTGGGGAATTGGCCGGCACGATTAAGACATGCGCATGGTTCCGATTGGCTTGTTCCAATTTAAGAAAAGAGAAAATAACAAAGTCATGCGTATACGGCGCACCAGTCGCAATCATCTTGGCGCCTCTGACGACAATGCCTTCGCTCGTCTCCTTCACCACATGCAGAAAGCGGGATGCGATTCGGTTATCGTCCAATCCGCTCGATCTGTCAATTTGGGGATCAATGATAGCTGTCGTCAGAAAAAGATCGTTGTCTCTGGCCGTTTCATAGTAAGCTGTAATTTTCTGCGCAAAGCCGGGCTCCAATCGATCAAGCTCGTGGCGCGCAGCATACCATCCGGTGATGAAAGAACGGGCGTAATCCGAGAGCCTGCTCATCATGCCGTTGCATTGCTTGGACCAAAAGGCGAAGGATTGGCTTCTCCTTGCAAGCTGCTCCGGCGTATAAGGAACAAGGAAGGAACTGTGCGCGTAAGCTTCCCTGCCCTTGATCCGATAGCCTACCTGATCCCGAAGCTGGGGATCGTCTAGCGTATCGAATAGGTTGCGTATGGTTAATAAGGTTCCGCGAAAAGCTGGATGCGTGTCGAGTTGAGTGACTTTATTGCCACCCAGCCATACCGTCCTCCCATCATTCAAACTCTTTATAAACCTTTCGCCTCTCAAGCTCTCACTCCCGCCATTTTTAAATTTGATAATTCCGATGTATTAACTCAGGTATTGACTACATCATATCCGTCCAGCGCAGCGGGGTCAACAAACAAAAATGAATAAAATGACGCTTTTCGGACATATCCCCTCTTATTGACCAGTATCTTTCCACAAAACAAACAGTTATCGTTTAATTGTGCATTTTCAAGCTCATGGCCTGATAAAAGCCAATTGAAGCTATTCGGCTTAATTGAATCGCCATATAGTTCGGGGAATACATCATCCCTTGTTTTAACCAGGTTATGACAATTCCGACGATCCAAGATGCCATGCTTTCCAGCAAAATATCCAAAGGAACCGGCTGCTTCTGGTCCATTCGATTGTTGTCCACCCGTTGGCCGATCGTGTGCTGTACAGCTTCAATCATGCGCTCTCCAAACCGTGATTCCGACAAATGAAACAACAGAACACGGTAATGCGGCGCCTGCTCGGACAAATGCATGAACAGCAGCAGGAAATAGGGATCAGGCACTTCTTGATGCGGTACATAGCCCAAAATTTGCGATTTATTGCTTTCATATACATTTACCAGCTCGGCAAGCTTATCTTTCATGATTTGTTCAAGCAAATCGTACTTGTCTTGAAAATGGGTATAAAAGGTGGACCGGCTAATGTCCGCAGCCTCTGTAATATCCCTCACGACGATGGTTTCGAATTCCTTCTTTTCACAAAGCGACAAGAATGCACTGGTAATATGATGTCTCGTTTTATGAACTCGTCGGTCTGATCGTAAAACATTCATACTCATCTCCCTTTCACATTCAAATACTTGACATTTTCGGCTGATTTGTCCGATATCGGACATTTTCTGGCATTATGTTCCTCTTCTTGAATTTGTTATATGTAATCATAAATCACAATTCATAGTTAATCAATTGGAATTATAATGTTTGGCATAAAAAGCGCAATCCATTGTGTATAAAAAAAAACGATGTTCACTTTGAACTGCTGGCAGCGGATCGGAGTCTAAGTATATTGTTTTAGGAATTGACACTTTGGGGGAACTAACATCATGAAGGAAATCAAACACAATCATCTGCGCTATATGCCTGGATTGGATGGGATCAGGGCGCTCTCGGTCCTTGCTGTAATTGCCTATCATCTCAACTGGGGGTGGGCTTCAGGGGGATTCTTAGGGGTGAGCGTATTTTTTGTACTCTCCGGCTACCTGATCACGGATATGCTGATTGAGGAGCGCAAAACCAAACATCGTATCGATCTGAAAAGGTTTTGGATACGCCGTATTCGCAGATTGCTTCCTGCCATGTTGTCGATGATCGCTGCTGTCGCCGTCTTTCTGGCGATTACGAATCCTTCGAGGTTAACTTCCATTCAGGGGGATATTTGGTCGGCGGCAACCTATACAAGCAACTGGTATAACATCTTTCACCATGTCTCCTATTTCGAGAGCTTCGGCCCCCCCTCTCCGCTCGGGCATCTTTGGTCGCTTGCTATAGAAGAACAATTTTATTTATTATGGCCTCTGCTTGTCATTGGCTTGAGTCGTTTCTTTAGCCCAACTCGCGGTAAGTTTGTTTTACTCACCCTCACCGGCGCCATCCTTTCTTTTATCTCGATGGTGCTTTTATATGAACCCGGTACTGACCCTAGCCGGGTATATTACGGAACGGATACAAGAGCATTCGGGCTCTTGATCGGTGCATCCCTTGCTTTTATATATCCAAGCCGTAAACTGCTCGCTCCTAGTAAAAATCGTTCATGGATCAATATTGCGGGTGCAATTGGACTTTTGGTTATCATCTGCATGTTCCTTCGGACTGGAGAATACGATCAATCGCTGTACACCGGTGGTATGCTTCTACTTTCATTAGCATCCGCTTTCGTTATTGCAGCGGCGGCAAGCCCAACTGGCTTTGTTGGCAAAATACTGAGTTGGAAGCCTCTACGCTGGATCGGCGTACGTTCTTACTCCATTTATCTTTGGCACTATCCGGTGATTGTATTAACTAGTCCGGCTAATCCTAATACGGCTCCAAGTTACTTGCTCCAAATCATGCAGATTGCACTAAGTATCGGATTTGCGGCTTTGTCCTATTCCTTCATCGAAAATCCGTTCCGAAGCGGCAACTGGCACATTTGGACCACAATTCCCGGCTTTCGACGGAAGAAGATGGCAGCTTTGTTTCAATTTAAATTCTTATTTGGACTCGTACCGGTTGTCATTCTCGCGCTGATCCTCGTTGCCGGCCTGTTTGACCGGAGCAGCACAGAGGTAGCATTCACTACGCAAAATCTGACGAACCCGGATGCGGTTTCCTCGACTTCCGTTCCAATGCCTGAATTAACGAGCAGTGTCCTGACATCTTCTCCTGCCGTTAATACATCGCCTGAAGTGACAAAAGCTGTTCCGACGCCTTCTCCTAAAAGCAAGAATTTGCCTGGCCCTGTGCTGACAAGCCCTGTCCCGACATCTTCTCCTGAAGGCAAGAATCCGCCTGAATCGACGGGTCCTGTCCCGACAGCAGCACCTGAAGCCGAAAGCTCACCTGCTTTGCCAACTCCTGCCCCAAGCACAACAAATCAGGATAAAATAACACAGAGTGAGAAAAAGCCCGCCGCCCCGACGAACACATCCGGCGCTCATCAATTGGTTCCGTTAACCCAGCATGTTACAGCTATCGGGGATTCCGTTATTCTGGGCGCGGCGCCAGCTTTAGAGAAAATGATTGATGGGATTGCCGTAGACGGGAAAGTCGGTCGGCAGCTGTCGCAATCGCCAGACTTGATCAAGCAATTCAAAGCCGATAAGACATTAAGCGAAATTGTCGTTATTCACCTTGGGACGAACGGACCTTTTAAGCCGGATCAACTTGAGGAGCTCCTCGATACGATTGGGGAAGACCGCAAGATTATTCTCATGAATACACGCGTGCCCCGAAAATGGCAAGATACCGTAAATGATGCTTTGGCAGACGCAAGCAAAAAGCATGCGAATGTCAAACTTCTCGACTGGCATGCATCCAGCGAAGACAAGCCGGACTGGTTTGCGAACGATGGCGTTCACTTGACAACCAAAGGAGCTGAAGCGTACGCCAAGCTTATTCTTGATTCTGTTACTTCTATAAAAAAGAAGGATGATAAGTAAAAAGAGGCCTTCCCATAAGTGAAAATTAAAGGCGCGGGCCTCAGATTATATGGGATACCCTCTTCGTGCAATTTTACTTTCGCAGTCAAAATAGAGGAAAAATTTCCCTCTAATCTAACTGTAGAAGCCTTTCAGATCCATTTAGTGGGAAAAACTCCCTCTATTTGCACCAATATCATGAGAATTCTCTGATTCCGGTCAAATTAACGGGAGTTTTTCCTTACAATATTCCTGCGAGGTCATCATTCGAGCCATTTAGCGGGAGATTTTCCCGTTAACTTACCTCGCCTACTATTTTCGCATCCCTACAAACGTTTGGATCATTTCCCCGATCAATTGATCCGGCGAACGATCGGTTAGCCAGTTCTGGCCGAACATTTGAAACACTTTAATCGTCGGAAAGTCGCTCCAGAAACCGACAAACTCATCCGTCAACTCGACTTTGTCGACCACATGCCGGTTCATCTCCGTAAGATTGTCCAAGAGAATCGATTTCGCGGTCGAATCGCTGAGCCAATCGCTGAGCAAACTAAATTTATGCAGCGTCATTTCCTCGCTTTTGAACTGGCAATGTATTCTTTCTCTGATACGAATATCTCGGGACGAACTGCCAATGACGAGCTGAAAATAACCGGTTTCCGCGACCCACTTATTATACTTGGTGTTATAATAAGCGAAATCCCGTTCTTCGAGGACGAAATTGATCTCCTTGGTTTCCCCAGGCAGCAGCTCCACCTTCACGAAAGCTTTTAATTCCTTATCCGGACGAACCCACTTGCAATCCTCATCATGCACATACAGCTGGACAACCTCTTTACCTGGCATACCCCCCGTATTCTTCAACCGCAAAGTAACGGACACCTGCTCTCCCTGCTGTATAGCTTTCAAATCCGAATAGGCAAAGGTCGTATAGGACAAGCCATGCCCGAATGGGAATTGCGGCGCAATCTCTTTACTATCGTAGTACCGATACCCGACAAAAAGGCCCTCGCGATAATACAGCTTGCCGTTCTCTCCGCGAATCCGCTTATGGGATGGATTGTCGGAAAGCTTAACAGGAAAGCTCTCCGACAGCTTGCCTGAAGGATTCACCTTGCCAAACAAAATTTCAGCTATGGCTCTGCCTCCGCCCTGGCCTGTGAGCCAAGAATGCAGAATGCCAGGAACATGCTGCGCCCAAGGCCGCATAGCAAGCGCTGTACCGCTGCTCGTCACTACGATGCATCGCGGTTGAGCCGCGCATACTTGTTCAATCAACTTCACTTGATGCGGCGGCAGATGGATGCCTTCCAGATCGCGCATTTCCGATTCGGCATATTCCGGCTGACCTACGAACAGAATCGCGATATCGCTTTGCGACGCCAGTCGAACGCTTTCTTGAATCAACGCATCGTCTACTTGATCATGCTGCGGATATCCGTCAGCATAGGAAAGTGCAATCGAATCCCCCGCAAGCTCACGAATCTCCTCCCACGGTACATCAACCCGCGTTGGGGTAACTTTGGCACTCCCTGCGCCTTGCATTCTCGGCCGTTTGGCAAAGCTGCCTATCACAGCTATCGACGAGATGTTCTCCGGTTGGATCGGCAAAATTTGATTATCGTTTTTCAGCAAAACGATGCTTTCTGCCGCCGCTTTTCTTGCAAGCCGATGGAAATCCATTTCTGGTTTCTCCAACACATCCGCAGGATCCATTGTTTTACGAATCAGCTCCAGAATGCGGGAAACGACACGGTCAAGCTCAGCTTCGCTCAACTTGTCGCTTGCGACTGCTTCGATAATGGCTTTCGTCTGGTAATGGGCAGGCCCCGGCATTTCGATATCCAATCCAGCTTTCAAACCGCGGATCCGGTCATTAACCGCTGTCCAATCGGATAGGACCACACCCTCATATCCCCACTCTTCGCGGAGAATGTCATGGAGCAGGTGCTCATTTTCACTCGTGTACGAACCGTTCAGCAGATTATACGAGCACATAATCGTCCAAGGATTGGCCTTCTTAATAATTCGTTCAAAGGCGCTCAAATAAATTTCCCGCAGTGTCCGCTCGTCCACCTCCGAGCTGGTGACGAGCTTCTCATACTCCTGATTGTTACAGGCAAAATGCTTCACTGAAGCGCCAACCCCTTGGCTCTGCAGCCCATTTACGAACGCGGCTCCAAGCTCACCGCTGAGACAAGGGTCCTCTGAATAATATTCAAAGTTTCGTCCCCCAAGCGGCGTACGTTTCATATTAATCCCAGGACCTAGCAAAAGCTCAACGCCCATTTGTTTGCCCTCGATGCCCAGCGCAACGCCGACCTCGTGCAGCAGATCGGTATTCCAAGAGGAACCGATCGCCGAGCCCGTCGGATAACAGGTTGCCGGCATATTTTCACCTGTGATCCCCATTTCTTCGTCGCTATTTGTTTTACGAATACCGTTGGTGCCGTCGTACATATGGATCGGAGGTATGCCCAACCGCTCGACACCCTTTGTCATCCACATGTTTAATCCTGCGCATAAGCCCGCTTTTTCCTCCAGCGTTAATGCTTGCAGAAGCATCTCTGTCGTTTGTTTCATGTTAGCCAACTCCTCTTTCCTCATCATCCTTATCCTGCTGTTACTGAAGCTGATCTTGCTGTTCTTTCTTTAACTCTTGCATATCGTAAATTTTGTAGAACGGGAACCAAACGGCAAACATAATAAGCAGCACGACGGCCAGCAGCAGAAGTCCTCCTACTCCCGACATCAAGTAAGTCGAGATTCCAATTGGGGTATACCATAACTGAAACACTTTACTCGGGATTGCCGCCAGTCCCCAATCCAGGGCGAGATAGACGATAATCGGCGTAATGACGCCATTGATCCACATCGGAATCATGAGAATCGGATTGAACGCGATCGGCGCACCGTAAATGACCGGTTCATTAATATTGAACAACGAAGGAACGATCGTCGCTTTGCCAATCGTCTTCAGCTTTGTCGACTTGGCAAACAAAAACCAGATGACGAGTGGCAGTGTTGCCCCCATCCCTCCTACGCCAAGCCAGCCGCTGAAGAAGGTTTCGAACGTATTAATGTTCACCGGAGCCATACCTTGCGCGACTAATTTCGCGTTCTCTTCGATCGCCGGAATCCAGATCGAGTACAGAATAGGCGTAATGACCCATGGGCTAACTCCGAACGAATAGAGCACGACCCCTACAATATTAAATAAGGTGAATCCGATAAGCGTTTGGCTAATCGCATTCAGGGGTTTGAAGACACTGACGATCAAGCCGAAAATATCGAAATGCAGCTGATAAATCAATATCCATCCCAAGGTCAAAATCAGCGCAATAGGAACGAGAAAGTCGAACCAATCGACGATGAACTCGGGCAGCTTCGTATCTTTTTTGAACCAGGAAAACTTATTGAATGCATTCATAATGGCAGCAACCGCAATTCCGACAAGCAAGGCTGTAATCATCCCTGACGGACCGAACCGTTCCAGCACGAATTGGATGGTACCATCATCGCCAAAGGTTGGCTTCAGCAGCATCAAGTACAGCGAAAGTCCCGTCGCCCCTGATATGAGCTTGATTTTGTGGCGTTCTTTTTTCTGCATGACCATATACGGTGTCAAAAAGGCAATGAAAATGCCTAGAAGTCCGAAACTGAACGTTGTGATCGGCGTCAAATCCGGCATGCCAGGAATATATTCCTTTAGAATAGATACCAGCGTAATTAAGGAGCCGATAAAAATCATCGGAAGCGTAACCATAATCGCTTCTTGAATTGAATCCACCCATACGTTCTTGGTAAAGGCTTCAAGACGCGGGGCAAACCGCTCTGTCATCCACTTCATCAGACTATCCATATCAATTCCCTCCAAATGTATGTCTCTCGTTAACGTCGACAAACACAGTATACTTCGATTTGATAACGCTTTCTTGTTCTTCTTTGCGCAGATCAGGGTTCTTTTTTGTTGAAACGACGTTCCTGTCCTAGCTTTGCCATAAAAGAAATAGAGCTAAACAGCAAATAACACCCCTGCTGAAGAGCAAGGGTGCTATCGTACATAAGAAAAATCCTTTAGTATTGTTTCGTCAAGGTGATCAGTACCACGCCGTGAGGCGGGAGAATACAGGTATCCTCATAATGGTCTGTATGCTGGAGATGAAATGTTTTCATCGCCGGGCCGCATTTGCTGCGCAAATAACTTTCTTCCTCCCCGGTCAGATAAACCGGTGCGCCTAATCGGATCCATTCGTCATACACAGAGCCTTCATCACGGTTCAATTGGTAACGCGTTACTTTGTAGCTCCCCTGCAGCTCCTCCAGCCTGACATGGAAGGCCATGTCGCCTTTCTCCTCGAATACCGTGTACCTGCTCGTTTCCGTAAGGCCTGACCAATCCCCGCTTGCAAAGAGCTGATCGACGTGTACATAGTTGTACATCAGCACCTGTATGCTGCCGTCGCCGCCACCTGTTACGATAAAACCATCGCCTTCGGCCATTACACGATTTCCGAGTTTCCCCAGCAGTTCAAGCCCGTAATAGCTGGGCTTTTTCAGCCCCAACCGGTTCATGAGTCCAAAGCCGCCGTAAAACAGGGAAGGCAGAACGTGGCTTTCTTCGAACACATCTGTAAAAGACCAATAGGCGATTCCCTCCACCATCCCTCTGGCGCGCAAAGCATGATGAATAACGAATGGCGCCATAAACATAGTATCGTGTATAAAGTTCCGATCATAGAGCGAGAAATTCCATTCGGTAATAAACATCTCGAGCGATGGATGTGCTTCGGCATGAATCTGATCCTTTAAACGACAAATGGTATCTGTATAGAAGGAAGGAGGCATAATAGTAGTGAGCTTCTCCGCCTCCTCCTTTTTATTGGGATACTCGGAGTAAACATGAAACGAGAAAAAGTCAAGCGGCGCTTGTTCCCGATGGCAAAAGGCCATAAAATCCTCCGCCCAGCTATCGTTCCAAATCGAACCGTAACCGAGAGCAGGCCCACCTACTTTAAGCTCCGGGGCGATGGCTTTTATCGCTATTGCCGTCGACTTATAAAAGCTAAAAAATTGTTCCTTCGTTCCAGCCCAACATAAGCCTGTGAGGTCAGGTTCGTTCCATACTTCAAAGTACCACTTTGTAACTTCCTCACGCCCATAGCGATTAAGACAGTGACGAACAAAAGCGCCGACTAGGGCATCCCATTTCTTCTGATCGGCCGGAGGCGCAACATTCCCCTTCCACCAAAAGATCGTCTCATTCGAGCTGCGAAGCAAAGTCGGCATGAAGCTCAGTTCCACAAAAGGCCGTATGCCGCACTCCAATAAAAAATCATATAGTTTATCGACATAGGCCCAATTGTAGATGGGGTTCCCGTCTTCCGTCTCTTGATACACCATCATTTCATCATTGAAAATACCGTGGAAACGAATGTGTGAAAACCCAATGTTTCGCTGCAAATCGCGAAATTGTTCCTGCCAGTCCGAACGCAGTCCTTCAAGCGCCCTTCCACCATTGATGATTTGCTTCCATGGCTTTAAATGAGGTTTCGCATTAACATTGGCTCCAACTTGAATAGAGATTGGATCCTTATTCCATCTTTTCAGAGGAGATATATTAGTATCCCCTTTATCATCCTCCAGATGACGGAACAAAGTCTCCATCGCTTGTATGGTGTCAATCACATAGTAATCGCTGCTCGGTGACTCTTTGGTAAGCGAAGCCTTTTGATCACGGGTGCGTGTGGCAGCGGTTTTAAGTGTTTCCCTGAAAGAAGTTGGCGTCATATCGTACTTTTCCTTAAAGTACTTATTAAACAGCTTGACGTTGGCGAAGCCGCAGTCCAAGGCAATCTGGGTGATGCTTTTGCTGCTTGATTCCGTCATTTCGGCCACCGCCTTCTCCAGGCGAACCGACGTCAAATATTTTTGAAAAGGCATGCCGATTTTACCGCTGAAAAAATGAGCGAAGTAATGCAAGCTTAAATACTCTTGATCGGCAATCGCTTGCAGGGTCAGTTTCTCTCTATAGTGAGCATCGATATATTTTAACACCCGGTTTAGCCGGGTATAGTCTTGCGGCTTTCCATCAATTTGCAGCGCTTCGTTTTTGCCGGCGGAAAATTCCCGGGTCAGATAGCCTGTCAGCAGATGCAGATGGCCTAACGAGAAGCTGCGAAAACCTGGCGCAGTTTTGGTCGATTCCCATACGAGCTGGGCTAAATATCGGCGGATTTGGTTATAGCCTCCCTGATCTTCCGTCGTTCTCCGGGAAGAATTGCATGCAACGAACGTTTCACCCTCCAATAAAACAGGGCTGAACTGCAGCGTGAGAAGCACGTTGTCTTGCAGGGTGCGTTCTAATTTATGTACAGACATGCTGTTTACTACAATAATGTCGTCTTGTTCAAGATCATACTGCTGCTGATCCACCAGGATGGTTACGGCTCCTTGCAGGACATAAATGATCTCGACTTCTTTGTGCCAGTGGTAAGGAACATGCGCAACGCTGTTCACGAACAAATGCATAGGCAAGTCATCTTGATGTTTGATAAATTCGTACAGGTATCGCATGGGTCGACCTCGCTTTCCATACAAATATTATGTACCGAATACGAGGAAGATACAACAGGAGTCACGCTTCTGTGATCAAGATAAAGGGGAAATTCCCTCTAATTTGACCGCAGAAGCTCGTCAGATTTATTTAGCAGGAAAAGCCTTTTTCGTATAAACCACAATCTTCGGTTTGCCTCCTCCGTTCTCCCTCGCATAATAATAATGAGAAACGTTGTTTGTCGTCTGCGAGGTGATAACCAGACTTAGCTGCTTGTCGCCGGCAAGCTCAGTCTTATATTGAGAGCTGATATCAACATCCACGGTATTCTCTGGGGATGGCATGCTCCATTTCCCCAATACAGCCCCTCCCGCAGGCTTGTTCGTATAAATGATAGACGTTTCTCCCCAAGAATCATCTTGGACAAACTGCGCTTGATCGGTAAACGTTCCCGCCGAAGCCGATGTCAGCCGCAGTTTCGCAGCAAATGCGTTGGAATTTGCCGGTACATCTCCTAAATCAAATCGCAGGTACGAATGGCGGTAAACACTTGAACTAGTCGAGTTTCTTACCTCCAGTTTTTTACCGGTGCCATAGTTCGTCGTCGGATTGCCCGCCCACACGTACGCATCTGCGGTCACATCCAATTCAAAGAAGTCCGGTTGACCCAATGTATGGTTGGTTATCCGATACTGATCGTTAGCTGGACTATTCATCACCAATTTTCCAATATCGGAGATGACGGGTGCTCCTGTTTGAAACGCGAAGTGGTCCGCAATTTGAACTTCCGGCTTGCCCCGGGGAGCGATATAAACGTTATATGTTTTCGTGTCCAAATCGGCCAGTAACGTGACATGATAAAGCTCATTCGCTTTATAGTCCAGTCTGACATTTTGCCCATACGTATTGCCATTTCGGACATCGAAGTAACCGTCAGAATTTAACCGGAGAATCATCGGCAAGCCTGACTCGCTGTTCACGACGGATGATTGTCCTGTATAACCAACTATCCCTCCAATTTGGTTAGCTGTCGGGAGCAGATCGAATTCGATGGATTGGACACCTGAATGTCCTGCCCCCAAATCGATGCTGTTCGAATAAGCGGAGGAAGATGACCATGACGGTACGCCTACCGCATAAATATAATCACCGGACACGGAAAAGTTGGAAATCGGGCTGCCATTCAATTTCACCGCCGTAACGCCGGGAGCTCGGATTGCAACGGCCGAAACGGCATTAGGGTCATTGGCGGCCACCAGATTCGATCCGGCAATCTCCAGAGTCGAACCATTCCAGTCTACGGCCATATCGGTCACCGGCATTTTAGATGCAATCACATTTGCTCCGTTATGCCCCAGCGTCGATCCCGATTTTAGAATGGCAGATTTGACCGTTCCGCTGCCTGTCTTTTCAATATAAGCCAGCTTGCCGTCAAAAGAAAAAGCATCGAAGTTGCGACTAAACTGCGGATTTTCTTCGTGAGACACATAATAATAGCCTGAAGTTCCAGCATCTCCGATATTGTCAACCTTCAGCGAACTGGCTATAGTAGTCGGGACAGACAGGGCAATTCGACTGACTTTAATGTCGCGCTGCTCACCCCCGGCGGTCGGATACAAGACCGTGTCAAATGTAGTGTTCCCGGACACGTTCTTCGTATAGGATGCATATGTAGCGTCAGACACGGAATAAAAAGCATTGGAATAATAGCCATGATCGAGCGTAGCCGTCAATTGCTCGGGATCGGCAGGCACGACTTGGATGTTGCCGTATGTGTCGCCAAATACGGTGCTAACTTTCTTGGCGGACGCATCTAACGCCGGATTGGCCGTAGGCAGAAAATGCCAAGTCTGTTGATACTTATTCGTTCCAGAAGGCGCTTCCAAAACATCTGAAACAATCGAGAAGGACGATTTCAGGAAAAGCGTGTCACGTGAATGCTTGAATCCAGGCACATTTTGGGTAACCCCCGTAACAAAGTTGAACTTGCTATTATCCGTCCAATCTTGAAACCAGCCTTCGGACAAATTTTGAGGCGTGTCGTTGATTTCAATCGTATTGTGCGATTCGGTCGAGTATCGCAGCCAGTTGGAAATCGGATCATTACTGTAGGAATACGCACCGGGATCGACCAATAAGGGTCTGCCATACGCATAATAAGTGATCGCATTATCATCGGGATGCCTGTGCGGCGCAGCTTGTTTCACGTTCGTAAACAAATAACGGTCATTTGGCGACCAACCGCTGCGCATCATGGCACTTTTACTGTCCGGATACAGAATGGACGTGTAGGAAGGCTTGGTTCCTTCCGCTCCCGCAGTTCCTACATAGCGCAAGGCGTCGTCGTTCGTAAGCTCACCTATTTGCTTAATCGTACCTTTGAGGTCGGTGTACTGACTGTCTCCGAAACTGACGGAGTAGCCGTTAGGATACGAAATATCGGCCAAGTATTTGCCCAAATGATTTAAATTGCTGTCAAATGCTCCTTGGAAAGGCACGTTATTCATCATTCCGAGCTGTTTGATTGCAATCATGGGAGCGGTTGTTACCGTCGTATACGTATCACTGGACTCCATGTACGAGCCATCTTTATAAATCAGTGTCGACATTAAAAAGTCATACCGGGAATAGGCCGTCGACAGCCAGGTTGCAGAATCGGTAAACTCAGGGAAATATATGCCTAGGGTATATAACCCCTCTGTTTCAACGGTTCCATGGTTGCCATCGGGACTAAATCCGCCAGGCGTATTTAAGTAATCCCCTATTTTCCAGAACGTTTTCAATAGATCCGTATTGGACTCAGCGCTCATGGAAGAACTCTCTCTTAACACATGATAAGCTTTCACCCAAGTCGAGGCCCGAATGCCTGTATCGAAATTTCTCGGAAAGGACCCTGCGCCAGACACGCTCGTCGAGGCATCGCCATCAACGATAAAATCGATCAAATAGTCGATATATTTCGCGGCGTAGCTTTCATTCCCCGTATTCATGTATTCCGCCAGAAGAGGACTAAGCCAGTAGAACCGGGTGATCTGATAATGGTATTCGATATCGGCAATCGTTGGCGCAGGACCCGCCCAGTCCGTACCCGTAGGCAGCCCTTGCCATGAAAACGTTTTACCATTATGGTTTGCATAAGTAAGCGTATTCTCATCCCAAGCCGTATCGCCCGATTTATAGATCATCACATCTATATTTTCATTTAACTCGGAATACCCTGATAATTTCAGCGCTGCCGCAGTAACCGTTCCTTTAATCAACGATAAATCAAAATTCAGATAAGCTTTGCGCGTATTCGAATCATAGGGAGCGCCGGATTCCTGTACCTGAAGCAATGGCTCACCGGCATGGATAACCGTATCATTTCCCCGAATATAGGTATCCTTCGTCGACGTCAAGTTTACTGTATGACCGCCTGTTTCATCCGAATATTGAATTTGGAGAGTGGGAAGGCATTGCGTGAGCGGTGTTTGCGAGCAATCTTGTTCACGACTGTAAATGTTCGCTCGATTCGTTCCCTTGTAGCGTCCCATCAGCATGAAGCTAAGATTGGTTCCGACCGCGCCTTGTACCGTCGAGAGCATATTCATGTTGTACGTTTTGGATGCAGACTCGACTGTAAACGTATTCAAATAAAATTCTTTAAGCGGCGTCGCAATTTGATCCATTAAAAGAGGCACCATCGTTGGATTTGCAACGAAATCAGTCGGAATCGTTCGGGTTGTTCGATTTTTGAAATAGTCCAGCAACTCCGCTTTAGCTCCCTCGTAATTTCCAGCTTTTACACTAGATTGTACGGTACTTAACCCTGGGAAACCGTCGTAGTTCAATTTGCCGGACGCAGTCCAACGCTGCGCAGCTTGATTCCAAACCCCGAAGAAAGTCGCATCCGACATGTTGCTCGCGCCAGAGGAAGCGCTTACAGTCGAAAACCCAGTGAATAAAGTCAACAACACTTGAGCAAAAACTAATAAAGCAACGAGTAAACAAGAACTCCTTTTTTTCTGTACGGCCAATAAATTTTTCATCATGCTACCTCCTTGTAATACGCATATTCACCACTCGTAGACAGAGGAATTCGCTTGCGTTGGATGGGTTACTTCGACCATAACTCCACCCAACGAGCTTGTGAACTCTCTTTGTTTTAGCATTGCACGCCTAACTAATTCATGAGGAACGAATGATCGTATCGCCATCCTTAACGGCAACCTCGTATCGCTGCTCCCCATAACTCAATTCGAAAACGCCGGCCCTCACCTCCTTTATCTGAACAGCAGGCTGCTCTTCCCCTTTATAAGGAACAAGCACAGTCAAAAAGCTCTTCGTCCCGCTGTATCGGCCCTGAAATTTCACTCGCGTAGAAGGTCTTGCGATATCATTCATATCCGATAGTCTTCCCGGCAGAAATGCCAGTTCCCCCTGCTCGCTAGTAAAGATAGCCAGATTCGCGATATCGCTTGTTGCTGTTACGACGCCTGCCGCTTCTTTCACATCCGTATAATCGAGATGAAAATAACGCTGCACGCTATGCCCTTCAAGCTCTTCTACCCGATCGGCAATCACAACAAACTTGCCACCCACAAGCGAAATATGACGATGATGGACAATCGGCTCATAATTCAGATGGCAGGCGCTTGCGATTTGGTAGAAGCCTCTGTCTTCCACATGATAGATCTCTCCCTTTTTTTGCGGACCATAGTCCCAGGAGCCTCTATATTCAAAATGATCACGGTCATCAATGAGAAGCGTGGAATGAAAGTCCGAGCTTTTAAACTGCTTGCGGTCCTCATCCTGCCTGAAGCAAAAAAGACCGGGATCGCACACCATATCTTTACCTAGCGCCGTGAAATCAAAGCTCATCAGATCGATATGAGCGTGAAAATTTTGAATCGGGCTGCGGCATGTAAACAAAAAGCTGAGCGCCTCGCGATCCCATCCGCTGCGAATAATCGCTTGATGAAGCGTGCGATTCCAAAACGTGGTTTGCTTATCGCAGGTATATTGCATTCCCTTCAAAGCCTGCAAATCGCTTACGAATCGCTCCACATCCAGCGCGCGCCATACGTGCCTGCTTGCCTCCTCCATAATTTCGCTCGTATCGATCAAGTTAGCGGAAAGCCCCAGCCAAGTCATATCCGTCAAAGCCAAATAGCCGTATACGCCGCCCATAATCGCAAGATTGTTGGCATGTGAATCGCCCACGGGTACACATTTCCCTGTCGGCCTTAGCGAATAGATCGAGTAATCCAGATTTTTCTTATAGCGCTCCATATAGGGCTCCGAGAACTGGAAGCCAAAGCGCTTGGCGAGTACGACGGCCAGACCAAACCAGAACATGCAGCCATTATGGTAGGAGGGGCAGCCTTCAATCTGTCCGCCATCCTCCGTCAGCTGGGCGAAGCAGCATTGCTCGATGCCGTCGATCGCAAAGTCTCTCCATTCCTCCGATTCCTTCAGCTCAGGGAAATACAGCGCTGTGGTCAAAATCCCCAAGCATTCCATTAAATAATGGTTATGATCCGCTTTGGGCCACAGCTGCGGCGATACTTTACGCAATATTTTGATCTGCTTGTAGACCGCAGCTACATACTGCTCCAGCACTTCCTCCGTAAACAACTCGGAATGTCCCAGATGCTCCAATACAAGCGGCCAAGTCTTATAGCTGCGAATGCCCAGCTCCAGTGCGCGAAGCGGATGACATTCCGAATAATAGCTGAGCGGAAGATCGATCATGTCTTCGGTCATTTCTACGGTTTCGATCCAGTTCAGTATTTCGTCGATCACTTTGCGGCCATATTTCTCATTCTTCGTTAAGGAATAAGCTTGCAATAAATCCTGCCAATCATTCATACGGTTAAGCTGCCATAAATACTCATTGTCATTATGTCTGCGCTCCAGCCAGCGGGGCGGATTGCCGACAAATTCCCTTACGCCGCCAGTGCCCGGCAGAATGAGCATGCCCTGATAAGCAAGCTCCGCCTTAGCTATCGTCTCCTGCACAAACTCAGGCAGATGAGCGGCAATATAGGCGCTCTTAACGTCCATTCGCTCTAATCGCGAACGTAAATTTCCCAGTAGCTCTGCCGTCGAAATCGGCTCCTTCAGCCATGCTTGTATGCTCATCGGTTCATCTCCCAACTTCATGCCTGCGTTAACATCATAGACTGCTTGTTCTTACCCTTTGAGTGCTCCGACCATGACTCCCTTAACGAAATATTTGGAGACAATCGGATAGAAGAACAGGATGGGCAAAGTCGCCACCATGATCGTTGCATACTTGATCGTTTCGGCAAGCTGAAAGCCCTGATCGGCTCCGCTTGTCATGCTTTCCGTCGAGTTGGCAAGCAATATTTCGCGTAAAACGAGCTGCAGAGGAAATAAATCCCTGTCTTTCAAGAAAATCGAGGCATAGAACCAGCCGTTCCATTTCTCTACGGCATAAAACATGATCATAACGGCGATGACAGGCATGGATAACGGCATAATGATCCGAAACAGGATGACAAAATGATTGGCCCCGTCTATTTTCGCCGATTCTTCCAAACTATCCGGAATAGCCGAGAAGGATGTTCTCATAATAATCAAGTTAAAGGTATTGACCGCAAATGGAAGCACAAGCGCCAATAACGAATTGTAAAGTCCTACGCCTTTAACCATCAAATATAGAGGAATCAAGCCGCCCTGAAAAAACATCGTAAACAATATAATCGCAATGAATACGCGATTCCATAATACGTTCTTGCGCGACAAAACATAAGCGCCAAGTGAGGTCAGGAGCAAATTAACGAATACCCCGAGGATAATAATAATAAACGTGTTGCTGTAGCCCCTTAGAATACTAGGGTTGCTTAATACTTGCTTGTAGACGTCAATATGAAATCCGTACGACTTTAGAAGCAATCCCTTATGGGCAATGAGGGAGCTTGCATCGCTAATCGAAGCCAACCCTACATAAACTAAGGGATATAGGGTAACAACAACTAATACAAGCATAATCATTGTATTAACCGCATCAAATAACCTTTCGGACCAGCTTTCCTTATTCATTTCTCCCCTCCTCCTTACCACAATCCGTTTTTACTGATTTTACGGCTGATCTGGTTAGCTGTTACTAATAAAATCAAGTTAATCACGGAGTTGAACAGTCCTACGGATGCACTGAATCCCCAGTTAAATTCCAATAACCCTTTGCGATAAACGAAGGACGAAATAACATCGGCCGTGCTGTAAGTAACCGGATTATATAGCAAAATGATTTTCTCAAACCCGACATTAAGCAAATTGCCCATCCGCAAAATGAACATAATGGCGATTGTAGGAGCTATCCCCGGCAATGTAATGTAGAGCATTTGCTTCAACCGGCCGGCCCCATCAATCCTGGCGGCTTCATATTGCTCTTGATCGACTCCCATTAAAGCCGCCATATAGATAATGGATTCCCAGCCGATTTTTTGCCAAATTTCAGAGAGCACATAAATAGGACGAAAATACTCCGGCTTTTGCAATAAGGCCTGCCCGTCACCGCCAAAATTAGCCATGATAGCGTTAATAACGCCGCCACTATTCGTGAAATCCGTAAGGATTCCACAAATAACGACCATGGAAATAAAATGAGGCATGTAAGAAATGGACTGTACGAATCTGCCGAACAATTTGTTCTTCAACTCATTCATGAATAAAGCTAACAAGATCGGAGCCGGGAACTCAAACAGAATGGAATATAGACTAAGGACGAGCGTATTCTTAAGAATGCGCCAAAAATAAAAACTGTTCATAAAATCCTTAAAGTTCTGCAAGCCAACCCAATCGCTCGCCATAATACCTTTCACCGGAGAGTAATCCTTGAAAGCAATAATAGCTCCATACATCGGTGCATAATGAAAGACCGCATAGTAGATAAGGACTGGAAGCATCATAAGATATAAGGATTTATTCAGAAGGAAATCCTTCACGAATAGATCTTTCTTAGTAGTCATCAGGTTTCCTTCTTTCAAATTGTAAGATCATCGCTTGTTGTATCGATCCAAAGCCGCTTTTTGAATTTCAATCGCTCTGTCAATGTTCAACGTTTTCAGCTTTGCTTGGTACTTGTCGAATTCATCGATCGGCGACGCGCCAAGAATAATTTTGAGCGTAGTTTCATCCACCAACGCATTCACTTCGTTCATAATTTTAGCCAATTCCGTGCTTTCTTGCGGTGAAGTCGTAATTGGAGGAAGCACATACTTCATAGCATCTGTATTTTGCCAAGTAACAATGGCGTCTTTTTGCTGCTTCATCGTGTAGTACTGGTCGAGATAACGTTTATCCTGAACGAATGGACCGCTCATACTTGCTTTGATGTAGAGCATCATCGCTTGTGCGATGGAAAGCTTATCGGGGTTGTTCATAATCAAATCCGTATATTTCGGATTCCCGTTCTCCATTTTGTAGCTGACTCCCTCGGTGCCAAAGTTAAAGAAGTTATGGCCTTCCTCACTATAGCCGTAGTCAAGGAATTTAGCGGCAAGCTCTACGTTTTTACTTCCTCCCGTAATGGCAATCATTCCGCTTGGCTCCGACCCGAAAGCAAAGCTCTTTTGACCGAATTTGGGCTTATCTCCCTTGTTCAGCACCGGATAAGGAGCAGCAACGAGGTCATATTTCGGATCGTTGGCTTGACCTGCTCCAATCCATTTGCCAATTCCGCTTCCCGCTTGGCTGACGGTGGCAGCGGATTTGCCTGATGTCATATTGGCATCCTGGTTTTTTTGATCTGCGGTAGCAATGTTTTTATCGAGCAGTCCTTCGGCATACCATTTTCGCATCGTAGCCAGAAAATCCTTATAAGCAGGCTGTGCCGGTCCGAACTTCACTTCGCCGTTATCCAGATAGAATGTCCGGTTGATCCCGTAGGCGCCAATGAAAGCTCCATTATAGATATCATCCAGAGCTCTTGCTTTACTTCGGAAAGTCAATGGAGCCTCCAGCCCTTTTTTCTCTTTGAACGCTTTCAATACCGTATACCACTCATCCATCGTGGTCGGAACTTGAAGACCCAGTTCAGTTAAGTAGTCTTGTCTCAACATAGGCCCTTGGAAAACCATCAGAGAGTCATCGCTGCGAACGAATGGAAAGGCATAGTAAGTGCCGTCGTCTGTTTTTACCATTTTGTCGATTTCCGGGTGCTCCTTTAAATATTTCTTCAAGTTAGGAGCGTATTTATCAATAACATCATTGAGCTTTATAATCGCTCCGTCTTTGATCGCTTTTTCAGGACCGCCAGGAAAGCTCGTCTTCCAATTGTATTCAATCATGTCAGGCAGATCGCCGGAAGCCAGCGTGACGTTTAACTGTTCCTTTTCTTGGCCCATAACAGGGTTTATGAAATTGATCGCAACGCCTGTCTTCTTTTGCCACTCTTGATAAAAGGGAATATCTTTGATACTAGGCTTGATCTGTAAAATGTTGTTCGCATCCGCTGTCCAGAACGATAGCGTTTTGTCTGTTTTCAGCGGATAAGTGGCTGCGGTTTCTTCATTTGCAGGGGGCGTCGGAGCCGGTTGTTGATCCGTTTTGCTGCATGCCAATGCGACTGAACTCAGCATAATAATAGATAAAGCGCTTGATATAAGTTTCACTTTCTTCTTCATCTGTGTTTACCTCCCTAGAATGTGTACGATTTCGGGCGACTCTCTTTCGCTTCTTTATTATGCTTTTGTAAACCCAATTTGAATATCTTAAAATCCTCCAAAGGCATCCAAAAAAACAAAAAATCGATCTGAAATTTGTACAATCGCATATTAAATTTTTTATTTACGGGCTCATTACCTGGTTAAAACGGAAAAAAGACCGCTTTGCAGCAGCCTTTTCGGTTATTTTAAATACATCTCTTTATATTTGCCTGGCGTAACTCCCTCATACTTTTTAAATATCCGGAT
Source organism: Paenibacillus sp. FW126-R14 (assembly GCF_058789495.1). Lineage (NCBI taxonomy): Bacteria > Bacillati > Bacillota > Bacilli > Caryophanales > Paenibacillaceae > Paenibacillus > Paenibacillus sp. FW126-R14. Next base: position 203,856 of record NZ_JBYTBS010000001.1, on the reverse strand, counting down.
CAATGCGTTGACATCGCTGAAACCGACAAGGGCTGATATCTCATTCATCGTGATATTTTGACTTTCGATCAATTCCTTAGCTTTCACAATACGAACTTTATTGATGTAATCGAGCAGCCCTTCTCCTGTTTGCTCTCTGAATAATTTGGATAAATAGGTGGATTTCATATCAAACCGCAGACCGATCATCGAGATATTCATATCCGTGTCCTGATAATTTTCTTCAATGAAACGTACGATGTTCTGTATTAGTGTCTGCAGATCTTGATGCCTGATTTGAACCAAGGCTGATTTTCTTTTGGCCAAGTTGTTGCTGCATACTTCTTTCAGCATCTCGGTGAGCTGTTCATGCATATCCTGCATGGTTTCGCAGGCTGTCAGCTTCTCGATCTCTTTCAAACTGCCGCCAGACGATTCTTCCTGTGTTTCGCCAATTTCATGAAGCGCCTTCACCATCGTACTTACCAAATCAAACATCAGACAGCGAGCCAAGGGCAGCGAAATCTGATTGATCTTCAAATTCCTGTCCACGATGTTATCCAACGTTTCCTTCGCCCTGTCATACTCGCCAATTTTCAAAAAGTTAATGAGCTGCTGTTCCACCTGCAGCGGGTAATAGTAGCCTTGAGGGATTTCATGAAGCGCCTCATTCTGGATTTCATGAAAAGAAATAATTTCTTTTCGGCCCATAATAAGCTTATATTCCATCGCGTCAACGGACTCTTTGTAGGCAATCGAAAGATCGACAATGGAGGTGTGAATATTGCTGATCGAAACCGTAAGCTCGATTTGAAATTTATTTTTCAAAAATTGCTGCGCTTCGCCCGCCATCTGACGAAGTTCGGCCAAACTGCCCGGCTGTCCCGTGTCACGGAAATTGATAATGCAGGCAAGCATGTCATCGATCTCCGTCATATAGCCAATATGCTTCGCGTTCATGATCTCCTGAGCGACATTTGCAACGATAAACTGCAGCAGTTTGGCCTTCTCATCTTCACTCTTCCCTTTCATGCTGGAAAAAAACTGCGGATTGGCTTCCACATAAAATAAAAGAACGGCATACTGATCACTGTCAAAGTGCATCTCGAAAGCAGGCAGCGCATCCTCGATCGGGATTTGGGTGTCTAACCTGCCTTTTAATAATCGAGTCATAAAATTAGAGCGCAGCAAATGATTTTGCTGCTTGAGACGGACCTCAACTTGCTCCTTTTCATTTACGGTATTGGCGATCATATGCTGAATAAATTGAAATTCGTTGCTTCCGTCATTTAAACGATCAGCCGATTCACCTGTGAAGTTATGAATTAATTGTTTGACCGGATTGTAGTTCTTTTTCAAGAAGAAGAAGGTTAACAAAACCCCTCCGAGAATGCTCAGGACGATGCTAATGTAAGTAATCCATCTCACATTGATCGCCTTTTGCCATACTACAGCGCTAGGCATGATGGTCACGAATTTAAGATTCGTTTTTTTGGAAGCAATATAATAAAACACGGAGTCTTGTCCATTGTACGTTTCATGGAAGAAACCTTGATCATCGGAAAAAACCCGATTCGTTAATACCGGATGTTGATTCGTTTCCAAAGAAGAGAGAAGAATCTGATTCTCTTTATTCAATACCAAGACTTCGCCTCCATTGAACATTTGCACGTTCTGAAGGGCGGTTAATAACTTCGATCCGTCTACTAGAATGACGAGCGCTCCCTCAGGCTTCGTATCAGGGTTCGATGCAAAATAGCTAATATGGGCAATCGACTGATGAATGCTGCCGTTCAGCCCTCTGTATACCATAGGAACAAATGCAGGCGCTTTTTTGGTAGTCATCATGGACAGCCAGTCGTTATAGCTGAAATTAGGGTCGTTATGGACCTCCTCATACACATCCTCGCCGCTGCGTACTAACCCTGGCATTAGACCTGTACCGTCCGGCGTATAGTAGACATAGAAGTTCGTAATTTGCGGATAGAACGTTTTATACATTTTAAAATCCAGCGCCACTTGATACAAGGAATACTGATAGTCATTCCGTCCCATTTTATTGGCATACATGAGATCTTGGATTTTGGTATTCCAGGTAATCTCCGTATTCAGTCTTAAAACACTTTCAAATTCATTGTCCATAATTTCACGAACTTGTCTCAACAGTGCATCGTTAGCCCTGTGAATTTCATCCTCCAGAGCCGCGTTTGATTCGCGGTATACAAAAACGCCAATGAAGATTGGCAGAAGCAAAACGGCAATGTAAGAAAATAGCCAGGTTAAGACAACGCTTCTTCTTTTCATCCAAATACTGTTTAGCACGATGTTAGCCTCCATCTATCCTTCTTTTCACCGTTGCAAAATGATAGCTTCATGGTACACTAGCTGCACTTAGTTTGAAAAGAGCGAATTTGCTGCATCGCTTGGAGCGTGCAAATGAATTATTTTATTAATATGTTAATTTTGTTAAAATTTATAAATTTGTAATGATAGCTAACAAGCAGGACGAGGCGAAAAAAACGGCCTCAGTCCGCTGGAAATCAGGACCAAGGCCGTTTACTGATCTTATTGTTTATTCATATCCGAGAATCTTGCTCGCTACGAAGGCGAGGTCTTCGATGTCTACTTTGCCGTGGCCGATGACGTCCGCGATCTTCGCTTCATTCCAGTTCTCGTCGCCTTCTTTGGCTCCGTAGTATTTGGCCACAATCGCCAAATCTCCGATCGTAAATTTATTGTCGCCGTTCACGTCTCCCGGTTGGTACGTAATGACGGAGGAGAGGAATGCTTGAATCGCCGCGTTCAAATCGGCTGACGCTTGCTCAACTTGCTGATTCGTGGCAGATGCGTTGTCCGCGACCGCTTTCGCTTTGTCAATTGCCGCTTGCAGAGTCGCTTTGGATCCCGCTGGATATTGACCGCTTCCTGTTCCTTCTGTTGCCGCATTATGTTTGCTTTGAGCTTCTGAAATCAGATCGTTCAGGAACGACTTATCTACAGGCGGTACGCTGATCACGCTTATCAGGCGAGAGGCGTCGGCTACCTGCAGTTCATTCCCCTGTCCGTTAGCGATAGAAGCACTGCCTACAGAGACCGACGTATATGCTGTCGGGGCTGTCGACTTCACCTTAAATTTGAATTTTAGCAAATCGCCTTGGGAAAGCACGCCCTTATTATTTGCCGCTACGCTGGCAGCCAGAATGCGGTTTTGTCCCGGCACATCATTCTTTTGCGCAATGACTTCAAACCCTTCTCTAACCGATACAACCGATTCGAGAATCAAATTCGCCGGATCATAGTTTAGCTTCAAATCTTGGGCATACACTTGCTGGTATTCACTTTGGGCAACACTGCTTAATCCCATCGTTACTTCAAAGGATTGGCCGGCAGTTGCCGTCTGAGGAGCGGACAGCACGGCTTTCGGCGCTGTTGGCGATTGAATTAAAGCAGCAATTTCGGTTGCGCTTAGTGCTCTGTTGAAAATATTCAATTCATCCAGACTGCCTTTGATAAAGGAGGTTCTTGATGCCCCGGAAGCTTCTGCTCCGACTAAATCCATTGGGCCATCGATTTTAACCGGCAGCGTTTCTTTCAGCACCCCATTTTCATAAAGAGCTGTTTCGGTTGCTGTACCTACAAAAGTCAGGTGAGTCCATTGGTTGTTAGGAATACTATAATTGTAATTATAGTCCTTACCACCGTAAATGGAGAAACCAACTTTACCTGTTTTCTTCTGGTTGATCTTAATGGAAGAAGTGACACCGCTCAGGAGTGCCTCATTTCTCGAGGTACTTGGCTGACCGTTAACCCAAACGCTTACTGTCCAGTCGCCCGGTATATCTGCAGTGGCTAAATCGATATAACCTGAGGTTCCATTTAAACTTATTCCGGATCCATACTTACCGGTTGCCCACGCTGCGCCGCCAACTAAAGTACCATTTTTATAACCGGACGTATCCCCTAAGGTCGTTCCAGTTCCTTCATCCATCTTCCATTCCATATGGAATGGGAAGAACGGAGGCGTCCATACAATAGGGTCAGCGAAAAATTTGATTCCTTTATTTTGCAATCTTGAAGTGTGATCGTTAAGTCTTCCTTTAAAATCTTCCCAGTTTCTGCTGCTCTGAGGCGTCCAGCCGACTTCCGCATTCGCGATTAATCGCGGATAGAGCATGTAATCGATATTATCTTGCGTCACAATAGTTTCTGACCATAATGTACTTTCAATGCCATAAATATTTGCTCCTGAAATACAAGCATTCGGGTTCAAATCATAAGCTTTGCTCGTATTGACGTTTCCTCTCCAGGATAGGCCAAGCTGCGTATTATTGTAGTATTTCATGTCCAGGTAAGCATTTGCCGGAGATACGATGACTTTCATCCCTTTAGCTTTCGCCGAAGTTCCGGTTGAGGCAGTGCAATTCCAGTCCTGCAGAATAGAATCGCTGGTTGTTCCGCTTGAGGTATCAGAAGGGTCCCAGCCAACAGCTTTCTTCCCATATTTACCAAGAATCGTTGTTACTCGGCCAATAAAATAATCGTAATCACTAGCTGATGTTGCGTTGGATTCATCTCCTCCTAGATGAAAATAGGGGGAAGGCGATATGGCTGCAATCTCACGAACCACATCATCCACAAATTGATAGGTAATCTCGGAACGGGCCATTAATGAGCTATAGCCTACAGCCGTATCGGTACGCATCGCTTTTCTTTTGCCATCCGGATTTAGTTCAGCAATCGATGCTAAAGCCGCATTCGTATGACCAGGCATATCGATCTCCGGAATGACTTCAATATATCGCTCAGCGGCATAGTTGACGATTTCTTTAAATTGCTCCTGTGTATAATATCCGCCAGGACCGCCGCCTACCTGTCCCTTGCTTCCATACTCTATGAGTTCAGGTCTGGATTTAATTTCAATGCGCCAGCCCTGATCATCAGATAAATGCATATGAAACTTATTAATCTTATACTGCGATGCCAGATCGATCTGACGTTTAACGACATCCACCGGGAAGAAATGGCGTGCCACATCAAGCATAAGTCCACGGTATTCATATGTAGGCTTGTCGCTAATATTGGAATTCGGGATCACCCATTGTACGCCGGAAACAATTTTGTTCTTTTCAATATCTGCCGGCAAGAGCTGCATGAGGGTTTGAATTCCTCTAAAGACGCCTTCCGGTTTATTGGCCGTGAGTTTAACTTGATCGGAAGTGGTGTTTAACTCATAGCCCTCATTCCCTTGAGCGGCATTTCCACCTATGGTCGTTAAGTAAATGCTGCCTGCAGCCGGATTGTTTGATTTTATGACGCTGATCCGGTACCCTGTCGATGTATTCAGCTTATTGGCGAGCACTTGCCCATTCTTGAATAACTCATCGGTTTCCCCGGCGGAATTGCCGGCTACATAGATGGACGTGGTTTTTGTTAAAAGGAACTGCCCCGTTCCGACGGTATAGCTTACCGGCTTTGGAAATATCGAAGGCTGACTTGCTGCAGCTTTAGCAGCATCAGGAATTGCAGTTATAATGTTTACGGATAAAAGTAAAGCCAAGGCTGTAGAAACTACTTTTTTAACGATTAATTTTTTCATCCTTATTTTTCACCTCTACTAATTTTGTACTGCTAATTAGCTAAACGAACTCTGCCGTTTGATCGTGAGGTAGTCTCGTGATGAATTATTGCACTATCATTCTTCGTCGTAATCACCTAAGCTTCGATCCACTCACCCCCTCTCGTATGATCAAACCGACAACCACATGGGATCATTCCGTCTAATTTTCTCTAACGGCAAAAAATGATAACAGCAAAAAGGGCATTAGTAAAAAGTCGTTCTTTTTACTAATGCCCTTTCGGTAACACGTTAAGATTTTATTAAGTTAATTAAATAGTAAAGGGATAGTAATATTTTGTCAATAAATAAATTTGGCGAATCCGGCCGCGGTTCAGCTTTGGCAATAGTCACCGATCTTTATTTGTCATTTTGTAAGGAGTTATCCGCTACATCTCGATGTAGACTTTTCCCTGCTCCACCGACAAATCAAACGTTTCCACGACAACGTCGTAGGTTTTTGTGCGAACTTTGTGATCTACAACAAGCCTGCCGGTTTTAATGTCAAATTCCCAATGATGCCAAGGACAACGCACGATTTCCCCTTCTTGCTCGTAAACAAATTGCCCGGGCGCCGGCGAAGTGACCCATGAAGCAACCGGCCCTTTGCATAGCTGAGCTCCCTGATGAGGACAATAATTAAGAATGGCATGAAGCTTTCCGGACAATTTATAAATGCCTACGCTCCGCCCTTTGACATCAACAATTACAGGTTCGCTCTCCGTGAATTCATCAACGGTTCCTAAATAATGGAGCGTCATCGTTATTCCTCATTCCTCCGTTTGGTCCGGCATAGGCAAGCCGTAGAACCTGGCAGCGTTATTGTAAAACACATTATCCGTTGTTTCTTTGTCCAATTTGGGGAAAACGAGCTTCGGCGAGTCGAAATCCCAATGCGGGTAATCGCTGCAAAAGAGCAGCCTTTCCTTGGCGTGCATAGCCTCGAACAGCGTATCGAAAGCTTGCCGGTTCGGCGTTTCCTCAATGGGCTGTGAGCCGATGTACATGTTGGTGAGCAAATATTCGCTCGGCTTTTTCTTCACCCATGGCGTCTGATCGCGCAGCGCTTTCCAATCCTGGTCGAGCCGCCACAAGTAAGGAGCGACCCAGAAGACGCCGCCTTCGATAAACGCCACCTGCAGCTCCGGAAAAATTTCGAAGACGCCTTCGAAGATAAAGCTGGCCATATGGGCCATATACGCCTGCGTACGGGCAGCGCGGTATTCAATATAGTAAGAAGGATAGCCGACATTCGTAGCCGGTGCGTTCATCCCATCGCCGATAGCTCCTACATGCATGGTGAAATTAATGCCATGCTTCAAGCAAGCCTCATAGATCGGATGATACATTTTATTACCATAAGGATGAGGCGCGCCCGACGGAACATAAACCTGAACCATGCCGGGATGGGAGCCAAGCCGTTCGATTTCTCGAACCGATGCCGCTACATCGTGAATCGGCAAGTAGATAGAGCCTCTGAACCGGGGCTCCTTATCGAGCCAATGCTCGATCGTATAATCGTTGAAAGCGGAACACAAGGCAGCCGAGTAATACGTATCGGCCGTGTTCGTGCTCGCTATAAATTCACCGGTCAAAATCCCGTAACGGATGTCGAAAGGATTCAAAAGCTGCTCGACCATGAAATCCAGATCTGAACCGGCAGGACCGCCGTTTGGCGGGAAGGAATCGGCTCTTTTTCCGATATTGCCCCCGTTCAGCGTACCCGGCCCCCCGCCAAGACTCGGTCCCCACAGTTCGATACGCTCCCTGTATTTTCGCGGTAAGTAAGGGAACAGCTGCTTAATGTCCTGAAAAGTATGATGGATATCGCAATCAATAATTCCAACGCCTTTACGTCCATTTGTCTTCTTGGCCGCTGCTTCTATTAAACTCATGATGCTCATCTCCCCTTCTATGTTTCGTATCTCTATCATAAAACCTGAACAGCCCCTCCGAAAATGGTAATTCGCAATTACAGTTTGTCATTTTGTAAGGTCGATGCTATACTGACCCTACTGTCAACAAACAGCTTTCAGGAGGTGCGGACGAAAACATGGGCAAGCGGCAGCATGCTGACAACTATGAGGAATCACGCCATTATGTCGTAGACGAGCTGGCCTTGAACGGCGGCTTATGGCCGGTGCGGATGGGACGCATGAAAGCAGGCCCGGATCATCGCTTTCCGCAGCGGATCATTGATTATTACGCATTGCATTTTGTTATGAACGGAAAGGTCCGTCATCGCTTCGGAGAACAGCAGATCGAGCTTGTCAAAGGCGATGTTTTTTGCGCATATCCGGGTGTCGTCTACCACCATTCCATTGTTCCGACCGGCCAGCCCTTGGAAATGATTTGGGTTTCCATCGATGGCGGACAAACGCCGCTGCTGCTCGAGAAAGCCGGCTTCCGTCCATCTGCCCCTTATCTCCCAGGCGTGATCGGCAAAGAGCTCGAAACATCGCTCGATCATCTGTTCAGTCAACAGGAAGATAACAGCAGCCGGAGACAGGTCGAGTTGATTTCGGCTATTTACCGTATATTCGGATTGATGATTCCGCAAAAAAGACCCGACAAGTCCGAGCAAGGACCTGCCAGCTGGATTCCCCGCAGCATCGAGTACATGAATCTGCATTACACCGAAAATATCAACGTGCAGGACGTCGCCGCGTATATTTCGGTTCACCGGGCCTATTTCTCCAAAATTTTCGCCGAACAGACCGGCATGACGCCCATCCATTATTTGCAAAAGCTCCGCATGGAGAGAGCGCTTCAGCTTCTGCAGCAAACACCGCATTCCATCACGGAAATCGCAATGACGCTGGGTTATCCCGATTTATATGCCTTCAGCCGGGCGTTCAGCAAGCATTTCGCCGTATCCCCGAGCAAGCTGCGCGAACATGCAGCAAAGACCCGCGGTCAATCCGGGGTGTACCCAGCCCCAGCCCTAGCGGGAATTGAAAAAAGGACAGGCGAATGATTGCATTCGACCTGTCCTTTCGTTTCTCTCTTTGCTAAATGGATCTGGCATACTTCTTCGTACGAGCATCCCGGATGACACCGCTCCAATTCATCCCGAAGGCAAAATCATAAGCATGACCGGCCGTATCGACATAAACCTCCATGTCATGAGGAACATCCTCAAGCTGCTCTTCGACGGTTTTCATATCAGCCGGCATTTGAAAAGGCAGCAGCCCGCCAGGTTCTTTGACTCCGCTCAGCAAATCAAAGATGGCTTCCTCCTGCGCTCCAAAGTTTGCAATCATTGCGCTCGCGGCTCCTTCAAACTCACTGACAACAGCCGGGTTCGATAATAAGATGGAAACAATAACCGGTTTCTCCTGCATGAGCTCCTTCGTTCGGAGCACCATATCCAAATCTCCGGCATTGGAAACCGTGACTGTTTTTCCTTTATAGATACGGTTGCGTACGTCCCTGGGATCGCCAGCAATGCTCTCCTCCCGGGCATGTTCAGCAAGATAGGGCCGGTACTGCAAGCTAATCGGCACGTATCCGTTGCCGCCTTCCTCCCGATCTGCTTTGCTGTATCCCATCGTCGATCGCGGACTTTCGATAAACACCAAAGCAAAGTCAGCTTTCTCCGGGTGTTCCGTAAAGTCATAATACTTTTTTACGATTTCCAAGTTAACAGGATACTTTTCGACGGGAGGCGTCGGCAGCCCCATCCAATCTTTGCCGGCAGGCAAACTCCTTTTTGGGATATAAACGGTTTTACGCCCCTGCAGCGGAAGGGTTTGATTCTCGTTTTTAAGCATCACAATCGATTTCAGCTGCGCTTCGTATCCGGCTTTCCTGTATGCTTCACAGCCTACAATAGCTACCGAGCTCTCTACTTGCAAATAAGGATTTTCAAAAAGGCCGAGCCGAAACATATTCTTCAACAAACGAACCGCGGATTGCTCGAACCTTCTACGCATGAAAGCTTCCCCATGCTCTTTGACACCTATCGCATAAGCTTCAATAATCGGTTCTGCCTCATCATTGCCGCCAAACTGGTCCACTCCAGCCATCAGCAGCTTATAATGACGCTCCGCCACTGTGTAGTCTTCTTCAACGCCCCAGCAGCGTCCGCCAGAAGCTAAGCTTGTGATATCGTCACCCTCGTCCGCTGTAATTCCCCAATCTGTACAAACGACCCCATCGTATCCGTATTGTTCGCGAAGCAAATCGGTAATTAAATAACGGTTATACGAGTTTCCGACGTTCTCCCCATTTTTCGGATCTTGATCCAAAGAGATCGTGTAGTAAGGCATCACGGCAGAGGCTTGGCCGGTTTTTCCAAATAAGTTGAAAGCCCCCTCTGTGAAAGGGATAAGATGTTCCGCAAAGTTGTTCCCCGGATAAACCGCATATTTGCCATAACCGAAATGCGCATCGCGTCCCGCTTCGCCGGAACCGCCGCCCGGCCAATGCTTCACCATGGCGTTGACGCTGTTGTAGCCCCACCCGTCCGCGATCTCCGCATCGCCTTCAGACGTCTGAAACCCATCGATGTACGCCCGGGCCATGTCAGCCGCCAAGCGGGGATCCTCGCCGAAGGTCATCCCAAAGCGAAACCAACGGGGATCGGTGCCGATATCCACTTGTGGCGATAAAGCCGTCGTTAGACCTAAGGCACGATATTCCCTTGAGGCAATCTCGCCGAACCTCAAGGCAACTTCTGGATCAAAGGTTGCTGCAAGTCCCAATGCCTCCGGCCAAATAGAAATCGTGCCGCCTACCCCGGCGTTGAATTCCGTGGATGCGTCAAGTCCATGGCGCGGGTCCGAACTGTTATTCGAAGGGATTCCAAGATCGAGGCTCTCTGCATAAGCCTGCATCTCGTTATTCCAGCGGGCCGCCGTCTCCGGGCTCTCCACCTTCGTTACGAGAATGTGGCGAATATGATCCTTGGTCAGAAAGGCACGCTGTTGATCTGACAAATCATACGGTCGCGCTTCGCTTTCTCCAAACGGTTTGCCTCCGTAAGCGGCCGGCTTCCAACCCAAATTTCCCGGAATCGCTTGGTGCGAGCTGTACAGCATCAGGCCCGCAATTTGCTCTATGGACATTTTCGAAGCAAGGTCTTGAGCCCGCTCCTCCGGGGAAAGTCTCCAATCCTCGTATTTGTCTAATGTACCGTCTTTATTCAAATCTTTGAAAGCAAGTCCGTCGACGTACAGAATGCCAACCCCCGAGCTCAAGGAATACCCTAGTGTCGGACCGTCTTCATTTTGCACATATCGAATGTGTTGATCTGCCTTACTCACGACGATCCCTCATTTCATCTACGATGATGGTCACTGGTCCAAGCAAGCCGCTCGGCTCCTGCTGCATAAAACGCGAAAAGAAATCATGCTGCTGCTTGGCAAGCGTGTTCGTGACCTCAATTTTCAAATGATTTTCACCGCTCTGCATAAAGCGTCCGATATCGAACACATAAGGGGGACAGATGCGGGTTCTGATATGTTGGTGGTTCATCCATACATCCACGGTCTCATAGGCACTTCCCAAATCAAGACAGACCCGACGACCCGTATAGTCCCCTTCAAACACCGTTTCATAGCGAAATGTCCCCGTAAAACGAGGCAGTTTATCGGGGCTGCTCATATTGGCCAGCATCTCCAAGGCCCCCCAATTCTCAAACTTCGGATACGACAAGGCATCTGCTGTTGCGATCATCCAAGGCCCTCGCAGCTCCACACGCTGATTGCTGCTTCTCATCGAAGTTTCGCTTAACTCGGCATCTATAGAATCAATATACTCATGCAGCTGCGTCCCGGCAGCAAATAATACCGATTCATAAGGACTTAGCGCCAAGCGAACCGGATCTCCTTTTGCCCGATCTCGATCCCCACCGCTTGCCGCTAAAAGCTTATTTTGCAAAGCATCATAAATATAAACTGTTCCGCCTACAGGCAACTCAACCGTCGTCTCAATGCTGTTGTTCGGGTGCTCGTTCGTGAACAGAAACAAGTCCAATCCATGATGCTCGTACCGATAATACCGCAAATACGCCTCAAACGTTTCCACCGATACATCGTAAAAGCCTCGTTCCTTGACATAAGCCGCCAGCTCGCCAAGCGCCATTGCCCGGACATTCGCAGACTGACTTAATACGGTCATGTCCGCTTGAATATCCTTCCCTTCGCTGGACCGCCGTGGCCATCCGTCGATAAACACGATCGGCAAGCCTTGACCTGCCATATGCACAAGCCGACCAATCAACTCGGATGGCAGCGCTTCACTGTACGGGATGACTAAACACTGATACGTTTCGTCTCCAACATGCAATTGCGCATCTTTCACCGCTGCGCCGCTAAGCACCGCATCGACCGGAAGCACGTCGCAATCCACTTGATGGCGCATAAGTTCCTTGACCGGCTTATGAAAGTACATGGCACGGCCCGACCATTCGGCCTCGGCATGATACAACACCGCCACCGTCGGCCGATGAAGCCCGCCGGATAACAAGTGGCTCATTCGATTCGTGTAATCGTTCAGTATCCGATAGCTGCGATATTGAGGATTATGCCCCCGGGCATACATGTGCGGCGGGCAATCTCCGTCAGGGAACTCCTTTTGAGAGAACGCATGCGGCACAAAATAATTGACCCCGCGCACGAGCATATGGTCCGTCAGCCATTTCATCAGCTTCAGTCCTTCCGCCCAACCGTAAGCCCCGAATACTTCCGCCATCGTCCGTCCCTTTTTCTTCGGATCGATATGTCCAAGAGACGATGCCAGCTTGGCTAAGCCATAATGGAAAAACTCGCTGTCCGTTTTCCCTGCGATCCAGCTAAAGGACGCTTCGTCCATGCCTGGGATAAGTTGGTGCAGTACCACGTCGACACCGGACATATCCTGCCCGGACATCGCACGGAAAAAATGTCCCGGACCGCAGCCCAAGCGGGCATGCACGTTGTTATCCTCGATCACGTGGCCAATGTGTTCTACACCATGTTCCCGGCACCAAGCGCCTATTTGCCCAGAGAAATGCTCGGCATATAATCGGCTCACGATGTTCATGTAGACATATCGCACAGCTCCGGTCAGCTCTTCGTTTGCCTCAAACCACAGCAAAGGCAGCAGGTTGCGGTACGCGCCATACCCGGCCGATTCGAATTCGGCTTCCAGGAGCGGCAGCAAAGCGGGAGACCACGGAAGCGAAACGCGTTGTTTGCCTAATGTGGATTCAAAATCATATATGCTGCTATCGTTGTAAAAACCCGGCTCGTCCGTAAAAAATCCGGCGAATGTCCCGCCAAAATCGGCAGCATACCTCTCATAATACGGCGCATAGCTCGCCTCAAGTAATACGCGCACGGACTCCGCTTCCAGTGGATTGATATAATCCTTAAATTTCTCATTCTGGCCCGCTTCCGTCTGCACTAGGATAAAAATACGCCAAAAGCCGTCGGGGATATCCCAATAGAGCACTTCGTCCTGCACACGCTCCGTGAGCTCGATCAACTCCCCCGTCAACCTATTATCCTTATCCCCCCGTTTGGCGGCAATGACGGCAATGACAGATTCCTCCACCGTTTTCCATGGAGAAAGCAAGAAAGAAGTATCCTTAGCCGGACCGATGGCATCGATATGCCGCTCGGCTATAAACATGCGCCGCAGTTCCGCAGAGGCATCCTTCAGACGTCCGTTTGCATGCCCGGTCGGAAAATGGTCATCGTCAAAAGCCCATACCCGCATGCCGCGATGACGCGCTTCATCCATGATGACATCCATATCCGCCCACCAGCCCGGTCCCAAACAATCCGGGTGAGGCCGGGATTCCACCACAAATGCCTTAATACCGGCATCGTCGATTCTGGCGATTTCATCCCGGATGACGGCTTCGCCCTCGCCTCGCTGCCACACCAGCGGCATGATGTAATTATTATGTTTTCCTTCCAGTACGTCCTTTAAGCGGTTATTCATATGGGTTCGCCTACTCTCCTATTTAGCCTTTTTAGCCTATTTAGCCTTCTTAGCCCTTCACTGCGCCGATTGTAATACCTTTCACGAAATACTTTTGAAAGAACGGATAAGCGACAAGAATCGGTATGACGCCAATCACAGCGATGGCCATTCGGAACGTTTCCGAAGGAAGAGCCGCAAGCGCTTCGCTAGATTGGGAAGCCATCGAGCTGTTCGTTGACAGGAACTGAATGTCCGACATAATCCGGTTCAATATGCTTTGCAAGCTAAACAGCTTTGGTTCCGTAATATAAATCAAGCCATTATACCAATCATTCCAATAAGCGATGCCTTGAAACAACCCGATCGTCGCCATAATCGGCATCGAGAGCGGCAATACGATGCTGTAGAACGTCCGCAGAACGCCCGCCCCGTCAATGTTGGCTGACTCCAGTACAGGCGTAGGAATCGTCGTCATAAAAAACGTCCGCATCAATAAGACATTGAAGCCGTTCATCAACAGTCCCGGAATAATAAGCGCCTGAATCGTATTTTTAATCTCAAATACTTGGGTATAAATCAAATAGGTCGGGACCAGTCCGCCGTTAAACAGCAGGGTGAAGAACACGAAGAAGGACAGCGGATTGCGCATAGGAAGATCGCTTCGGGAAATGGGGTAAGCGAGAAGCGATGTCATCGCTAAGCTGGCCGTAGTGCCGACCACCGTCACAAAAACGGTGATTCCGTACGCCCGGAAAATACTCGCTGATTGTTCCCATAGATACCGATAGGCGGTAAAGCCCAATTGTTCCGGAAAAAAGGAGTAGCCGTTTTTGACAATGGTCGTCTCGTCCGTAATCGATGATATAAAAAGCAGCACAAAAGGCAATAAGCACGAAGCCGCGTATATCCAAAGAATGATATACCCATACCGCTCCCAGCCGCGGTTTTCTTGTTTCAACATGTCGGTCCCTCCCTAGAACAAAGCATTCTCTTTGTTGATTTTGCGTACGATAAAGTTCGACAGAAGCACGAGCGCAAATCCCACAAGCGATTGATACAAGCCCGCAGCGGAAGACATCCCAATATCCCCTAGCTGCATCAGCCCCCGGTATACATAAGTATCGATGACATTGGTCGTATCGAACAGCGCGCCCGAATCCATCGGGACCTGGTAAAACAAGCCGAAATCGGAGTAGAAAATGCGCCCGATCGCCAGAAGCGTCATCATAATGATGACCGGCGTAATCAGCGGAATCGTGATTTTGCGAATTTGCTGCCATTTGCTGGCCCCATCCAGCGTCGCCGCTTCATAATACTCTTGATCGATACCGATGATCGCGGCGAGGTAGACGATACATAAATAACCGGCGCCCTTCCAAGTATGAATAAAAGTTAAAATATAAGGCCAAACTCGCGGCTCGTTATACCAAGACAGCGGATCCATACCGAGCATGGGAAGCAAGGTTTTGTTCATGAAGCCGTTATCCATGCTTAGCATGGCAAATACGAGATAGCTTACAATAACGGTGGAAATCAAATACGGCAGCAAAATCACGCTTTGAAAAAATCGGGATAACAATTTGTTTTTAATTTCATTCAGCAGAATCGCCACCCCGACGGCAACGATCAAGTTCACGATGATGAACACTACGTTGTAGAGAATTGTATTCCGGGTGATGATGAAGGCGTCCGACGTTCGGAACAAGTATTCGAAGTTTTTGAGACCGACCCAATCGCTGCCCCAAATTCCTTTAGCAAAGTTCACTTCCTTGAATGCGATCACGAGCCCGAACATCGGCATGTAATTGTTAATAATCAGATAGACGATCCCGGGAATCATCATCATATAATACGGCCAGTATCTTTTGAGCAGCCCTTGTTTTCTTTTCAATACTTGTGCGTTCATCCTGCGTCCCCTTCTTTCTCCATTCATCTAATGGTGTACTTTTATTGTAAAAAAATCAGGACATGTCCACTATGTCACGCTCGACTTTTCACTAGTCCGATTTCGACTTGATCATTGCCTTGCTTTCTTTCGTGATATGTAAAAAGGCCGTCTTCGTCATGGATGCCATGAACGCAAGATCAGCCTTTTCATTTACAGCTATGCTATTTCACCGTTTGTGCCCATTCATCGAGCTGCTTTTGCTTCTCCGCAATGATTTTCTCGATCCCGGACGATTTCAGCTTCGCGTTAAACTCCGGCAGCACTTTATCCGGGTCTACACTGCCGGTTTCAAGAGCCATCCGGTATTGATTGACGACGTTCGTAACTGCGGCATATTCGGTCTTCACCGGTTCAGGATTGAAAGAAAAGCCCAGCGCCTTCGATTTGACCGCATTTTTATTGAAATCAGCCATTTTGTCCCAAATTTTAGGGTCGTCGCCGGTAAATACGTAAGAAAGGAACTGGTTGCCGAACATCCAACCTTGGTTCAACGTATAAGCTACGCTTTTCGAATCAACACCAGCCGGATATTCGATCACATTATCCGATTTCTTCACATAATCCTTACCCTCGATCCCCCAGTCCAGCAGGTTGACGATTTGCGGATTCGAGTATAGTAAATTTAAAAACTCCATGGATTTTTGCTGATTCTTCGCATTGATCGGAATCCCCCACATGATCGTGGCTACCGAAGTCGTTGTTGCGTAGGCCGGCGTTAGCGGAACGGTAACGATGGGCATGCCCGCGGAGCGCGTATCCTGCAGATCCATGCCCGGCTTCTGATTCACCAAATACCCCATCCCTTTATTTGCTTTCAATAATGCGGTATTCGTGTCCTTCGTCGTGGCCGCATCCTGCAAAATATATCCGGCTGTGTACCAGCCTCTCAGTTTTTTGATAAAAGCGGCATATTCCGGCGTTTCATAGAGATTGGCTACCTTGAGGCCGTTATCAAAATTCGGTAAAATGCCGAGGCTGTCGCCAAGCGGATCAAACCACCGGTAGCTATCTACGAAGGAGATCCCGGAAGCCTGAGTAACAAGCGGCGTCAAATTAGGCTCGCCTGCTTTGACCGTCTTAAATACGCTTTCAAGATCATCGATCGTTTTGATTTTCGTCACGTCAATTTGATATTTATCGAGCAAATCCTTGCGGAAGTTGATTCCGTAATTCGCCGCCAGGTCGCGGTTGGAAGGAATCGCATACAGACTGCCGTTCACCTTGGACGCATTTAAATAATTATTGTCGAATACTTTTTTGATATCCTGCCCGTACTTCTCCAGCAGCGTGTCCAGCTTGACCAGTTGACCTTTGGCTACATAACTTGCATAGTTTCTGCCGGAAACGTACATGAGATCGAGCTTCTCGTTGCTCGTCAGCATCAGATTAGACTGCTGCGTCCATGAACCTGCGTTAATCGGGGTAAGCTTGACCGTAGCATTGATTTTCTCCAATGTAATCTTGTTGATTGCATTTTGTACGTCCTGCAGATTGCTCGGGATCGCATTGAACGCGGAAAAAGCCACGTTCAGCTCGTAAGGCGCTTCCTTTCCGCTGCTCGGAGCGCTTGAAACGGAAGGGCTTGTGCTGCTACTTGACGAATTGCCGCCACAAGCGGAAAGCGTTATCATACTTCCAGCTAATGCGGCACTAAGCAGTATCGTCGTTTTTTTCATCGTAATCCCCCATTTTGTCCTGTTTTTTGAAGCTATCTTGATTGTACGCATTACGGGGAACGCTCACTATGCGCATTTCGACTTTTCATTGGCACGAATTCGACTTCAAAGCTATTTACGCACACGCTGCCTAAAGTCGCTCGGACTCAGACCGGTTTGCTTGCGGTACACTTTCGTAAAATGGGACACATTATTAAACCCGACATATGTTGCAACGTTAGTAACCGGCATTTCGGTTTTGCTTAACAAGTCCTGGGCGATGCGCATCCGCTCATGCAGCAAAAATTCCTTCATCGACATGCCGATTTCTTTCTTCAGCAAACGATCCAAATAGTCGGGGTGCAGGAAGAACGGCCCTGCGATCTGCTCGCGGCTCAAATCTTCATCGAAATGTTTGGCAATAAACAGCTTTACCTTCTCCACCACCGAGTGTGATTCTTCCATCTCATTCGTATGGGCCACTGCGCGGTTCACCATATGCGAAATCCATTCCAACATATCCGTAACAGATTGATTCGCCTGCGCCGACAGCTCGATCGACCTGCTGTCTTTAAACAGCTCATGGGCTTGAATGCCTTTTTCCTTAAGGACCGAATAGACGATTTGGATAAAATCGTGATGGAACTGATGCAGGAAGGAAACATCAATTCTGGAGTTATGAATGAGCTTCGCTAAATACTCTCTTACTTCTCCTATGATTTGCTCCTTAGCTCCTTGCGTTAAAAGTACGGACCATACTTGCATATCGGGCATCTGCGCGGAAATGAGCTCTTCCTGCTGAACGCCGGCCAGGAACACTTGATTGCTGTATGCAACGTTGTTTTTTTTGAGAGCAAGCAGCCTGCCTACCATCTCCGGCAGTTCATGATAATCGGCGGGTTCCCCGATATAGCAGGCCAAATCGCAATAAAAATAACGGTAGCAGGTGCCGGTAAAGGCTTCCAGCTGGCTGCAAAGCCGCTGAAGATCCGGCCTCTCCGTGGGCGGCAGCGTTATTACGGCAAGCACAACGTTGCGGCTGAGCGTCATCAACTGGGCACTCAGCTGAAGCTCCTGCAGCGTTTCCGAAGCGGCATTCTTCAGCCCGTACTCCAGGATCTTCTGGTCGCGCAACGTTAACGGTTTATGCCAGCGCTGCACGTCAATCAATACAGGCAGAACGCAAAGCCCACCAAGATGAGCGATTTTGCGCTCTTCCATCGTTCTTCGAATGGCTTCCGGATTCGCGGGGATAACCTGGTTAACAATATCAAGCCACAATTGTTCAATAAACAGCGGGTGATGTTGAACCCACGACTGGCTGATTTGAGCGATCTCTTTGACTTTCTTGATTTTATCGATCACCTTCACCATGACAGCTTCCAGCTCTTCCGGAGGAATGGGCTTCAATAAATAATCGAAGCTTCCAAGCTGTATAGCTTGCTTGGCGAACGAGAAGTCGGCGTGGCAAGTGAGAAAAACCGTCTCCGTATCCGGAGAATGTGCCTTGACCCAGTCCAATAAGACCAGGCCGCTGTCTTGCGGCATTTCAATATCGCAGAGCATCATATCAATACGGTGATTCCGGTATACTTCCTTGGCTTGCGCCGCATTATTGGCTGTATAAATGCGATCGATGCCGAGCCTGTCCCAAGCGATTGCGAATTGGACGCCGCGAATCGCAAGCGGCTCGTCATCGACGATCAATAAATTGTACATAGTAAGCGCTCTCCTTATGATGATGGATCTGGTTCCAGCGGGAGCTTTATCTTGACGATAGCACCCGAAGGACTGCTGTTTGCGAATGCAATACCGGCTTTGTCACCATACAGCAAGCGAAGCCGGTGCCACACGTTCCAAATGCCGATGTGCTCTCCCTGCTCGTCAACAATCCGCGAGCCCTCGCGGAGCTTGTGCAGCACGTCTTCCGGGAACCCGATGCCCGTATCCCTTACCGTAATCTGGACATGCGGATCCAACTTAGATTCCTCGAGTTGAATATCTATGAATAACGACAACGGTTCGTTCATCTGTGGCGCATGCTTGATCGCGTTCTCGATAAACGTTTGAATCACGAGCGGAGGGACATGGACAAGGGCTAACGATTCGGGCGCAGTAATCTGACAATCCAATGTTATCTGATAGCGCAGCTCATGAATCCGAATATAATTGCGGACATGCTCGAGCTCTTCTTTTAAGGGAAGAAAGGTTAAATTGCTCCTCAGCATATATCTGAAATAGCGGACTAAGCGCATCGTGATCTCTTTAATCAGCTCGTAATCGTGGATTAAGGCCAAATTGTACAAAATGTTTAACGTATTCAAGAAAAAATGCGGATTGATCTGAAGCTGCAAATATTGAAGCTCCGCTTTCTGCTTGCTTAATTGCTCCTCATAAACATGAATCGTCAGCTCCTCAATTTGGGCCATCATGTTGTTGAACGTTGTATTGAGCAATTGAAACTCGTCTGAAGCGGGGTATGGCTCAATCCTGGCTTTCACACCGCCTTCTCCAATTCTTCTCATCACAGCTACCATTCGCTTCAAAGGAATAAGCAGCGATTTCCGGAGGAAAAGCAGGAAGCCCGGCAAAAGCAGCAAACCAAGGAAGGAAACGATAAATACGATTTTATTTAAATAAGGCAGGTTTTGTAATATCATTTCATTCGGAATCAGCGCAACCAGGCTAAAGCCTCCCTTCCGGGAAGGCTCCCCGACGACAAGAAACTCGTTATTGTCTCCCGTCAAGTAATACCTTTCGAGCGGCCGGCTCAAATCCAATCGATGCTCGGTTATTTGAGGCGTATCCATCAAAGGTTGGCCTCGGTCCGTAATGAAGAGAGACCGCCCGTTCTCCCCGAACTGAATGAGCGTCAAAGGGAGCATTAACGTTTTCATATTCACCCAAGCACCTACATAGGTTGAGCCTACTTTTTGCAATCGGAACAAGTATGCATCCTTATTAAATTGTTTAATATACCATTGGTTGCCGACCGTCTCACCTGCCGCAGCCGTTTCCGTTTCAAGTTCGTGCCGAATGAACGTGCGGATGCTTTCTTTTTCCGTCAGATCCGATCCTTGACTTTTGTCGACATCGAGCAAATCCTTCCTGGTTATGGAATAGACGAAAAAGGCATCTACCTTATACATGAGGATGTCGGAAGTGAGCTTGTCGGACACATGCAACTTGGCGAGCATGTAACTGTCGTCGGAGGGCGGATTGTCCATAATTTGCAGCTCAAAGTTGCTCGTGAGAAGCGTATTAATGTATTTATCCGCTTCTTCCAACCCGCTATCGATTTGTCCCATGTACAAGGACATCATATTTTTGCTCGACATCGCCACCTGTTCGCGCACGACATGAATGGCATAAAAATTGTTATAAAATAACAGGGCAAGCAAAGGTACGGTCACGAGCAAAAAGCTGATGACCAACTTCAGCCTAATGGAGTTCCAAGCAATATGCCGTATATGCCAATGCATCCTATGTCGTTCCCCTTTTCAATGACAGTCAGCCAAAACGTGGAGCCGGCCGCGCCTTATCCCAACAATACGGTCCATGACCGCGTTCGACTATAGCGTTTTCGACCTTTCACACCTACGCATTCGACTACTTTCAGCAAATGGCGCGTTGTCGTTTCAGGATAACCTAATTCACCGGAAGCTGCAAAAATCCCACACCACCGCCAGGTGATATGGGATTCACAGGAAAACTCATTATAAGTTTGCCGAAATGATGAAAATCTATTCACGCCTTTGTAAGGCGGATTGCCATATATTGACGACCTGGCAGTTCGATCCGGAAAGCTCCTTCATAGGAACCTTCTAGCGTATCGATCGTCATATTCCACGTATCGATCACATCGACCTTATACGGAATCCCCGGCCTCATATTGAATAGCCTGAAGCTAGGCTGATTAAAACCGTAGTAAAACAAGTAATATTCGTCAGCGATGCCGGCCGATGGCACATCCCACTCCGATTTCAGCGGATCCAGGCAGCCCTCTGGCGCTTCCTCCAGAATGCTCCGCAGAAAAGCAATCCGCTGTGGGCTTGTCCCGTGAAGCTTGCCCCCCTTGGACCACCAAAGGATGTCCTCCGGGTGTACGTACGTTTCACCATGACCGACATAACCCCCACGGATGGCTCCCTCCCAGAAGCGGCGGGTCATCTCTTCACCCGTAATGTTCCCCCAACCAAGGTCAATATTGCCTTCATATGCGCATTCATCGATGACGATCGGCTTCTGCCATTGATTTCTCCACTCATTCGCAGCTTCAGCCGTCTTATACACATCAACACGCTGCATACTGCAATGTGTAATCCAAGACCGATTGTAATCATAAAACCTGAAACAGTTATGAATGGAAATCAGATGGCGATATGGATCGCCCGCTTGCACCACCTGTGCGAAACGTTCCCAATCTTCCAGACTCTTGGCCCACATGAGATCGTATTCATTGGCCAGCGACCACCATACGTTCCGATACGCCGCAAGCCGGGCTGTGAGGTAACGCAAGTACCGGTCGTCTGCCGCCGCACTCATTTCCGAGAAGCCCCAACGATCGTAAGCATGGAACAAAATCAAATCCGCTTCGATGCCAAGTTGGCAGAGATCCGCAATACGCCGTTCCAAATGCCGGAAAAACGCCGGATTGAAACGTGTATAATCCCACCCCTCCGCAACAGAACCTTCATAAGGATACCGTTCAGGCTCATTGGCGTTATACTGATACGATTTTGGAAAAACACACATACGCATTTTGTTAAAAGGGGATTGACTCAGGCTTTTTAGCGTTAACTCTTCCAGCTCTTCCCCCTGGTGCGTCCAAACGTAACAAGTGGTTCCTATAGGCAGGTACGGTGTACCGTCCTCATAAGCGAAATGGAAGGTATTCTTTACTCGAACCGGCCCATGATTGCCTTGTAAAGGTGCGCTGACAACAAAACTGCCTTCGATCTCATTTAGTGAGCGAGCCGTGCTCTTCGTTCGGAACGTCCACTTCCCTACCATATCCGGCATAAAACGAATTCGGTATACCCCTTCGCCGTCATAGAAACCGGGTACTTCAACCTTTCGGTCCTCGCATACAAATTCAGCATCTAAGAGTACGTCCACGAAGGGATTGCCATGCTTAGGTCCCTGCAGCGCAAGCTCATAAACACCCCATTTCTCCGTTTGAACTGGCATGTTCATGTCCGCTGAACCCATTGGAATTGATTCTGCCTCATAATCCAAAGCCGGGGCCAGCTCCGTGTCCACGATCCGTTCATCCGGCACTTCTGCTAATTCTTTCAAAATCGTTTCCAATAGCTCCGGAGACCATGTATAAGCTTGATTCGCTTCAGCAAGCTGCGGCAAAGTGCGCATTTTGATAAAAGACAAATAGGGGGATTGCTCTAAATCCGCCGCATACTTCAGCAAGACTGATCTTGCGGCTGGGTTAGCCCAAATGAAGCCGATTTGCGTCTGTTCTGTAAATGCCACGATCTATGTCCTCCTTAACTGAATTGTAAAACTAAACAATATTATAAGTTTACTAAAATAACTAATCCTATAAAGTAATGCTATCATGGCCCATACTGCTCGTCAACTAGTTTTCAGTGAATATGATGTAAAATTCTACGCCAATACACACAATTATTCATTTTTATAGAATGAATTCATATAAACTATAACTAAACGAACTAAACATAAACCACCTAACCTGCAGCGGCATCTCATTAAACAATAAAAACCCCGCGTCCTCTATAATTCGTAAACAGAGGAAACGGGGTTTAGTCCAAATGAAGCATTTTACAACTATAAAATACGTGCCGTAAACATCGATCTCGCTACTCGCGTACCATTCGTTATGATTTCCATATCGATCTTGCAAAATCTGCGGCTCATTTCCACGATGGAAGGCACAATTTCGATAACGTCATCGATTTGCAACGGGATCAGAAAATAGCTGGACGAGCTGTCCAGAATAAGATCGCCTTTCTTATGCTCCTGAACGGTTCTATAAGCCGCACGAATCATAATCGTTGTAAGCACACCTTCGGAAACCAAGCCTTCAAAATTAGTCATTTGAGGGGTCACCGTTCCTCTGAAAAACAACTTGCCTTCCGCATCCCGCAGCTCATCGATCCCTGCATAAATCTGCACTTCGAACGTTTCAGCGTTCTGAGGCTGCCTTTGCATATCCTGCATCGCTTTCATGACATCCTTACGGCTTATGACGCCGATCATCTTGCGCTCGTTATCTATAACGGGCAGAAGCTCAATGCCTTCCCACACCATCGTATGTCCGGCTGAAGCTACCGATGTTTTCAAGTTAATCATTAACGGATTCGGCGTCATTAAGCTGCCAATGAGTTGATTCGGTTTAGCGCCTATGATGTCCTTGGTTGTAATCATGCCTATCGGGACCTGCTTCTCATCGATGACCGGATATCGCGTATGCGTCGTTTCTTCGACCAGCTTTTGCATGTCTTTAACCGTGTTAACCTCTGTTAATGAGTAAATGAGGTTATCTTTACGTACGATGTCATCAACGATCATAATTTTTTTCTTAATAAGGCGGTCTTCCATCGCTCGGTTAATCATTGTAGCAACGGTAAATGTATCAAAAGAACTGCCGATAATCGGCAGCTGCAGCTCGTCTGCCAGCTCTTTCACTTCCGGCGTGGTATCGAATCCACCTGTAATCAACACGCCAGCACCCTGACTAAGCGCGCACATATGGGCTTGCACACGATTGCCGACAATGAGCAAATTTCCTGCTTCTATATATTTCAGCATAGCTTCAAGCTGCATCGCGCCAATAACGAATTTGTTCAGTGATTTATGTATCCCCGAAGAGCCGCCCAGCACAACGCCTTCCACCACATTCACGATTTCTGCGAACGTTAGTTTATCGATGACAGGTTCTTCTTTCTTCTCCATTCGGATCGTACCAATTCGCCGTTTCGTACTCACCAAACCGATATTTTCCGCTTCCTTAATAGCCCGATAGGCCGTCCCCTCACTCACATCCAGGTCTTGAGCGATTTGTCGTACGGACAACTTCGTGCCCACAGCCAATGATTCAATATATTTCGTAATCTGTTCATGCTTCGTATGAAGCTCCGAATTGCCCGTGCTCATGGTTCACACCCCTCTGAACTGTTCTATAACATTTAAATAATTATAGTATATCCAAATCAAAAAAGACAGAAGCCTGATCAAGGCCCTGTCTCACATCATTATAAATACGAATACCCTTTTTCGGTTAAAAAAGATTCAAAGTGGGGCGAAAGCGTCATTTTGGTAAAAAGATCATTCGCCAGATCGAATTTCCTTTGCCGTAGTTCATCTTCGCCAAGCTTCGCTCTGATCTTATCCAGCTCTTCGCTTTGAATCTGCTGAAATAGTTCTGCCGTTACTTGGCGCCCGTCATCTAGAATCCCCAGAGGATGGTGAATCCACTGCCATAGCTGTGCGCGTGATATTTCCGCAGTGGCCACGTCTTCCATCAAGTTGTTGATGGGCACAGCGCCAAAACCACGCAGCCATGCTTCCAAATATTGAAGGCCGACGCTAACGTTTGTCCGGATCCCGTTCTCGGTAATCGGTCCTTGCGGCACTTCAAGCAATTGCTCGGCGGTGATCTCGATGTCAGCCAGCTGCTTGCTAATTTGATTGGCTGACGGCATATGCTCATCGAATATCGCTTTCGCCACAGGTACTAATCCGGGATGAGCTACCCATGTGCCATCATGACCGTTCTTCACTTCGCGCAGCTTATCTGCGCTCACTTTGGCCATCGCTTCTTCATTCGCCACTGGATCATTCCTCACCGGAATTTGTGCGGCCATGCCCCCGATGCAAGGCGCATTCCGCTTATGGCAAGTCTGGATGGCGAGCAGCGAGTAGGCTTTCATGAAAGGCGATTCCATCGTAACGAGCGCACGGTCGGGAACGATGACGTGAGGCTGCTTCTGCAGTTTTTTAATATAACTGAATATATAATCCCACCGTCCGCAGTTCAGCCCTCCGCTGTGCTCTCGAAGTTCATACAAGATTTCGTCCATTTCGAAGGCCGCAAGGATCGTCTCAATAAGCACCGTTGCTTTAATCGTCCCCTGCGGAATGCCTAGTTCCTGCTGAGCAAACTTGAATACCTCGTTCCAAAGCAGCGCCTCTTGGTGACTTTCCAACTTGGGCAAATAAAAATAAGGTCCGCTGCCTTGCTGAATCAACGCCTTCGCATTATGGAAAAAGAATAGGCCAAAATCAAATAACGAACCCGAGACCGGGCGCCCATCTACCTGGACATGCCGCTCTTCCAAATGCCAGCCTCGGGGACGAACTTTGAGCACGGCTGTTTCATCTTGCAGGCTGTAGCTCTTTCCTTCCGGACTGGTAAAAGCGATCGTTCGACGTATGGCGTCGTACAGGTTCACTTGGCCGTCCATCGTGTTGTGCCACGTCGGAGAGTTGGCGTCTTCAAAGTCTGCCATATAGATTAAAGCGCCTGAGTTGAAAGCATTGATGACCATTTTACGATCACCGGCCGGGCCTGTTATTTCGACACGACGGTCTTGCAAATCCGCAGGGAGGGCTGCAATTGTCCAGTCGCCGCCGCGGATCCGCGCGGTCTCAGGGAGAAAGTCAGGCAGCGCTCCTTCATCAAGAAGCCGCTGTCTCAAGCTGCGCTGCTCCAAAAGCTCGCGCCGCCCCGCTCCGAATGTTCGCTCAAGCAGCGCCACGAAGGCTAGTGCCTCCGGGGTAAGAATCTTCTGCCATTCCGCCAAAGGGGCTTCGAGTTCAATTCCGCTCGTTAGGGTTTGATCGAACAGTTTCCTCATCTCCTTATTATTGAGCTGATCTATTAATGGGCAAATTGCTCCTCTTCCGTCGAACCGGAAAGTGCGGTTGTGGAAGAATTCCCGCTCGTAATCACTAGTGAAACTTCGTCGAAATAGCCTGTTCCTACTTCACGCTGATGGCGTGTAGCTTCGTAGCCGCGAGATTCGCTGGCGAATTCCGTTTGCTGGAACTGAGAGTAAGCAGCCATTCCATGATCCCGATAAGCATGAGCGAGTTCGAACATACTGTGATTCAGCGCATGAAAGCCTGCCAAGGTCACGAATTGGAATTTATAGCCCAGCTTCCCGAGTTCGATTTGAAATTTTGCAATCGTAGCCTCATCTAATTTTTTCTTCCAGTTGAACGAGGGGGAGCAGTTGTACGCAAGCAGCTTGCCTGGAAATTTATCATGAATAGCTTCAGCAAAACGTCGTGCTTCCTCAAGGTTTGGCTCAGATGTTTCACACCAAATCATATCTGCATAAGGCGCGTAAGCCAAACCGCGTGATATCGCTTGATCCAAGCCTTCATTCACATAGAAGAACCCTTCGGGCGAGCGTTCGCCAGTCAGAAACGGCCGATCGTTCTCGTCAATGTCGCTCGTAAGAAGGCTTGCCGCATTCGCATCCGTCCGGGCGATTAACACCGTCTCCACCCCCATCACATCAGCAGCCAATCTTGCAGCGATTAGGTTTTTTACAGCCTGCTGGGTGGGCAGCAGCACTTTTCCGCCCAGATGGCCGCATTTCTTTTCGGAGGAAAGCTGATCCTCGAAATGGACGGCTGCTGCTCCCGCTTCAATCATGCCCTTCATCAGCTCAAATACATTCAGCGGTCCCCCGAAACCAGCCTCGGCATCCGCTACGATAGGCAGAAAGAAGTCAATGCTCCCCTTGCCTTCGGCATGCTGGATCTGATCGGCGCGCTGCAGCGCCTGATTAATTCTTTTTACTACGCTAGGAACACTGTTAGCCGGGTAAAGACTTTGATCGGGATACATATGACCGGATAAGTTCGCATCGGCGGCAACTTGCCAACCGCTTAAATAAATCGCTTTAAGACCTGCTTTTGCCTGCTGCACAGCTTGGTTTCCTGTTAGAGCTCCAAGTGCGGGGACGAAGTCTTCCTCGTTAACCCGCTCCCAGAATTTCCGGGCTCCCTGCTCAGCCAATGTCTGTTTAATCACGACGGAGCCGCGAAGGCGAAGCACATCCTCCACCGAATAAGGCCGGGTTACCCCGGAGAATCGCTTGGAATTCCAGCTTGCTTGCAATAATTCGCATTGATTAGATTTACTCATCATTCTGTACACTCCTTTATAGTGGGTTTAGTTTTAAAAGGATACTTCCAGAAATCCGCTGCCGCCGCAAACAGGGCAAGTGTTTGGCCAGAGCACGCGGTCCTGACCAAAAGGAATGCTGCCCCCCTCTTTGTGATAGTGCTCATTCGTACTTTCCATTTCTTCCAAATCTCCATTGCCTTGGCAAGTTGGACAATCCATCGTAATCTCCTCCAATGTATTAATACAGTTTTGATTTATTAATATAATATATAACACAGAAAAGTTTAATGTTCAATACTGTGTTATAAAAAATAAATAAATTAATTTATTGTATTATAACAATGAACCAAATGTTTCGGCTTACCCCTGGCCTCTCACACCGTGGATCATGCTGTGCGTACACAAAAAGGCGTTCACCCCGTAGAGTGAACACCTATTAAAACTTGACGAGAACTTGATCCATCATTAAGTGGATTGTCTTCCTCATCCTCCGCTCGGAAAGTATTTCCGTATAACGTTCTCCGTCGTTTCTTTGCCCGTTTGTATCGTTCTTTCAATATCCCAGTCCCAATACTCCGGTCTGAACAATTCCACCGAAACCATTTCGCGATAGCCTATATCCTTCAGCGTTTGCAGAATCAAATCGAGATTCACAGCTCCCAGCCCAGGCCATACGCGATGCTGATCGCGCAGTGCGCCCACCGGCAGATCTTCGCAATCGTCGATATGGAATACGAAAATTTTGCCCGCATCCGCCTTCTGCAAATGTTCGATCTTGGAGTTCATCGCATGGAAGTGGAAGCAATCGAGCACCACGCCGACATTGTCGCGTTTCGCCGCTTGAACGATATCGTAAGCTTGGCCGAATGTATTCACCGAACAGTTCGGATAGCCGACAAACTCAAAAGCAAGGCCAGTCTGATAAGCCGCTGCTTGATCTGCCAAATCATGCAAAACACGAACCGTTTCTGCTTTAATTTGTTCCTGTGTGTAATCCCCAATATCGAAAGTCGGTACGACAATAATTTTCTTACAGTTGATGACACTTCCCACTTCACATAAAAAATGCAGGTCATCTTTAATTTGCTGGTAGCCAGGCTCGTCTCTAAAGCTAATGAATTCTAATGCATTGAAAGCGTAAGGCTTTATTTTGCTTCTATCAAAAAACGCTTTTAAGTCATCTGCCGTATTTTCCTTCAAATATTCCTTTAATTTATCCAGACGAATTTCGATAAGATCGTAACCGTGCTTCTCACAATAAGCCAAATCCAGCTGCAGAGAAGAATGCTTCATCGTTGTCGCTTGATTGAATGCTACCTTCACAATAGACACCGCCTTCTTAATTTTGAGAAAACTTATCGGATGCCATACGAGACTTACTTTTTACTTTTCTTAAAATTAGGGTAATCGATTACCCTATTGAAATTATTGTATCTTACAGAAGAATCTTTTTGCAACCGTTATCTTTTTTGGGGGAGGAATTGCTTGAAGTTTTAAATCGCCGACGTAGAATCGCGAACCACTAAGTGAGGAAGTAAGAGAACTCGCTGCTTGATGTCGTCATTTCCTTCAATTTTATGAATAATTACATCCATCGCTTTTTTTCCAAGGTCGCTGACAGGCATCGCCACAGAAGTAAGTTCGGGTGACACAATCGAGCACATTGGCGTGTTATCAAAACCAATAATGGACAACTCCTGCGGAACAGCAATCTGATGCTTTCTCGCAGCCCGCATTACACCGAACGCCATCAAATCATTGGTGCCAAATATAGCGGTTGGCCGGTTCGCCGAACTAAACAGCTCCCCTGCTGCACGTTCAGCATCCTCCATTTTAGTTCCGCCTATTTGAATAAACTTCTCGTCGTAGGGGAGTCCTGCTTTTTGCAAGGCAAATTTATAACCCCTAATGCGTTCTTGGCTGCTGACAGTATCCTCGGCAACGATCCCAATCCGCTTGTGGCCGAGTGATATCAAATGCTCCGTTGCGATAACCCCGCCAAAGTAGTCGTCAACCGTAACACTATCCACTAAAATATCCTGTTTCTCATGAGCAAAAAGAACGATCGGCACATTATCTGCCAACAATTCTTTAAGCAGCTCTTCATTTTTAAATTGGGATGCGAGAATAAACCCGTCAACCTGCTTATTTCTCATCAGAGAAATATGTCTCGCTTCTTTGTCCGGGTTGTCGTCCGTGCAGCACATCACAACACTAAAGCCTTGCTCTTGGCCGCGATTCTCAATATGCTTCAAATATTGTGCGTAGACCGGATTTTCCACATCAGGAATCAATAATGCAATCTGGAATGTTCCCTTTCCCTTCATCGCGGAGGCTAGCACATTAGGCTGATAGCGAAGATCTTTCATAATTTCTCGAATTTTTACCTTTGTCTTCTCACTGATTCTCCCCGAATTGTTCAAAACTTTGGAAACAGTAGCCGTCGATACCCCTGCAGCTTTCGCGATGTCATAGATGGTCGGTTTCAATTTACGCACTCCTTTCTTACATGCCATCCAGTACCCTAAGTGTACACGCTTTCTTAATGCTCTCCATTCTATACTCTGCTTTGGAAACTTGCAATATACCGAAATATGCAGCTTTTTCAGTTGATTTCCCCCACCTTCTTGCGCGGATTGTCCCTCTCTCTCAATCTGCGCTGATGCTATATTGGTAGTAGTGGAATATATCAAACATTATCGGGAGGTACATGAGCATGAGCAGCCACTCTAAAATAGAGACGGCCAAACGTCCTTTCGCCTGCTATGATGCGGGGCAGTTGGAGAGCATTCGCAGCCGGATTATGATGCAGCCTGAACTGCGGGAAGAATATAACCGCCAATTGATGTTGTCCGATACTTACGCCGATGAGGAATTGTCTTTGCCTATGCATCTGACAGGCGCTTTCCGAACGGATCCCTTTGTGTTCCGAACGCCGGAGAATGCCGGATCTATGAAATTCGCCCTTCGCATCCGAGGAAAAGGTGAGGTTTGGATCAACCGGCTGCAGCTGACCCATTCGGAAAGAGGCGTGCCTGTCCCGCTAGAAAACGGGAGCTTTGATCGTGGGTTAACCGGGTGGACTGCTACGTCGCTGCCTAGTTCAGACTCAGCCTCTCTCGAGATATCCGAAGTCCCCAAGTTCGGGCAGATCTTGCACGTCAGGAATTCCTCGTATGACGACCAGGTGCTCTTGGCCTTTACAGCTCCGATTCCGGTATGTGCCGAAGAGCATTACAGCCTTCAGACGACCCTTCGTTTGGATGAGCTTTTATCGGATGGCGTATATGCCGAAATCAGCTTCCTCGATGCTGCCGGGCAGCCTATGGATGCGGTATATACTTCGCCCTCCTTTAACCGTAAAACGCCGACCAATTGGGCCGCCCTGCTGGAAACAGCCGGAGCTGATGCCAACGTCTACATGGTGACGGGGGATGCGGTGTACGCGGAGCGAGCCAAGCGGAAGCTCCTGTACATGCTGCCGGATATGTGCCAAGGCATGGATATTTTCAAGGCGACCGGCTGGCATGTGGATGATATTTACGGAGCGGTCCATATCGGACGGGGCATGGCGGTTCTATCGGTCATCTATGACCAGATTGCGGACTCCGGGGTCATCCTTCCGAAGGAGAACGAAGCCATCCTGTCACTTTTGCGCTACATGGCCGAATTAATGATGGATACCGGGTATTACCGGTTTGACCTTGAACAGTTTCCGGATGAAAAAGGAGGCAAACGCAGCAACTGGAACGCGGACCGTGCCACCGGCCTCGGCATTTATGCGCTGATTTTTCCGGAGGAGGAACGTGCGGAAGACTACCTGGCGCATGCCTGCGATGTCGTGGATTGGCAGCTGGAGCATGTCGTCGATCAGGATGGCGCGTGGCCGGAAAATATCCGTTACCATGGAGCCGTGCTGCACCGGTACTTTCTGTTCTTCGCGCTGCTGCAGCGATTGAAAGGGATCGACTATTGGTCCCGGGATAAGGTCAAGAGGATGTATCGTTTCTTAATCGACACGGTGACTCCGAAGGATTACGTTCAGGGCGGATCGGACTCGGAGCCTGCCTTGCTGTCTCCTGCTGTTGGTGATTCAACGGTGGACGACCAGTGGTTCCGGATGTTCTCCTACGCTGCGCCGTTCTATGCCAAATCGGATTCACAGCTTAGTCGGGAGATGATGTGGGTCTGGAAACACGGGGGCGGCGTGGTCCGGGATACCGGCGCTTACCCCTGCGCCCTGCTGGCGCTTCTCTACCCGCAGCCGGAGCTGCCGCAGGAAGCCCCCCTTCTAACTTCCGTTCACTATCCGGGGATTGGCTATATTATTTTCCGCCAGCATTCCGGTTTATGGGGCCGTGAAAACTATGCCATATTCGAGTCTTCGCCGCTAACCTATCATGCCCATCACGACGAAGGCCATTTCTCCATATGGGCGGATTCCACCCCGCTTACCCTAGACCCCGGGACGGGAGGGTATTACAACGGAGACCGTCACTGGTACTTGAACGGGCATGCGCATAACGTGGTGCAATTTATAGACGAGTCTGGAATTTTTCAGAATGGCCCGTTAAAGAGCATTTGCGAGGAAGTTTACTTCTCGGATCAGCTGGATTACGTCCGGAGCGCAATTCCGGATGTCAATGCCGAAGCCTACCATCGCCACTTTGCCTACGTGAAGGCAGGCGTTGACGTTTATGTGGTTTGGGATCATATCCGGAGCCGGAAGAACAGCGTCTGGAATCTGCATACTATGAGCTCCTCCTCCGATATAGAGAAGAACCGGATCACGGCACACTGCTTAAATGACATGAAACTGGAAGTTACCTTCCTGGAACCGGCCAGCATTTCTGTTTCGGCAGACCATGGGGCAGTATCCGGCGCTTACCCGTTAGCCGTACAAGAACATTTCCGGATCAGCAGCGAATGCGGTAGCGACTACGACAGCGAGTGCGACAGCAAATACGGCAGCGACTACGACAGCGAGTGCGTTAGCGAATGCGGCAGCGATTACCTGACCCTGCTCTATCCGAAATCCGGTGACTCATCCAGTCTTACCGTATTATCTGTGCCTGTTGATTCCAACATCCCTGAACTTCGAATGTACAGGGTGCTGCGAGATGAGCAAGCTTTGTTCTTTCTGCTGGTGAACGGGACGAACCAAAGACAAACGTTCTCATTCCAAGCCGCAGCACCACTTTGGAACCTCCAAGGCCAAACATCCCATAACCCGGATGGGAACGGGCTATGCCACATTCAGGTGGACGGCGGCAGGCTTGCTATTCTTCATCCTGCTTCGGACACAGCGGCCGTTATCTTCGCGTAAAGCGTCGTGTCTCTCTGCTAACGGACACCCGAGTCCTTATTTGCCAATTTTGGGGCGAAATTAATCCCCAAGCGGGCAAGTAACAGCACTTGTGTCCGTTACATGCTCGAAGAGGCCCTTTTCCATCGAATAAGGGCCTCTCTGTCCGCCTGCAAGGGCATAAAAGAAGGTCAATCGAAAACATCGACTGACCTTCTTTCTTATCTATTCATTCCTGAGGTTCGCGTATAGCATAAACCGGGATGCACCTCTTTCACTTTGTATACAGCTGTTTAAATTCGGACGGCGTCATGCCTGTATGTTTTTTAAACAGTTCGCTGAAATGCCTTCTGTCTTCGTATCCGAGCGCCTGGGCGATCTCTTGAACTTGCCTGCCTTCAAGCAGCATGGCCTTCGTATGCTCCATCCGCTCTGTGGCTACAAATTGGGTCACGGTCATCCCCGTTACCTTCTTGAACAGATTGGCAAAATAACTGCCACTCAAATAAACCAATTTGGCATAATCATTGACTGTCATGTTGGATGACAAATTTTGGCGAATATGCGCAATGACTTGTTCGACAACTTGGTTCACATCTTCGACATGACGTTTCTGAATGAACGCGCAACCGAGCCGGCACATTTCCTTGATGTTGTCTTGAAGCTCTTTCAGCTTATAGGATGAAAGATTTTTGATGTGATATTGTTGGCGCTCAATCCCTTCCATCTCTTCACGGGTTAATTTTTCAGAGAAAACGCGGTTGATGAGAAAGGCCAGCTCGTCACACATCCCTTTGACCACTTCGGGAGCCGGAGGCATGGATGAAATGGTTTCCTCGAACAGCTCGTCCACAATGCTGCTTGCTTTCTGTAAGTTGCCGGATCTTAGGCAATAAAAAAGTTCTTTTTCCTTCTCCGGAGAGTATCTGGGCAATGTCGGATGAACGTGGCTCATATTGCGGTAACTGTATACGGTATTGCCTCCTGTATAGAAATTATAGGAGAGCGCTGCGAACGATTGAGAGTAAGAGTAGGATATTTGATGGATCTCCTGCACCTCTTCCCCAAGCCCTATCGAGATTGTATATTTGGAAAATGTATTGACGTTCTCACGGCATTTTTCCGCGAGAGCTTCCGCGCTTAGGGAGCTTGGCGGATTGAAAATCGCTACAAACCGGTTCGTGTGATCGCGGAATACAAACCCTTGGGTATGTTCCCCCAAGCTTTCCTCCAAAATGTTATGCACGGTGAACCGGATCAATTCTACCTCTTGTACGGGAAGCGTCTCTGTTTGTTCCGTAAATTGATCGATTTCCGTCAACATGACAATAAAACGCTCTCGCTCAAGTGCTATTTGCAAGAAATCCCAACGTTTTTTCGCTTGTTCAGGCGTCGTTCGGAACTGAAGCAGCAGTTGAAAATATTCCTGCCTTAAATACGGCATGCTTTCCCGCAGCTTTCTTTCCATGTCGCGATAACGTTGTGTTTCTAACAGTTCCTCCTCGACCGCCTGTTTCGCCTTCAGAACTACGTCGATAATTTTTTGCGGGGTATACGGTTTTACAATATAATCGAACGCTCCCAAACGAAGAGCTTCCTGTGCATAATCGAAATCGGTATAGCCGCTTAGGAAAACAATTTTGGTTCGCGGAAACTTGTCCAGAACCTGTCTGGTCATTTCCAGCCCATCTTTTTTCGGCATTCGGATATCCGTCAGCACAATGTGGGGCTCCGTTTCTTTGACAAGATCAAGGCCTTGCTCGCCGTTGCTCGCAGTGCCTGCAATCCGAATACCGTACGTCTCCCAATTGATTTGGTTCGCAATGCCCTGCACCACGGTTTTGATATCATCAATTACACACATTCTTAGTTCAGTCGTCACGACGTTATCACTCACCTTGCAATGGTATCGTTAGTTTCACCGTGGTGGAGACATAAGGTACGCTATTTAAACGGATATCTGCCTTATTTCCGTAGTATAATCGCAATCGTCCATACACATTGCGAAGCGCGTAGCTTTTGGAAAACGCTTGATCTCTCCGCATATCCGCGTCCACGGCCCCGGCATCCATGCCTTCGCCGTTATCCTCCACTTGCAGATGAAGACTATCTTCGGATCTTGTAATAACGATGCGAATTTTCCCATTCCCCTCCATACCTTGAAAACCATGCAGAATGGAGTTTTCCACCAGAGGCTGCAAAACAATTTTCAAAACCGGAACTTCCAGCAGCGACTCATCCTCCAGCTCAATCGTATAATCAAACAGATCCTCGTAGCATTTTTGCTGAAGAATCAAATATTGCCTTACATGGTCAATCTCCCTGGCTAAAGTGGTCATCTCGTGCCCGCCATTAAGCCCAAACTGGAACAATAGGGACAGCGACGTGATCATCTCCGTGACATCCCGGTTTTGCGACGTTTCCGACTTCCAAATGATCGTATTCAACGTGTTATACAGAAAATGCGGATCGATTTGCGCCTGAAGAGCTTTGACCTCCATCTTGCGTTTCTCGTATTCGGCTTCTTTGACATCCTCAATGAGTGAAGAAATCTCCTCCAGCATCCGGTTGAATTTCAGCCCGACCTGCGTCACCTCATCCTCATATTTGCTGGTGAAACGAACATCGAGATTATTTTGTTCCACCTTCTTCATTAACCCTTGAAGTTTGTGCAGCGGTTTCAGCAAAAAGCTCGAAATGACATTGGACAGCACGAAAGCGAGCACGGCGCAGCACAGCATGATCACGAGAGTAATCGTTTTAATCCGATTAACTTGATGGAGCAAATCCGACTGTTTTTGCACACTGACCATCAACCAATCGTCCGCCAATGTTAGCCGCGAATAATTGACGAGAAAGTTGCTGCCGGCGATGTCATATTTGAAAAATCCGCGGTCTTGGTTCTGCAGCTGGCTTAAAAAATGAGGATCCTTTTGAAATAGCGCTTTCTGACTGCTTAACGGAAGTACGGTATCGCCGTTTCTTGTTATGAGATAATAATTTTTAGACTGATCGAGCAGGTCATCCGTGACAACTCTGCTAATCGCCTCTTTGTTTACATTCACCACCACATAAACATCCCGCACATCGGCCTCCGTGACCGGCTTCATCACGAGCGAAATCACCCTCGTTTTCCCTAAAAAAAGAGGATCTTCGTGGTCTCCCACCCACACGACGCGGTCATTTGTGCTCAGATAGCGTGAGAAAAGCGTATCCTTGAAACGAATTTGCCCATTACGAAGATCGTTCGTAGCGTACAGCTCGCCAACCGGCGTGTAGATCAAAACGGATTGAATCGAAGGCTCGATGAGCTTCATCTGCCCTAGAGGCGTTTGCAAAGAAGATAAACGTGTATAATATGAAGCCGAATTGTTCGAAAGAACATCCTCCATGGCATTCTTGAACGGGTCGCTGAGCATCATGGAAGAGGTCGTAACAATAATGTGTCTCAGTTTCTCGTCGAACACGCGGGCCGTTTTATTCAACGTGTTCTGACTGGAAATAAACGCCTCGCTTTCCGTTGAACGAAAGGCAATCCAATAAGACATCATTCCCGTTATTGAAATGGAGATCACGGTCAACAGCAAAACGGATATCCATAACCGCCGGCGGAGCGAAAGCCGATAAAACCATTTATTCAAGCTGACTCCCCCTTCTCCGTACAATAATACAGGAAGAGACGCGCTGCTTTAGGCCGCGCGCCCCTTACCTATTGTATCCATTACGCTTTGCGCCTATTTCACGAGGCTGCCCTGCATTTTGTTCGGATCAAAATTCGGATCCGCCTTCAACTTGGTTTCTCCCGCGGCACGCGCTTTCTCGAGTGCGGTATTATAGCGGGTTGTCAAATCATTTAAGATTTTATCCAGATCTCCGCCTTCGAGCATGTATTTAATAATGACGTTTCCGGTTTTCGTTCCTTCAACCTTTGTTTCTGCTACTCCAGTCGGCGTAGTTGCATATAGCGCATCGAACTTCGTAGGCAAGAAGCCTTCAATGCCTGGCATAGCCGGCTTTTTCGCAGTTGCGTTGACATCCGGCACAATCGAGATTCCCAGGCCTTTTTCGTGATATTCTTTCTGGAAGTCCAGGTTATAGATGTACTCCAAGAATTTCCACGCCTTATCCTTGTTCGGAGTGTCTTTGCTGATTCCAATATAATTTCCCGTATTGGCAACGGCTACCGTTCCTTGTTGTTTCCCGTCAATGGTCGGAGGCAATGCCGCGCTCCAATTAATTTTTGTCGGGAATTGGCTTTGGTACACGGACGGTTCGCCTGAGTGGTTAAAATACATGCCGATTTTGCCAGCCGCGAATTGGGCGCGGAGTGGATCGATATCGAGCGATTCAACGCCAGGCAGCATGCTGCCGTCCTGCTTCATTTGCCGAAGCGCCTCGACAATTGGCTTGTACGCCGCAAAATCGTACTGACCCGTTTTGTAATTATAGCCATCTAATACGGACGTTCCGCTGAATGAGCCAATCGGATTGGCAATCCGTGAAAAGGCAGAGCTCGGGTTTTTGAAGTTTTCCGCAAAGCCGTAAGCGCCGATATCTTTGCCCGCTTCGGTAATTTTCTTGGCGTCCTCAACCAATTCCTGTATCGTTTTTGGCGGCTCTGTAATTCCGGCTTTTTTGAATAAATCAACATTATAAATCAATCTCCAATATTGACCTGTGTTTGGAAGCGAATAAATTTTACCATCGATCATATTGCTATCTTCAACAAGTAAATTATTATACCGCTTCTTCATCTCATCTGTCATCATGTCATTCAGCGGCAATAGATACCCCTTCTTCACAAAACCGGGGAAATCGTTGGTTCGAAAAATATCGGGCGCTTGCTTGCTGGCGAAAGCGATGTCAATGGATTGGTTAAAGTTATCCGCCATGACCGTCATTTCAACCTCAATGTTGTCCTTGTTCGCCTCATTGAACTTTTTGATGACTTCCTTCATATAATCGGCGTCATGACGGTCGATCGTCCAGTAGGCAAGTTTCGTCTTCTGTCCGCTTGCTGCAGTCGGACTAGCACTTTTGTTCGCAGGCTGATCGGATTGACCTCCGCATGCTGCAAGTGAAGCTGCCATTGTAACGCCGAGCAGTGCGCTCATTACTATCTTTTTACTCATGTCGTTAAACCCTCCTGTTTTCTCTTCCTGTAATCGGATACATGCATCATGTAACTGTTTTCATGATAACTCGATCTCAACTTGAACCGTGAAGGACAAATCAACTTTCCATGTAGGGGAAAATAACTCTTTTATATGTTTGGGAATAGTTATCCTTTTACACTCCCTGCCGTTACCTGAATGAACGACTTATTGGCCAAAACATATACGACCAGAATGGGCAGGAAAGACAGACACGCTCCGGCCATCATAAGATGCGCCTCAGCAGCAGCACCGATTCCGTAACGCAAATTCGCCAGTCCGACCGTCAAGGTTTGCAGTTTCGGGTTCGTCATTGTGAAGACCAGCGGCAAAATATATTCATTCCAAGCGCCGCGGAACGTGAACAAAGCCGTGACGCCAAGTGCAGGACGCAATAGCGGGAGTATAATTCGCCAGTAGACCGTAAAAAAATTGCAGCCGTCAATGTACGCAGCCTCGTCCAGATCCTTCGGAATGGCTTTAAAAAAGCCGATCAGCATAAAATAAATCACGGCGTGCGAACTGATCAGGATGATGATAACGCCCCAAAGCGATTTGTTTAACCCAAGTTTGACCATGAGATTAAACTGGGGCATCAAAACAACGGCGCCAATGGAAATAAACATCGTACTGGCTTGCAGACCCACATACAATCGCTTGCCCGGGAACCTCGTTCTGTCCACCGCATAAGCTGACATCGTTGCAACGAGCAGCGTTCCGATCGTTACGACGATGCTTATAAAGAGGCTGTTCCACGTAAACTGTGCAAAATTAGCCTGCTTCCAAGCCGTTGCATAGTTGGAAAACTTCCAGACTGACGGTAATAGCGTAGCTCCGGTTGTCAGCTCTGCATTCGTTTTGACAGAGCCCAACATCGCCATAATAATGGGGAAAATCGTAAAAAAGGCGATTGCGATCAAAAATATCCATTTAATACTATGCCCGATTACGCGGGTGCCCGGGAAACCGCCTGATTTCATGCTAGTACTCATTGTATACCCTCCCTTGTTAATCCTGATTCAAACGTTTGGACATCGCGAAATAAACCATGGTAATCAACCCGACAATAAGTGCTGTTACGAAACCGGCAGCGCTGCCGTAACCGATCTGCTGTACCGTCGGAGAAACTGCCGAGACCGGGAAAAACAGCTTGTACACATAAAGGTACATGACGTCGGTTTTGCCGAAAGGTCCTCCCTCGGTCATGACCATAATGCTTTCATACCCTTTCAGGGAGTTGATAATGGCAAGCATCACGATCATCTGCAGGACAGGTCCGAGCATCGGAATCGTAATGTACCAAAACTTTTGAATCACATTGGCTCCATCGATTGATGCGCTTTCGTATAAATCATCCGGAATACCTTGCAATCCGGCAATGAACAGGAGCATATAGTTACCAATCGCGCCCCAAATCGCCATAATAATAACGGTGATCATCGCATAATCCGGCCCCAGCCAATCGATCGATTTGGAGATAATGCCATACTTGAGCAAGAATTGATTCAGCAGCCCGTTATACGAGTTGAAAATGGTGAAAAAGACGATCGCCATGACGGATGTGCTTATAATGGTCGGCATGAAATACACGGCGCGCAATAACACTTTACCTCGAATGCCGCGATTCAAAATAACCGCCAGGATGAGGGAAAGCGGCAGAACGATAATCAGCTTGCCGCCTGCATAAATAAGTGTGTTGTACACAGAGTGCCAATACTCCGTATCGTGCAGCAATCTCGTAAAATTATCGATGCCGATAAATTTCTCTTTGCCGTACCCTTGGTAATCGTAGAACATATAGCGAAACGCCCAAACAAGCGGGTATATGCCTAGCGCTAACGTTAAAAACAGACTTGGAAAAATAAAAACATAGGAATTGAAGAGAGAATTCCTTTTGCGCATATGACATCTACTCCTTAAACTTAAATTAGTAGTTCAAGCATATTACAAGCGCGCAGACATGCGGGAGTGGTAATTCAACTGTGTCCGTAGGACAATTCAACTGTCTTCGTCAGGGGTTCGTGCGCGGCAAATACCCGGCAAACACAAACAGACCGCTAAGAGATTTGCGGCCTTTTTGGCGTTTGTCATTTACTTAGAATGAATCCTAAATGTCCTGATCTCATTGATTTGTCGGCAGAATGGTTGATCTATCTGACGAGTAATTTAACTTTTCTATTAACCCATTTATTGGTAGATTAACAGACCTGCACAAAGTGCAGCATAGCTGCCGGAAAAGCGAAAATAGGCTGAAATGATTGCACAAACTGCAATATAGCTACGTTAGCCGAGAGTATCCATGGAAGCACGGAACAACTGCAATATAGCTATGTTTGCCGAGGGGATCCATGGAAGCACGGAACAAGTTCAAGTGTGGGATGAAGGCGCGGTTGTAAGCAGGAAGAAGCGCGTGCGCCACAGCTTGCCCTCTATGCTGCACTTTGTGCAATATAGAGTGGGCATAAAGCGGCAAAAGCTCACTCTCGTTGTACAAAGTACAATGATTTAGCTAGATTTGCGCTGAAAACTAGCTTTTGAGGGTAAATGATTGCACAAAGTACAATATAGCTGCCGGAAAAGCGAAAATAGGCTGAAATGATTGCACAAAGTGCAATATAGCTATGTTAGCCAAAGGAGATCCACGCAACCCACAGAACAAATTCAAGAGCGAGGCGAAGGCGCGGTTGTAAATTACCCTAAGCGCGAGTGGGAACTATGGTCCCTTATTTTTTGAAAAGTTGAGACTTCTGCAAGTTAGCGGGAACTACGTTCCCTTATTTTACGGATTTTTGAAAAACGAGAGCTTTTATGGCGAATCAAGACCCTGTAGTTCCGTTTGCAGCCAACAAACTACCCATTTAGCTCAAATAGTGCCCTGCTGATCCCACAACCACAACGTTGCCTTTATCTACTTCTCTGCAACTCTTGCTTTTGTCGGATCGCATTCCGGCAAAGTAACAGCAGCTCCGCTTTGTGAGAGCTTTAATAAATAATAACATTCTTCCCGGTACATATGATCGGGTACAAGCGGATTTAATCGGCTAAGCAATTCTGCACTTAAATCCATGGTTTCAAGCTCCAGCAAGAAAGCCATAAATATGGACATCTCTATATTCACATCACTATGAAATCTGGACAGAGCGGGGAAATTTGATCTCATTGTGCGTGTATAGCCGGATAATTCAATCGCTTTTATATAAAATGCATTAAAATGCTGCTCAAACTGTTTACTCTTTTTGATTAACCGTTTTTCAACCGCATCCAGCCCCATGGCAATGGAAGCCGCGTGTCCTCCGGCATCTGACAGCCAGAGTAAGTCATGGTGAAGGGGGGCATAGACGGGCACGGGTTTTCCCTCTAATAGGGCAATAAGAATGTTTATATATTCTTCAAGCTCATTGAGCATATGATTCATAAAGGTTGGCGGAAGACCTAGTCCAATTTGCCCCACTAACATCCGATCTAACAAGCTTAGCTTGAACACCCGTAAATTCACGGTTAGTTCATAAGCCTGCTGATTCAAGATATGGATCCTTGCAGGTGCATCAGGCTGCCTTGCCATATCCAGGAGCTGATCGAACTGGTTAATAAATTGATTGGCCGCTGCAATTGGATGAACTTCTTTCAGCGTTAAGGCATTAAAAATAAACCTGGCGTGGTCTCCCAGCACTTGAAGCCAGAATCGATGTTTGAACAATGCCTGTTGGATCATAACAAACACATCTCCCCATTCCTACTTCAACGGTATGTTTATTTATACAATTTATGATTAAATCTCTCTTTCATTTCATTTCCTCAAATGAATTAAATCCCATAGGATTAATTAAGTAGCGATTGCGCAAATTAATGCAAGAGGTGATAACGTGCGTTCCTTATGGCAAGGTACAGGATTTTGATGACTACGAAATGGAGCCTGATTTCAATTGCGTCCATTCCATTAATCATGACGTTGGGAAATTCCATGCTTATTCCCGTGCTACCTTCGATTCGTAACGAATTAAACATAACTTCGCTTCAAGTGAGCTTATTAATTACCGTTTACTCTGCAGTTGCTATCCTACTTATCCCGATTGCCGGATATTTGTCGGATCGCTTTGGCAGGAAGATCGTTATTGTCCCCAGTTTACTAATTACGGGAATGGGTGGTTTGATTTCCGGTTTAGGGGCATGGTGGCTGGATCATTCCTATGTAGTCATTATGCTGGGTCGGGCGTTACAAGGAGCAGGAGCGGCCGGTGCTTTCCCCATTGTGCTGCCGCTTGTCGGTGATATTTACAAAAATGAGAGTGAAGTTAGTAAAAGCTTGGGAATTGTAGAAACAGCCAACACGCTTGGTAAAGTTTTGAGTCCCATTTTGGGATCGGTACTGGCTTTCGTGGTGTGGTTTCTCCCCTTTCTTACCATTCCTGTTTTGTGTGTAGTATCAACAGTATTAGTTGCCTTTCTGGTTAAGGCTCCCAAGAAGAAAGAGGAGAATGGCCAAAAAGTGACGTTTCGGCATTTTCTTCAAAGCCTTAGACAGACATTCGGTAACAATGGCCGCTGGTTGGCCGCTATTTTTGCGATTGGTTGCATTTGTATGGTTGTTATTTTTGGAACCCTGTTTTATTTATCAGATACGCTCGAGGACAAATATCATATTGATGGCATATGGAAAGGATGTGTGATTGCCATACCATCTGCAGCGCTGTGTCTCGCGTCCTTCGTAACGGGTAGAAAAATTGGCAAAAACAAAAAATTAATGAAGTGGATCACTTTTGCAGGAACTGTGCTCATCACGGCTTCTCTTGTTGTTTGTGGCCTGGTTCAATCCCTATACGGGTTGATTGCTTTAATTAGTTTGGCTGGTATAGGAGTTGGAGCGGCTCTTCCCTGCCTGGATGCTTTACTAACGGAAGGGATTGATAAAGCGGAGCGCGGCACCATAACTTCCATTTATAGCTCTATGAGGTTCATCGGTGTTGCTGTCGGTCCCCCGCTAGCGTCAATTCTAGTCAAATTTTCACCGCAAATCATGTTCTATAGCATATCCGGTACTTGTGTTATAGCTGGACTACTTGCCTTATTCGCTATTAAACCAAGTCAAGAAAAGCTCACCGCGAAATAAACAAAAAATACAGCCCCTCAACAACCATGAGACGCTGTATTTTTCCATTCATCACATCGGGGTCTCTTTCTCACTTGAGGCGAATTGTTTTCTTTTGATTGTCCCCCAAGCATGCCGGCCTTTTCTGAACTTGAAAATACCTTCAATGCGATAAAGAATCGTCAGCTGCCGATAGCCTAAATTCTCAAGGAGGGCAAAAGCGACTAATTTCATCGTATCCAGAAACGTTGTATATTTGCGGAACGATATTTGCTCCAATAAAATGCTCCCCATGGATAACGTGCTGCCCAATAAGAACGCAATGATAAAATAGATAAGAAAACTGTTAAATTCCAATAACCCAAATAAGTACGCTAGCGGTATGAAAATATAACCAAGAAACTCAATAATAGGACCGAACAATTCAAAAAACCAATAGTAAGGCAGTGTCACCATGCCGATGGTTCCATATTTCGGCTTCAGCATCATCGACTTATAACTAAGCAGGTTATCGAATAAGCCAATTTGCCATCTTCTCCGCTGGACTCTTAGATCCTTAAGCGATTCCGGGGCCTGTGTCCAACATATCGGATCGGCCAAAAATTTAATTTTATATTTTCGTTTTTCGTCTCTCATTTTCTTGTGCAGCCGCATGATGATATCCATATCTTCGCCAATCGTGTTGACTTTATACCCGCCGCATTCAATAACGATCTTCTTATTAAAGGCTCCGAAAGCTCCCGAAATAATAAGAACGGAGTTCATTTTGCTCAGACTGGTGCGTCCCGTCAGAAATGCGCGTAAATATTCCACAATTTGAAAAGCGGCAACTTTACTTTTGGGAAGATTCATCTTGACTAAATTCCCGTTCTGAATCGTCGAACCGTTGGCAATTCTTACAATGCCGCCCACTGCAATGGTTTCAGGATGTTCAACAAACAGCATCGTCAGCTTGATCAGTGCATCATTTTCTAAAATGGA
This sequence comes from Paenibacillus sp. FW126-R14, assembly GCF_058789495.1. NCBI lineage: Bacteria > Bacillati > Bacillota > Bacilli > Caryophanales > Paenibacillaceae > Paenibacillus > Paenibacillus sp. FW126-R14. Next base: position 160,104 of record NZ_JBYTBS010000001.1, on the reverse strand, counting down.
GTCCGCATCAATACACGCGAAAGTCGGATACGTCGATATATTAATCCCCGCATTCAGTGCGTCGGCTTTCCCCCCATTTTCTTTATCAACGAGGATTAACCGCTCGCAATTCGCATTCCGGTAAATACCTACGATTTCATTGGTCTGTAAGCTTTTCTTGACCGGCTGATTCACTTTTTTCAAATCGAACTCTGCGATAATCTTATCCAGCGTTGCATCTTTAGAGCCGTCATTGACGATAATAATTTCATATTCATAGTAATTTAAAGCAAGCAAAGATTTTATATTATCCACGATGGTCGCTTCTTCGTTATACGCAGGAACAATAATGGAAATCGGAATCATGTTCTTAGAGTCCACATACCTTTTGTAATCAGACGACTTCATCTTCTTTAAATAGCCAAATATATCTACGACGGAAACGATCATCTGACCATTATAGAAGAGATTGATGGCAATGGTGTAAAGCATACAAAACTCACTAAAATAGAGGATGAACTTCCAAAAAACATACATATCATCTGCCGCCCTTCCTGAAATTCGGTGGTTCCTACGACGACAATGCCAACGCGCCCATAACGGCTTCACGTGCAAATCGATCCTTATGTTTCACGATCTGCTTTGCGTATTCTTTTCCTCCGGGAATTAACACGAGAGAATTGGCTGCATTGTGTCTTACCCACCATTCCGAATCACTAATTTTTTCTCCTAGAGCGGTAAAGCTCCGGCTTGTGCCAAGCTTCTCCAGACCCTTGGCGGCTGCTGCTCTGACCTCCCATTCCGCATCTTCAAGCATGCCGATCACATACGCTTCATAGGCAGGATTTTTCAGCTCAGATAACGCCCGAATGCAAGCAATCTTGAGGTTTATATTCGTACTGTTCAAATATTTTACATAATACTCGGCCAAATCTTCTAATTGGTAATCCGCAGATGCTTTAATTAAAATCCCTTTTAAGTAGTCATCGCTGGATGCAATAGTTGCTTTAAATAATTCATCCTTCGGGCCTTTGAAAATAGCAATGATTTCAATTACCGCACGGAACGATAAATGGATATTTTGGGAATTCGCATTGAAAATATGCGCTAGTCTCTGCAAATCGCCAAGCTTGGCAAGAGCAAGCAAGACGTGATAGATAACATCATTATCTTTGCTGTTGATAAGCTGATAAATGTGCATCTCCGCATCATGTACCCTCAAGTCTCCCAAATGCCGGCAAGCTAATGCCTGAACATGCGCTCGTTTGGACAAAAGCCGTTTGATCAGAAATTGTCTCGTTCCCGCTGTCTCATACAATTTCATTAATTGCTCTTGATTATTCTCAATAAATGGTTCGCCATTCTGAATGATGAGATCCATTAACATCTCGTTTTTTAATACGCTGTTCTTCATATAGGCAGATAGCTTTCGAGCGACATTCTGCTGCTCCTCCTCTTTCTCTAAAGAAAAATAGGAGGAGAGCATCTCTTCCAACGTCCCCTTAATTTTGGTTACAGCTATCATGTGGAAATACGAATATATCCACATGACAACAATCGCAATAAAAAAACTTGAAATTAACCCAATCGAAATCCAGAGTAAATAAAACGCTTGATTCGTCATGTCCGCTCACCTCCTTTCCCCTGATGTATGCTTATGCTAGTTAGCAAACGCTTCTCTGATCATGCCATAACTCGTTTTGGTGCGGGATACAGGTTGAGGTACATCCCAAGTGTTCCAACTGAACGTCCTGTAGCCCGATGAGGTCACGCTTTCCGGGAAATGATAGTCCACTTTTTGCGTTGCTTTATCCATCACGACCAAGGAGACCACGATGCCATCGGTCATTCTCACAGAAAGTGCCTCTTTCAAGCTCTCTGCCGGGCCCTTGTTCTTCTCATCGCTTAATACAAGCAAGCTTGATGGATCGGAGAAGTTGAGTCTTGTCCATGGAATCCTTACATTCAACGTGTTACCTTCGACGTAGAAATGACTCATACTATTCTCAAACGGCCCTGGGATCAATGCCGAACCGTCCATTTTTTCAAAAATCCCGGTCGTAGAAACGGCAGAGTAATAAGATCCTTTACTTGTATTGTAGGTCGGTATGACCAATAAATCGGCTTTGTTTTGGCTGTCGATGTTAATATTGAACTCCGCTCCCGACCAGTTCTCCTCACCCTCAGGGGATATTATGTACTCCCCATTTTTTCTATCGATCGTATCCAGATAGATCATGATTCTTTTTTGATCAAACGACGGCAAAGTCTGGAAATCAGCTTTTATATAGAAATAAGACTCATCTGAGTTAAAAGCTAACGTATTCAGCGGGTCTGAACCACGTAAAGTCATGGCATAGTCTGTAGGGATTTTGGACTCCATGGCCAGAATGCCATAATTTTGCTCAGGGTCGACCACATTATGCCATAAAGGCCCGCGACTATAAGGAATCATCAACGGGGATGTGAACTTACTGCTTGCCCCCCATTCATCGGCCCATTCGTAGATAAGCCCGCCCATCGCTCCGCTGTCTTTCATCATCGCGATCAAAGAAACAACCCCCGCACCTTGCCCAGCTTCCGTTGAGCCCGTGCTTGTCGGAAGACCAAATTCGCTGATTAACACCGGATACTTGTTCTGGGCCTTCATGACATTGTTCAAGTATGTTTTGAAGCCTGCATAAGAAGGTTTGGCTTCATCTGCTTCGCCACTTCTGAAAACCGGTTGGTCAGGGAACATATTATAGGCTCCGAAAAACCCGCTAGTCACTTTGTTCGTTGTATCCAAATGATTCATCGTCACGACCGAGGCCTTATTATTCCCATCTGCCGCCTTGTACATGTCTTGGTATACGGCATCAAGTTCCGGAATGCTGACAATTCCTGCAGGATGCTGCATCTGATAGCTTTGCTGTTCGTATTCGTAGACTTTATTACTTATCGCAGCTAACCACGATTCCGTTGGTGTTGCACTGCTGCCAGCAGAGACATATTCACCCGTATAGCGATAAGACGGATTCCCTGCATCCGTTGCAGCTACACGGTCCGGGCTCAAATCCGGCGCGATCAAATACCCAAGCACATACCCCGAAATGTCATTGATATAAACATCGGAGCTCTTTCCATTCGCACTTTCAATCGTCGCATTGCCATGAATGGCATTAATCGTATCCTCTGCCGACTTCTCAACGGCTGCCTGATACGCTTTATCTAGAAAATTCCCTTCGGGAGGTTCCTGATTAACGGCTATGTTTTGGAATAGATACAGCCTGTGATCCGGATGGTTATCATTAAAATTATCCAGTGTACGGTAAAAAACAGCTGGCATACGTGTGTACACTCTGATCGCATTGGCATTCATGTTGACGATTTTTTCAAACCAATCGGAGTAAAAGGCTGGGTCATCCGGATACGTTCCCTCCGGATTTCCCGGCACGGTTCGACCGATGTCCACCCCTTTGACGTACAGCTTCTTCCACTGACCGTTCTGATAGACAGAAAACTGCTTGTCATCAATCTTGGACGAGAGACGAGTGCCATCGCTAGCAACCTCTGTCGCCGCCTTGAACGATACGCGGTGTTCTAATGGCTTTATATCCTTGAACAGCTTGGACATCAAAGGTACGTAGAAATGCCAGTAGAAGTAGGAGAGATCCCCCTCGCTATTCACACTAAAATACCGATATAACGTGGTTGCCCCTAAAAATCTTGTAATCTTCTCAGGTCCCCGGTAATCTGTAAAATCACCAGCAAAATAAAAAGAATGCTTATGATTTGTATGTTTAGCTATAATCGCGGGAAGCTTAGTATCAAGTCCAAATGGGCTTAATTGATTCTTGCCCTCTTCCGTAAGCTTCAAGTCATACCAGGCAATGATCGAATCCTCGTCTACCGGCTTAACAATTTCAAACCAATTATAATAATCAACAGCTTCCGCTCCATAGGTTTTGGCATTCTGCTCCGCCATGTAGATCTGAAGAGATTTTCCTTTAAACCCAATATCACGCTGCAAAACCACAATTCTATTGTTCCCTGCGATGACAATTCCCGCTCCTGTAAGGCTCCATTTCTTCCCGTACTGTTGTTCATACGTCGCTCGCATCCAATTGGGAACATCCGCAGTTGAAGACAAGTCCGAGAAAAATTTTCCTGCCAATCCCGTGAAATTAACACCGAAAATGTCTCCCAGCTCCTTCGATACGCTTGTTTTTGTCGGGTCTCCGGCAATATTATATTCGCCGATAACCGTCGTCCCCTTGGCATAACTTGTTGCAACGAGAGCAACCTCCTCTTTCGTCATACCTGAAACCCCTTCGGGTTCCACTCCGTTGATTTTGGAATTTCCTGTCCCATAAGTATCCGAAAGATAAATAACATCCGGCACGTAAGTCAACTTTTGCAGCGGTTTGTTCACTAATTTCCCATCATTAAGAAAGTTGCCGTAATAATCGGTACTTACGTTGTATTTCTTATTCGTCTCTGGATTTTTTATCCTAAGATACCCCATAAGCCAATACAAACCGCGCTGTTTGCTGTAGTCTAATTGTTTCTCTCCACCGGAGACACTCGTTACAAGCGGAAATGTTTTGTTGAGCACGACGACATCCAAATTTTTATTAGGCATCAACATCCACCATACAAAAGGGGTTCCTACACTAACCAATAGAAATAGCAGCACCCAATAGCGAATTTTTATTTTTTTTATCCTCATGGTCTATTCCTCATTTATCGGCAGTCAATTGTTGAAATCCCTTTTGCAAAATAGAGTAGGAAGGCTTTAAACGTTCATGAAACGTAGGGAGGTCCCATTCCTTCCAGCTATACTCCTTCATGGCTAGATCTTGAGAGCCCTTGGTCGTGCCACTTTGAAGCTTTTCGATGCCAATTTGGAACCCGTTCACATGAAGCGGTGATATCTTGCCGTTCGCATACATATCATTGATGACGAATTTCTTGGAAGGGTCCATCACATTGAGCAGCTGCCAAGGTATTCTTATCTCTAGATGTCCATTTTCGTAATAAAAATCGTTTAAAGAATTATAGGAAGGACTGTCCGGATTGGCTATGCCATATCGAAGCACCCCTGTCTCATACCCGGTAAAAGGAATAACCGTATTCTCGGGTGGAATGACCACCTTTTTATTCAAGGCAAGTCGTATCGGATTAAATAAGCCTGAATTTTTCTCGTGGAACATCTCATTTTTTTCAATAAGATCCGTCTGGACCGCATAGCGAAAATAATAATTATCGTAATAGGCATCGACGAGAAGGCGAGAGTCGTCAGGCCCGTGAATTTTCAGAACAAAATCCGCATCGTTGCTAAACGTCGTATCATATTCAGAGTAGCCGGTGTTCCCCTGTTCTGGGATGATATCAATGGGAAGCAGCAGCGTATCCTTGTTAAAGTCATAATTCCCAGCATCAACTCTAATATACACATAAGCTTCGTCACTCTTCACATACAGCTTCGTGTCATCGTTTATGACGAGAGGAGCGTCATTCGTCCAATCATCCACCTTCCCATCCACATAACAGATGTTTTTGGTGCTTCCCGGATCAAAGGCTAATAGGCCGAAATGCTGCTCATTCGTCTGGGGATTCGACCAAAACGGACGAGAATCAGGCAGATCAAGATCGTTGTTGTTCCACGTTCTTTTGAACCACTCATCCTGCCACGAAAATACGATGCCGCCTGCCAGATTGGCCGTGTGAATATCGTTGATCATATGCATCAGCATATCACCTTGCGTCTTTTCGTCGATAAACCCTTGATTAAACCCGGTTATTCGATTTTCGTGCGCCTTCCCTCGCGAAGCCGGTATGCCGAACTCCGATATCACAATAGGCATCGAATGAAACTTTTTGATATCTTCCAAATAAGCTAAATAAGGATCTGGTTTGCCGTCTGGGCCTTTGAATTCAATATAATCCTTTTGAAAACTAAAAGAATCCGGGTAGTAAGGATACACGTGATACGAAACGAACATACCTGGTTTGTACGTATCATGCCATTTCACATGCTCGACATTAACTTCCACCAGATCTTCATTTTTATACGGTTCATTCGGATGCTTGAGCGGATCCGTCGTTACCCAGTTTGAGAATGCAACCGGCCTTTGCATATGATAGTTGGTCATTTCGTGCTCGACGATTTGATCGCCCATTTCGGCTAGAAATGCTTCGAATGGCGAAGCGCCGGATGTATATAGAAACTTGCCCTCATATACACGGCGGTTAGGGTTATTCTCATTCGTGCCTACGACAAAAGAAGGGTCCCACTCTATGCCTAGAATCCAACCTATCACATATTTCGACACATCTGTCGTGTAGGTGCCATCCGCATATCCTTTCCTAACAGGCAAATAGGCATTCCCATGTATAATATCAACAATTTCTTTGCCACTCGTAATGACATCACTGAGAATCTTCTCGTTGTTCCCAAAAGCATCATCGATCGTCATGATATCATCTTCATTCACCCAAACACCATGAATCATATAGATGGGCTGATTGCCTTCTTTCTCCATCTTGTGATTATAATCACTTAAAGCGTTATAAAACTGCGGACGTTGTGTGGTGTAAACCCGGATTGTGTTTGCATTCATTTGAGAAATATAGGTGAACCACCTCATATACTCATCGTAGGTAATCGCAACTTCTCCAGGAAAAGCACCCGGCTTTCCAGCTCCTAGATTAACACCCTTAACAAACATTTTATTCCATTTATTTACATTTAAAATATAAAAAAAACCATTGTCTGTTTTGCTGATATATTGAACATCGCCTTCCTTCAAGGAAGTCGTGCCTTCATTTATTTTGCTATGTAAAAAGAAAAATTGATATAACAACAAAATTCCAAATAATACAATTATTGAAATAATGCCAAGTAATACCTTTATTTTCAGCGTCATCTCCTTAGCCTCCCCTTTCATTTTATCGGTATACAGACTTAAATATCAATTTGTTGAGACCCCTTTACATTATTTTCATAAAAAATGAAAAATAACCCTAAACCTTTATGGCTGGGGTTATGGCGAAAGTTTTATTCCATCTTCATCCAACTGTCATAATGATGGATCGCGATTCCATGAAAAGCAGGATTGGCTTTGTAATTTTGATAAACAAGCTCCAACTGCTGATTCATATACGCTTTATCTTCTTCAAAGAAGGTTACAAATTGATATTCTTCCGCAAGACGGCCGGTTTCAACCGCTATCGTCCCCTTCACTTTATACTTCTCAAATAACTTCATTTCCGCTGAAGAGATCCCGATGATCCCGTCAGTTCCAGCTGCTGCATCCCGGTATGCCATGATGCTGATAAATTCAACATTTTTACAAAGCCACTCTGCCATATTTCCACTGCCATATTTGGTATCGTACTGTACACCGTAAAACCAAAATGGGATGTCTATTCCAAATTCCAATTGGAGTTGATCGGCTTGGTTTCTAAATGTCAGCATCATGGACTGGTATTCTTCCAGAAATTCATTGGTGTTATCCGCATACTGCTCATGCCCGTAGGGCTCAACATCTAAATGTATACCCGTAAATTTTTCATTTGGTGACGCAAACTCTTGATAGTTATTCAACCATTTAAGAAAAATCTGCTGAAGTGTAATGCCATGATCGGCCACCCATTCAGGTGCACCATCTAGGGCATGCACACGAATTCCATTAGCAGTCGCCTTGCTTATAAATTCCTTATAATGCTTCTGTTCGAGTGTAGTATCGATTTGAAGCAGCAAAACCTTGACGTTATTGTTGACCAAATTATGAATGATACTGTCCTGATCGGAAACAATCTTGGAAGTATCCCATAACCATGTCGAAAGGTTCGTAGAATTTTGAAATGCGTATTTCGAATCCGCTGCTGCCATTCCAGGTAAACCGAATAATATTAAGCAAACTCCACATAATATAGGAAAGAACCTTTTCATTTCTCCGCCCCTTCTTTCATGACAAAAAAACACAGTTCGGCTGCACACCGAACTGTGTTTGAAATAACGCCATAAAAACAAAAGTTGCAAAGTTTGTCTTTATTGCATTTTCGTTCGGCAACTGGCTGCCATAGGTATACACCCTTAGGCCCTGTAGTTTTGCGTCACTGCCTTTACGGCAGGTTTGCTATTATCGCGAAACTGATCGTTCTTATGTAAGAATAAACCAATACTAAACTATATTCTTCTTAAAGTCCACTAATTGGACAATGCGTACACGGCTCATCAGAAGAACTAAACCGGCCCTCCTCAAGGAGAACCGGTTATTTTTCATCTATCCAACCTCGCTCAACCGCCATCCCGAGAATGAACCAATAGGGTTAACGTCAAGAGGAAGTCCGGCTAGTTCTAAAAATACATATATGCGCATTGTATTTATATGTATTGGTCAACTCGTTGGGCTTGGCACAGGCCTATTCGCATAGCATAGCAGTTCTTGATACTTTTTTGATATATCCGGTATGGGAGGTTGAAAGATGAACGAGAGTAATGGAACTCGCCCTAACCAAAGGTCTGGAGATATACCGGCTGCTTTTCATTCGCAAACTGTGGGCGAACGAGGCCCTGTAGTGGAACAGGACAACATGCTGCATGAAAAGCTGGAGACTTTCATCCATGCGAAATTGTTAGAAAGGCCCGTGCATGTCAAAGGATATGGCGCATTCGGCTATTTTGAGACCGTACATGCCATGACGGCTTACACGCAGCTTTGTTTCTTGCAACATCCGGGTCAGCAGGTCCCTGTCACAGTAAGATTCTCCTTAGCCGTCAGCAACAAAGGCACGCCTGATACTTCCCGCAACGTGCGCGGATTCGCCACGAAGTTCTATACGGATCATGGGGTGTTCGATCTTGTCTGTAACCATATCCCCGTGTTCGCCGTCAGAGACGCCATCCGCTTTCCCGAATTTATCAATGCCTTCCTGCCGTCGCCCGTCAACAACCTAATCGATCCGCAGCGATTTTGGAGCTTCGTGGCCCGAGCACCGGAATGCACAAGCTTTCTTGTCCGGCTCTACTCCGACGAGGGCACCGTCAAGAGTCTGCGCCACATCCCGGGCCACAGCGTAAATACATACGTCTGGAAAAACGCGCAAGGTGTCCGCACTTACGTGAAATATCATTGGATGCCTCTGGCAGGTGTGCAATATATAGACCGTGAAGAATCAGACCGGCTCGCTTGCGAGAATCCGGATTATGCCGGCAAGGACTTATTCGATGCGCTGAACGCAGGCACAACGTTTGAATATGGGCTTTACGTGCAGCTGATGAACCCCCTAGACGAATCCTTTCTCCCTTATGATCCGTTGGATAATACAAAGGTATGGGATGAGCAGCAATATCCCTTGCTGCCTGTAGGGAGATTAGTATTAAATAGAAATCCTAATAATTATATGGAGCAAGTAGAAAAGTTGGCTTTCTCCCCTTCCAACCTGCTGGAAGGCGCAGAGTTATCGGACGATAAGCTGCTTCAAGGGCGTGCGAATATTTATTGGGATTCGCAGCGCCGGCGGCTTGGTCCGGACTTCCGCAAAATTCCGATTAATCATCAGCAGAACTGGACGCCTGAATCCCTCGTGACCAGTGGCAACGGGAGATTCGTGGAAGGTCGCCTCGTGCGTTCCGACCTGCCCAAGCAAGATGACTTCGCGCAAGCCGGTCAGTATTATCATGCTCTTGCCCCATTACAGCAAGAACGCTTGGTAGATAACCTGGCCGCCGATCTTGCAGGCATATCCCCCGATACGCAAACCATCGTGCTCAGCTACTTGTACCAAGCGTCCTTCGAGCTTGGCGAACGAGTCGCTCGAAAGCTCCAAACTTCATAGGAATAAAGCAAGCCTCCAAATTCACCTTAAAGGTGGTTTGGAGGCTCTAGGTTATGGAATCAAATTATTGCACGCCTACGGCTGTATACGCATTTTTTACAGAGGTCACTTGAGCGGAATTTGCTCCGTATAAATCAGTAGCTGCTTGAATGGCCGCTGCGCGCATCACGGCGAAGTTGGATGTAGGCGTCAGGTAGTAGATGAGTGCATGATAAATAATTTTCACGGCCGCATCACGGCCGATTCCGGACACCGTTACACCACTGTGAGTACCGCCTTGCGCCAACAGATAGAACGCTTTGTTGTTAATTCCGCTATTGGTGTGAACGCCGCCGTTATCGGCTGTGCCGGTATATCGATTGCTGTAATGGTCGGGATCGCCATAGGTCGTAGGGTTTGACATAGAACGAAGCGCGTCGCCTGAAATGCCCGGCGTATAAATCGCGTCGCCGATAAGCCAGTTTTTGCTCTCAATCGTATTTCCAATAATATCAGAAATCGATTCGTTCAGAGCCCCGGACTCGTTAATGTAATTCAGCCCAGCCGTATATTCGGTAACCCCATGCGTTAATTCATGGCCGACAACATCCAGATCTCCGGAGAGAGGCAGGAACGTAGTTCCGTCTCCATCCCCGTACACCATTTGCACGCCGTTCCAGAATGCGTTGTTGTAGCGGGTGCTGTAGTGAACCGTTGATCTGAGCTGAAGACCATTTCCGTCAATGCTGTTGCGCCCGAATTTCGTTTTGTAATAATCATATACAGTTGCCGCATAGGCATGCGCGTCTACCGCAGCTGGGTCATTCCAGGCATTCGTGGTACTGGTAAGAAGCGTTCCAGGCAATGTGGTGCGATTGCCCGCTGTATAAGTGACAATTCCTTTACCCCGCGTGGTGTCATAAAGTTGGTAGGTAGAGCCGGACAAAGTAGTCGTGAACGATTTGGTATCGCCCAGTACGCCTTTTCCTGTTCCGGTAGCGAAATCGAGAAGATCATACTGGAACAGAATATTGCCGGTTTCAGCGCTGATAAAGTAACGGGTACGGAGCGGAGATGGCTCGAGCACATTGACCTCAGTAACATAAGCCAGCACAGGCTGTCCCTCATGCACATAAACATACAAATCTGCTTTAGGCGCTTTCTGCGGTTCGCCAAGCTGGCCGATGCGGCTTTCCGCCTCTTTTTCAGCGGCAGCGATGGCGGTGGCTTCGCTAATTTTGGAAGCGCTTCCTTGAGGGACCAATTGTTCCTCATCAGAGAGAACACTGCCGATTAATGAAGTAACCTGCCCTGTTCTGTCTACATGTACGGTTTGTTCGGCGCCATAAACCGGTATTCCTTGTATGTACTGCTTTAGACGGTAATGCTGAGTTCCTGTTTGCGCATCAGTATCTTCTTTCACAACCTTGAGTTGCTTCTTCAATTCCGTTTTCTTGCCAATTTTGAGCGAATCTTTTTTGCTTTCAAGATAGTTCCAAACACGTTCTTCTCCCGCTACGCCAGCTGGGGATTTCCAGTTTTCGCCGATGATTGCTTTTGGAGCAAGTTTTTTTTCAAAATGATCCTGCGGAGCGGCAAACGCGGCTTGTGCGCTTCCTAACAACAAAGCAGCTGAAAGAATGGATACCAATGCTTTTTTCATAACTAATAATCACTCCTTTTGGTTTGTAAACATGTTTCTAAAAGCGATAACAAAACTGGTTCCTGGCAGCCCCCCCCTTTAATTGTCCGGTGGTCAAATAAAAGTCAAAAAAAAAATGTTTCCCTATAGATTCTATCGGCGAAAGGGAAACTATCGACCATAAATGTTAAGAGAAAACATTAAATGGATCAATATGGAATAATCTTATCATGGTTTTCCTATTCTTTAAACCTCTTTTTTGAAATCTTGTAAAAACTTACATATTCATAGACGCGACTTGTCATCAGTGACGATTAAATTACGAACCGTTTCCCGCATTTGATAAATAGAATTACTTTGAAGATTGTTATAATTTTTGGTTAAAGTGCAATGCTTATAATGAAGTCATGTGAAATTCAGGAGGGGAGGTATTAGATAGAAATAGTACTAGTGCTTATTTTGAACGTGACATAGACTATACACATGGAAGACATTCGTAAGGGAGAGATGTGAGAAATGAATTCATTCTTTGCTCCGAATATTCAGGATTACTTCGTTCCATACACGGCCTCGCACTTAATTATCCTTGCATTTTTGGTTATTTTGGCGACCCTCATGTATAGATTCAAATCAATTATTAGAGACAACTCAATTTTTAGGAAAATTATAGTTTCCGCCCTTCTGCTGGGGCTTATTTTACCCGAGGTCACCCTCTATGTTTGGTATACGGTCGAAGGACTGTGGGACGTAAAATACACGTTGCCGCTTGAACTTTGCAGCATTTCTCAGCTGCTTGCCATCTTCATGCTATTAACACGCAGTCGGCTATTGTACCAGATTGTATTCTTTGCTGGGATAGGCGGCGCACTACAAGCTATGCTTACGCCTGATCTTGACTACCCTTTTCCCCACTTCCGTTTTTTCCATTTCTTTATCGTTCATATGGCCATTATTCTTGCCCCTCTCTATATGACTTGGATCGAAAAATACCGGCCTACTTGGAAATCCATTGGCATCACCATGATCTTTCTGAATGTCCTCCTCGTGACTGTAGGCAGTGTGGATTATTGGCTACAATCCAATTACATGTTCCTCAGGCACAAACCGGAAGCGGCTTCAATATTAAATCTTTTGGGGCCTTATCCCTACTACTTGGCTGCGGAAGAACTAATTGCCTTATGTATCTTTTCAATTATGTATTTGCCTTTTCTTCGAAGAAAAAAATCAAGTTGAGTTACTGCCTCCTTACGATGTAACGAGTATCACAGTCCTTTTGTAATTATACTTATTACATCTTCGACATTTGCATTATCTGTAATAATATGGTTCTCAAAGCACTTATCTTTAAAAGCTTCCGTACATTTTTTAATCTGCTGAAAACACCAATTCCCTTCAATTTCTCCACGTTGCAACAATCGCTCATAAATGGTTTCTTCTTTTGCAATCAAACAAAAATGATAGGTATGTGGGTCTATTTCCTTAAAGCCATTGAAAATATATTGAAAATAATCCTTATGAAATATAGTCATTGGCACGATCAGATTTCTTCTATACTTCGTCATTATTGCTTTGGCAACCTGAACAACAAGCGATTTCCAGATTTCAATATCCTGAAAATTATCTGTCTTTTCTTCAGCTGTCTTTATTTCGCTCGGTATTATATTGCGTAACATATACCCAACCTCTTCAGGGTCAAACAACATACTGTTCTCAATTCGTTCAACCAACTTGTTGGCAACAGTTGTTTTCCCTACACCATAAGCACCGTTTATCATAATAATCATTCTATTTTCTTCTCTCCTCAGTTGTTTTTGGGTCTGTGCTTTTTACTACGGGGGAAGGGTCTAAATTCATTCTTTCACTTAACAAATACTACCACATACCGGAATATACTTCTTTATCAGAACTAATCCCACTACCTAAAGTGAAAAAAAACAGACCGAAACCCCCAAGGAGTCCCGGTCCTAATCCCGTCTGCCCAACCTCATTCAACCACCTATCCCGAAAATACATAAATAAAATTACCGCAAATGGTAAAATCGGTCATCAATTCCCCGTTCAACTGTACGATTGTTGCTTCAGGGGCATAGATCGCAATAGCCGAAGCGGCGCTGTCCTTACCGGAAATAGCGAGGTTCGAGCCGGCGATCTTGATGACCGTGCCTTCCCATTCTACGGCAATGTCATGTATAACCTGCCCGGATGAGATTAACGTCGTCGAGTTGTGTACGAAGGTTTTGCCGGATTTGATGACAGCCATTCGTATATGGCCACTTCTGTTTGTCTGGGCATAAGCCAGTTTTCCATCAAAAGTAAAAACGTCGAATCGGCGTGCCCCCTGCGGATCTTCTTCATGCGACAGATAGTAGTATCCTGTACGGCCTTCTTCGCCTATGTTGTCAATTTGCAGCGCGCTAGCAATCTTAGTCGGTACCGCCGGTGAAAGCTCCAGCCGACGAACCTCAATATGGCGTATTTCCCCGCCAGCATTCGGATAAAGGACAGTGTCGTACGTCACATCTCCTTGTATGTTCGCCTTCGTATACGCTGCATATTTCGATTTTGACACGGTATAAAAGGCACTGGAATAGTATCCGTCTTTGATTTTCGCTTCAGACAATTGCTCCGGGTCGGCAGGGATGATTTGAATATCGCCCAGATGATCGTGAAAGGTCGTCCGCACCTGCCTGTTGACCGGATCCAAGACAGGATTAGCCGTAGGAAGGAAATGCCAATGCTGCCGATACTCATGCAAGCCTTCCGGCGCGCGGATATAGTCCGAAACGATCGTAAAGGACGATTTCAAGAAAAGAACGTCACGATGGTAGACAAAACCGGGTACATTATAAATGACGCCCTCTACGAAATTGAATGTCTCGTTATCGGTCCAGTACCGGAATACGCCTTCGGTCATGTCTTGCGATTGCCGATTAATTTCCACCGTGCTATGCGCTTCTGTAGAATAACGCAACCAGTTGGAAACCGGCTCATCGCTATACGAATAGGTGCCTGGATCGACGATCAACTGCCGTCCGTGCGCATAGTAAATGATGCTGTTGTCATCGGAGTGCCTGTGGGAGCGTTCTTGCTTGACATTCATAAATAAATAGCGGGCATCCTTCGTCCAGCCGCTGCGCATGGTGGCAGATTGGCTTACCGGATAGATCGATGACGTATGTGCAGGCGGAGTTCCTTGCTCCCCTCCCGTGCCTAGGTACAGCAGGACATCATCCGCATACAGCTCGCCCAAACGCTTAATCGTCAGTCTGGCATTCAAGCTGCTTCCATCGCCGAAAAGGGGGAGATACCCGTCCGGAAACGCGAGATCGGCGATGTAATAGCCCATTTTCCGCAGATAGGCATCAAAGGTCTTGCTGAAGCTGTGCCCGTTCCAACGGCCAAATGATTTAATCGCCATAAAAGAATCTGCAGCGCCGATCGAATAGCTGGAGCTCGATTCCGAATAAGAACCGTCGCTAAAATTCAAATTGGTGATCAAGGCGTTTAACCGGATATTAGCTAATTCGATCCAACCGGACGAATCGGTAAACTCCGGGAAATAGACAGCAATGCTGTACAGACCTTTGGTCTCGTAAATGCCGTGATTGTTGCGGGGGTCATAGCCGTCATCCGTTGACAAAGCCGCCGCCATTTTCCACATGGCCTTCAGAATTATCGTATGATCGGCGGCATTCATGGAGGGGCTGCCTCTCAACAGATGATAGGCGTCCACCCAATTGGCAGCCCGCAGCGAAGCTTGGAAGCATTTCGGAAAAGTTCCAGCTCCCATGCTGATAGGGCCCGGAGTGACGTACTGCTCGGCATCATGGATAAAGTCGGTCATATAATCGATATATTTGGCCGCATAGATTTCATTGTTCGTTGCGGCGTATTCGGCGATAAGCGGATTCAGCCACGTAAAGTTGGCGATTTGCATCGCGAACTGGTTATCGGCGACCGGTTCGCCCGGTCCCCTCCAATCCGTACCTCCGTTCACCCCCTGCCAAGAGAAGGTCTTGCCGTTGTGAAGACGATACGTGAACGTGTTTTCATCCCAGGCATTATCCCCTGTATGAAACAGCATGACACCTACGGGCTCCTCGGCATGCGTGTAGCCTGATAAGCGCAGGGTTGCTGACGTAACGCTGCCGCTGATTCGGGACAAATCAAACTTTAAATACGCCTTCCGCGTATGCTCATCGAACGGTGCGCCGGACTCCAGCACCTCCAGCAGCGGTTCTTGACTGTGATTGGTGTCATCGTACCCCCGAATAAACGTATCCATACTCGGAGCGAGATGAACGGACTGCGCCCCCTGTTGATCGGTATAGTCAACGATTAGAACGGGCCGGCACAGCTCAGTCGGCAAGGAGACGCGGTCATGCTGGCTGCTGTAAAAGTAGGCGGGTTCCGTACCTTTATGGCGCCCCATAAGCATAAAGCTGATCACTTTGTCGGCGCCGGCCACTGCTTTGACATTGGTGAGCAGATCGAATGAAAAGGCAGCGGGTGTTTGGGTCACATAGAAGGTATCTAAATACGATTCTTTGAGTACAGGAATGATCTGGTCGGCAAGCAGAGGCGCGAGTTTGGCATTGGCAGCGTCATGCTTATAGGGCGGAGCTGTTCGCGTCTGCCGCTGCTTGAAATAGTTAAGCAGCGCGATTTGCGCGTTGTCATAATCCCCTAGCTTGACATAATCTTCAACGGGCTTCATTTCAGGAAATTTGGCATACTGCCATTTGCCCGCCGCCAGCCATATACCGGCTGCTTCATCCCAACTACCGAAGAAATCAGCTTGATTCATAGGCATGCATATTTTCCTCCTGCATATGGGATGCATTACTCTTTCACGGCCCCGATCATGACGCCATTGACGAAATACTTTTGCAAAAACGGGTACAAAAACAAAATGGGTACGGTGGAAATCATAATAGTTGCGTATTTGATCGTTTCGCCAATCTTCGCTTTATCGCCCGTATCAATGCCTGTCAGCATGCTGCTCGTATCGTTGGCGATAAGGATTTCCCGCAAAATAATTTGCAAAGGCAGCAAATCGCGCGTTTGCAAATAAATGGTCGCAGAGAACCAGGCATTCCAATGGGACACCCCATAGAACAAAATCATGACGGCCACGACGGGCATAGACAGCGGAAGCACGACGCGGAACAGAATCGTCCAATCATTCGCCCCGTCGATTCTCGCCGATTCTTCCAGGCTGACGGGCACGGCTTGAAAGGCCGTACGCATGACGATCAAGTTAAACGCGCTGACGGCCGAAGGAATGAGGATCGCCCAGCGGGTGTCCAACATCCCCAAATTGCTGACCAACATGTACATCGAAATGAGTCCGCCGTCAAAAAACATCGTGAATACGACCAGGAACATGATGGCGTTTTTCCACATGACGTTTCTCCTGGACAAGCCGTATGCGCCGAGCGAAGTGAGTAAAATGTTCATAGCTGTCCCTACGGCAACGTAAAACAAAGTATTCAAATACGCCGTGCCGATATTCGGGTTTTTAAACACCAACCGATAGGCCTCAGTCGTAAAGCCGTGCGGATAGAACAGCAATCCCCTGTTTTGCACGATAAAGGAGGCATCGCTAAACGATGCGAACAAAACATAAATGAGCGGATAAATCGTGATGATCGACAACGAAATTAACAGCACTGCGTTGATGATGTCAAAAAAATGTTCACCGAAGCTTCTTTTCATAATGGCCCCCCCCTCGTTTACCAAAGCCTTGCTTCGCTCGTTCTTCTGGCTATGGCGTTGGCCAGTATGAGAAGCACGAAACTGATCACGGAATTAAACAGCCCTACGGCAGCGCTATAGCTGTAATCCGCTTCCAGAATCCCTTTGCGGTACACGTAAGTTTGAATGACATCCGCCGTTTCATAAGTCGCCGGATTGTACATGAGCAATATTTTGTCCATCCCGACGGACATGAAATGACCGATTTGCAAAATTAACAAAATGATGATGGTCGGCATAATGCCGGGAATCGTAATATGCAAAGTTTGCTTCCAACGACCGGCTCCGTCGATTCGGGACGCTTCATACAAGGACGGGTCGATATTGCTGATCGCTGCCAGAAAAATAATCGAGCTCCAGCCGACATTTTGCCAAATATCCGAGCCAATATACAGCGTACGGAACCATTCCGGCTGGCGCATGAACGGAATCGGGTCAATCCCGAAAACAGAGGTCAGCAAATTGTTAATCAAACCGTTCCGTTCCAAGAAATCGACCATGAAACCGACGATAACGACAAGCGATATAAAATGCGGCATATACGTAATCGTCTGGACCGCCCGTTTCATCGTGCGACTCCTGATCTCATTCAATAAAAGCGCCAAAATGATGCCTGCCGGAAAAGCCATAATGAGGCTATAAACGCTTAACAATATCGTATTGCGCAGTAAACGCCAAAAATAAAAGCTGTCAAAAAACGCCGTAAAATGCTTGAAACCGATCCAAGGGCTGTCGGCAAAGCCTTTCATTGGCGAATAGTCCTTAAAAGCGATCTGCAAACCGTACAAAGGACCGTAATGAAAGATTAGGTAATAGACGACCACAGGAAGTAGCATGAGATAGATCGTTTTGTTCATTCTGAAATCGTTCGCTGCGCGTTTCACGAAGCTTGGGCGATCCATTGCCGGCATCCCGGACTTCTTCGGTGTCGAATTGATTTGTAATTTCGCCATAGTGATGAGCCCCCGTTCGTTTATCTTGCTTTGTAACGATCCAGGGCCGCTTGCTGGATTTTAACGGCTTCTTCGATTCCAAACTTTTTCAAAGTATTGACAAACTTATCGAAGTTATCTAGAGGCTCGTCGCCCATAATGAATTTCAAGCCCATTTCTTCGGCATACGTATTCACGTCGTTCATAATTGAAGAAAACCGTTTGTTTTCTTCCGCCGTCAACGTCAGCGGCGGCATCAAAATCGCATTTTCCGCTTTGCTCCACGTCTCAAGGGCGGTTTTCTGCTGATCCAGCTTATAATATTGCTCGACATAGCGCTTATCCTGTACGAACGGGCCGCTATAGTTGGAGCGCATCCATTGGGCCATCGACTGAACCATGGAAAGTCCGCTCGGATTGTCTGTAATGAGCTTCGTGTAGGTCGGATAACCGTTCACCATTTCGTAGGTCTTTCCTTCAACTCCGAAATTGTACAGGAGACGGCCTTCCTCACTGTAAGCGTAATCGAGCCATTTGACGATTTGCTCAGGGTTTTTCGCTTTGCCCGAAATGGCAGCGCCAACGCCTTTGTAAGGCTTATCCTTTTGCCCTAGCACAGGAGTCGCGCCTTGCTTCAATGTCGGATGAGACGCAGCGACCAAGTTAAAGTTGGGATTCTTATCTTTCATGAGTCCCAAGTAGTTTCCGATGTTGCCGCCGCTAAGACCGTAAAACGCTCCGAGCTTGTTGCTCGTCACTTTCGCGTCCATCAGTTTGGCATCCATGGCCGCAAAATCAGGGTCGATCAAGCCTTCTTGATACCATTTGCGCATCGTCATCAAAAATTGCTTGTATTCCGGCTGAATTTCTCCGTATTTCACCTTACCGTCCACCTGATAAAACTGAGCGCCAATACCCCAAGCCCCGATTAAAGCGTTGCGGGTAGCATCGCGTACCTCATTGTATTTGAGCAAGAACGGAATCTCATCTTTCTGCCCGTTGCCGTTCGGATCCTGGTCGCGGAAGGCAGTCAGCACCTTCTCCCATTCATCGATGGTCTTCGGCGCGTCCATGTGGACTTTATCCAGCCAATCTTTGCGGAAAATCGGGCCGTAGAACACCATCAGCTTGCTGTCGCCGCGAATGAACGGGAACGAATAGATACTTCCATTGTCGGTTTTGATCATTTTGGCGATATCCGGATGTTCCTGTAAATATGTTTTGAAGTTCGGAGCGTACGCATCGATTAAATCGTTCAATTTGAGAATTGTACCGGTTTGAATGGCGTTTTCGGGACCGCCGCTAACTTCTGTCCAGGTATATTCAATAACATCGGGCAAATTTTTGGATGCCAGCATCAGGTTGAGCTGCTCCGTCCTCTGTGTGGAGTCCGCGCTCGGATGCTTGAATTCCACCTTCGTGCCTGTAACTTCTTGCAGCTTCTTGTACATGCCTACATCGCTTAAGTTTTTCAATGTTGCCGCAACGTTGGCGTCCAAAGGCACCCAATAGGACATTTGCGCCGGGTAACCGACTTCGCCTTTGCTTTCTCCCCCTGCGTTTTGCGTGTTACCGCTCCCGCCTATGCTCGAGCTATTTTTCGGCTCTACAGCGTTCTTGCTGCCGGAGCACCCCGCGATTAAAGAGCTGGCCGTGAGTACCGTCAGCAGCATTGCAGCCCATTTCTTTTGACTTGCCATGTTCTGCATACCTTATCCTCCTCTGTCATTTCAAACGTTGTATGACCGCTTCCGGCCTTACTCCACCATAACAAGCAGGCCATTGCAAGGGTAGAATACGCTTTCAATATCGGTTATCCGTTTTTTGGATGAGCCGTTATCTGATTTTTGGATCAGTTATCCGGATTCGTGTTTCATCGCCTCGCGATACTGTCCGGGCGTAATTCCTTCAGCTTTTTTGAACATGCGGGTCAATCCGATGTTACTGGCATATCCGACTTGCAGGGCGATTTCCGAGACGGTCAGCGTCGACTCCGCCAACAGGCGTTTGCATGTGTTCAGACGTATTTCCGTCAAATAATCGCTGACGTTCCTCCCGCTGTAATTTTTGAAAAAAGCGGAAAGATACGAGGCGTTCATGTCGAAATGATCGGCCATCGTCGTAAGGCTCAGCATGCCGTCTTGAAAATGTGCCTGGATATAGTCCGTTATTTTCCTGTACAATTGTTCGCCATTGCCGGTTCGTTCTTCTTGGACTACTTCGCAAAGCCGCCTGTACAGCCGTTTGATTTGATCTACCATCTGTTCTGCGGTGGCGCATTCGGAAATGATCCGCACCGGATCGCACTTGCCACCCAAAACCAGGTTCTGATCGATCTTTAATGAACCGGATAATTTGAGCAACGAACTAAACTGGTCGAAAAACAAACATTTTCCCATCTCCGGTGTGATGCCGCCCCATTGGAAATTCGCTTCATACAGACGATCCAATATTTTCTCGACATTGGCGAAATCTCCACTGCGGGCCACATTCATGAGCTGAGACTCCATTTCCATCGGATAGTAGTACGTCGGTTGGCCAAGCTCCCGCACCTCTGCATAATACAGGACCGAATTTTGCCCTTTGATCATTTTGTATTCCATCGCAAAAACCGCTTCATTGTAGCATTCAGGTATGCCTGCGATCCCCTCGTGAACGTCGCTGACGCTAATGCTGATTTTAGTTTTGAACCGCTTTTCCATCATGTCCTTCAACTCATCGACGAACATTTCCATGCGTGTGCCAAATCCGCTGCCCATTGGCAAGTTCACGAGAAAAGCTAGCCGGTCGCGATCCAATTCAATCAAATAGCCTTTATGCTCAAGCAGTTCAACGCTCAAATTGGACAAAATAAAACGCACAAGCGCCCACTCGCGTTCGGTGGTTTGCCCGGAAAATTGGCTGAAATCGTCAATATCAATCAAAAGGACGGCAAACAGCCCGGATTCGAAATGCACGTCCATAAATTGGAGATCCTGTTCCGTGAGCACGGCCGCATCGACATGACCACGAATGAGCCGGGAAAGGAAATCCGAGCGGACAACGAGCAATTGGCGGGACAAAGTCGTCTCCAGATGCTTCTCTTTTTCGAACAATGTATGAAGCGTCTCTCTTATGAGTTCGAATTCGTTTTTCGGGATGGCTCTTGCATGCGCGTCTCCGCCCCGAGCGACGGCGTGAACGAGATCCCGGATCGGCCGGTAGTGACGGTACGCCATATAGTAGCACACGACTCCGCCTCCGGCGAGACAAAGCAGGACGACCATGATTGCCCACATTTTCACCGCATTAACCTGTGATAGCACAACGGCTTTAGGAACGACGGAAACATAGGTCCATCCGTTTTGATTGGAAGTTGCCGAAGTAACCATCATGTCCGTTTCCTTCAAATAGGAACTGATTTCGCCGCTTTCCTGTTCATTCCCGGCTTTACGCATCAATACCGTTCCGTCGGCGTCAAGAATGAACACCGTTTCATCACGCATACCTTGGCTGGCTAACATTTCTGTGATCTGATTTTCATTAATCAAAATGACAAATGCTCCTTCAACGCGATCCCTTTCGCCAATGGGGAGCGACTGCACGAATGTCATCATTCGCTTGGTATGTCCCAAACCAACCGCCATTTCCTCAGACGGATAAAAAAAACGGGCATGATAAGGAAGCAAAATTTGCCCCTTAAACTGCTCGTAGGTCAGGTTTTTATAGTGATAAATATTGTCATAGAGTGTATCTGAGTCCGTTTTCATTTTCGGGGAAAGAACGATGTCTGACGTGTTGAAGTAGACGTAAAAATCGTCCATGAAACTGTTGACCGATCTGTATCGTGACATATCACCCATAAAATCGATAAACGAAGAAAGGCTCTGTTGGGCGGATCCATCCCGTCTCTGATCGAACAACGTGAGAAGCTTGGGGTGGAATGCAATCTGCTGCGTCAACAGATCGATTTCTTTCATACGGCTGTCCATCGTCCGCTTGACCTGCTCCAGCATGGCCATATTCGAATTTTTGGCATTTTCAATCATGATTGCTTCAATCCGGGTATAAAATATTGCGCCAATCGTAACGGGAAGCAGCAAAATGATCATGTAAGAAAAGATGAGCGTAAGAAATACGCTCTTTCTTCGATCTGCCGCCAGTCGTTGCCATCCTTTCAGCCGTCCTACCACAGAAACAAATCATTTCCCTTCAATTTGAAAATAGCTTCCATGAAATAGTAATCGCCGTAAATGATTGACGTATGCCGGTCCTTATGATGATACGCAGCTGAACCGCCTGTTAACATGCAATCGGATTCCGTTGTCCAGTCACAGCGCGACGCATCCAGTATTTTCAACAGCTTCAATGCGGCGTTAAGATACACATCTTTTTCGTGCGGCCCGACGACCTTGGCGATTTCAATGAATCCGCATGCTGCAATGGCTGCAGCTGTAGAGTCCTCGTAGGCAGGCTCTTTCGGCTGTCTGAAATCAATCGGAATGAGGCCATTTTCCGGAATGTTCGCCATGAAATAATGGGCTACACGCTTGGCCGTATGCAAATACTCTTCCTTTTGCGTATGCATATAGCTCATCATGTACCCATACAAAGCCCAAGTCTGTCCACGTGTCCAAGAGGAGCCTTCTTCATAGCCTTGCCCCCCGTGAGTTTTCACTACACCGCCATGGAACGGGTCAAATTCAACGATATGGTTAACGGAACCGTCTGGCCTGATGAATGCCGTCATCGCCGTATCCGCATGCTTCATCGCTATTTGTTCGAATCGCGGATCGCCCGTTTCTTCTGTAGCCCAATACAAGAGTGGGAGATTGATCAAACAATCTACGATTGCCCAGCCACGTTTATCTCCGCCTTCGTTGTCATTCCATGCCCGGATAAAGCCTCCAGCCAAATTAAAGCGTCCGGCAAGCAAGTTGGCCGCATGCAGCGCCCTTCTTCGTGAGTCCAGATTTCCAGTTACTTTATAATTCGCAACACTTGTAGGCAGCCACATAAATCCAACATCATGATGCAGCCCGTAATATTGCTGAAAGCATGCATCCAGCGCCGCTTCCGAATAATTGGCGATTTCTTTATACTTTTCATTGCCGGTCTCGTGATACATGAGCCACATCATTCCGCCCCAAAACCCGTTCGTCCACCAGTTGATTCCGTCTGTAATCTGACCTAGCGGGTTGTCCACGATCCGGTTGTCATGCGTGCCGTTAATCGTCGTATAAGGAATCTTGTGTCTAGATTTTTCGCTTACCCAGTCCATCTTCGTTGCTATTTTTTGAATGACATGCTCTAACCAGATCTGATCGCTTGCTTGCAGCATCTTTATTCCCACTTTCTCGTTTTTTGTTTGCTTTACGAAATCCCACCTCTCTATAAGATTAGTATGAAATTTAAGCAATTTCTTTGCGATTATTGGGACATATATTGCGCTTCTTGCGTCATTGAACTTTCACGTATTCTGTATTACATTGAATTCATAGCCATGCATAGGGAAAGGAAGATCACGATGCCGAATTCAAAACACGAGTACTTGGAAGAGGATTTATTGGCGCACTACTCCAACACCACGTTTGTACCCAATAAAGATTTTCACTTTCATGACAATTACGAAATCTTCCTTTTTTTGAATGGCGAAATCCATTTATTTCTCGATCAATACTGCTATCCCTTGGAAAGAGGACATCTCCTCGTCATTAACAATCATGAGATCCACAAAATATTCAATCTAACGTCCCATCCGTACGAGCGAATGACGATTCATTTTAAGCCGCAGAGGGTCCTGCCGTTTTGCTCGGCCAAAACAAATTTGCTTTCCTGCTTCCAAAATCATAAACCGGGTCTGAACAATATTGTCCAACTAAACGAGGCGCAAATCGAAGCGTACATGTCACTTGGAGCTAAGCTTATAGACGTATTGGATCAAAAAAACACCTATGGCAGCGATGTGCTTTCCTTTTCGTATCTGACCCAAATTCTTGTGTTAACGAATGATATTTTCCGGAGCACCAGCTCGACTATACCGAGCATAACTTCCTCCTTGATTCAATCTGTTATGAGTTACATCGACAATAACCTGCTTGATGAACTGACCTTAGATCGAATCGCCAAAGCATTATCTGTGGATAAGTTTCATCTCAGCCGCATGTTCAAGCTTCAGACAGGAGGAAGTATTTATCGTTACATTTTGTTAAAACGGGTGGCCCAGGCCAAACAGCTGCTATCCACGGGACATTCTGTCTCCGAGGCTTGTCATATGTCCGGCTTTAACGACTATGCCAATTTTATACGTACATTCAAAAAAATTACCGGGATTTCTCCCGGCCAATACGGTAAATCGACTTAGGACGGTTACAGCGAACCGCAAAAGTCGCGAACTTCGTGCCTTTATAAAAAAGAGCAGCATCGATCACGCCCAAATAGCTAAAGTCAAGCATCCATTTATTACAATTCCACATAGGTTGATGTATCAAAATTAGGAGGAGATTGTTCAGTGAGTTACAGCCAAAACTATTATCCTAATCCTTATCATCCGCATATGCATCATCAACCTGTTACTACTTACCCGCTTCCATATCCGCATTACCAACCACATCATTATCCAATGCCTTATCATGGTTGGTACGGTGGTCAGTGGCAAGGAGGCCATGGTCAAACTGGTCAATGGCAGGGCCACCAAGGTGGAGGATGGCAAGGTCAACATCAGCAAATGCCTTCACGGTAACTGGCAAGGCGGACGCGGAAGAATACACGATAACAGAAAGTTTTTACAGAGTCGTACGGATTTTCTGTGCGACTCTTTTTCGAGTTCCTACATATACTTTTTTGGAAAATGCAACTTTTCCTACAACGATGCGTCAATACAGATTATGGAATTTTTTGAAGGAGTTTTAAAAAAGGAGACATTTATGAAACCATCAATTCTTTGTATGTTTGGAGTGGCTTCCTTAGGATTTGCAGTTGCAGGAAAAAATCTTTGGCCCTCAGCGCCTGCTTTTGGCTGGTTTCTTGCCTTTTTCTTTTTTTCAGGTGCCTTTTTTGTTGCCCTTAAAAGTCGAAAATAATAAGAGGGATTTTCACTGCTACACCTTTTATGGATTATTTGATGTATCCTTAATCCAAAAATAAAAGGTAATTGTAAAAATGATTATAGCGAGTATAAGCAACAACACACCGCTTAAAATTGGTAAGTATGTAAAAGCTTTTATTGCTTCATCGGAAGTACTCCAACTGGATGCTCCATTGGGTCTTGAATTATTGACTGCATTTTCCTTGCCGTGTAGTAAACCGTTAAATATTAATACTAGACCAATAATCGAAAATGCTATGAAAAAAAAGAATGACCAAAGCATCTTTTTCTTTTGATTTAAGTTTAGCAACTTAACCCTCCTCAAAGAGTAATAACACCTTCTGCCCGCTACTTCAACAGACATAAGCAGCCGATCGTGCCAGCTGCCTTAATGTTGAACAAATTAAAGGTCATCTTTGCTTTCTGAATTTAAGTACTTCTATTATCAATTCTATTGAACAAAAAACCACCGTCAAAATACCAATAAAAGATACAATATTGAGCATGCCTCTAACAGTAATATAGGCAATTGGCATGCTATCGAAAAGATTTTTTATTGTATTATGTGCAATAGAATTATTTAAAAAAAGTAGAATTACTCCAGCTAATATTCCGTAAAGCAAATTCATTTTATGATCCATAAAAAGCTCCCTTTTTTAACAACATGATTATCAACTTCCATAATTCATATTACCATAATTAGGAATAAGCAGCCTATTTTTCGAAAATCTCATGGTGTCTTAAGACCGCTGCTAATTCATCCCTTATACGATAACTTCTCTTAGTGTCAAGATCCCAAGTTGCCCCGCTGGGTAATGGAAATCGATAGATGCACGGTTTTAAAGAAAATTTTATCTTCTTTTAAGGCTGTTCACAGATAAAATTAATGATTTCGAATAATACTCAAGAAGTAAGTGAAATGAGCTAGAGGAAGAGGTGAAGAACGTCATGAAGAAGTTGCTAGTGTTAGGAATAACCGGTTGTTTGCTGTTTAGTTTCACTGGTTCTGCTTTTGCTGCTACAACAAAAACTGCTGTTCAAAAAAAACAAACCGTAACTCATGCTAAGAAAACAACTAAGGCTAAATCAAAAAAACCGGCTGTGAGCAAAATTAAGAAGGCAGGAGCTGTACATAAGAAGACAGCAAAAGCAGTAAAGACAACAAAGACAGCAAAAACAGCGTAATGTATAAAGATGAATATCAAATATTGAGTCGCGGACTAGTGTCGCGGCTCTTTTGTTAATGACCGTTCAATTCCTCTACATAATAATTGATATTAATACAGAAAAAAATATCTTATTACTTTAAAATAATATACCCCACTGCTAACAATCCCCGCTAACCAGAATGTTACACCTATAATCACTAAGTATACTAAGAGTTTTCTTGATTTATATAGCAGAATAATCGACCCCTTACTAAAAGTTTGTGGCTATGAGAATCCGGCCACGACAATCTGTTCTCTGGTTATTCAACTAACGTTCATTCGTTAGTTGAACAACAATCAAATGTTATTACCCAGAATTTTAGACTATTAGATACTTTTCTTCTGATATCTTCTAGTGTCTAATTAATACGGATACAAGTAATTTGCATATCAACTAAAGTATTAAACAGAATGATCTGCGAGTTCTGTATGCTGCCCGTAAGAGAACAGCCAACTACTTAACAATCCGCCTAATATAATAATTACTCCACCGCTAATTACAAGTACTCGTAAAGGAATGAATTGATACATCCATCCTGAAGCTATTAGTGCTATTGTCAATGCCCCCATAAGAGCGGAATGAAAGGTCATCTGAACACGTCCTTGATACGTATACTGCACTTTGGTTTGCATTAACGAAGCTATCCCTACATTCAAAGAAATTTGTCCTAAACTAAATACAAGGATACCTACTGCTGTAATGGCAAGATGCGGATACAGAACCATTAATCCAAGCCCTGTACCCATGACAATCATCCCGTAGGTAATTAATTGAGCTGCCGATAACTTAGATCTTTGAACAAGAAATGCACTAACTAACATACCACCGCCTTGTATAGAACCTAATACAGCCATTATCGTCTGGAATGCTGCCCGTTACTATAACGAAACCAGGGAGCATCTGCCGCGTGAGTTGCTCGCTGGTTATTGCGCTATCGTTCCCAGTTAGCTTCACGATGCCAATCCCAAAGTGCTTTAGCCTTATCAAACACCCAATTCAAGTCAATATAGCCTCGTTCCATGTGAAGTCGAAGTGCATCTCCCCAAGCGAAATATTCAGCACTATTAACTTCGCTAGCCTGGTGAACAGGCTCATCTTGTTCCTCAATGGCTTCTAGAAGGAATAAGCGGACCTGCTTTCGAATGGTTAGCCCATTTTTTATGATAGGATATTCAACATCGCCAAGCGGTGAAAGAATTCTTGATTTAATCCCTGTTTCTTCAAAGATTTCTCGGACAGCAGCGTCCTCCCACGTCTCTCCAGATTCCAGATGTCCTTTTGGGAACCCCACATGTCCATATCTATCGTGAATGAGTAGGGCTTGTAATCCTGTCTGCGTCTCGCGAAGAACTAATCCCCCCGCAGCTCGTTCAATGAGATTCTCTGTCATAGTAAGCCTCCTTTTTCAATGCAAACCGACCTTATTATACCAAATGCTCAGATATAATTTCATAAGAATTGAGTTAAGCAAAACGCCCGTTAGCGGGGAGAAGGACTGCCAAGTGGCAGCCCTTCAATGATTAACAATCGTCCCCCGTAAATGTCGAATAAACAGTACGATTACCATATATTTGGGGGAAATGTAGAAATGGCAACAGAAATGAAAAGCATGCTAGAGTGGGTCTTTGTTTAAGAATGCCCCATTCAGAAAAGATGTTGAAGGTTTGCTCGTTACGGGGGAAATGGCGCTAGCTACCTATAAAACTTTTCGGGACAGTGCTATATTTACAAATAAAAGGTTGATTGTGAGAGATGCCCAAGGCTTCACAGGGAAAAAGGTAGAGATCTACTCTTTGCCGTATTCCTCTATTAATATGTGGTCCACTGAGAATGCAGGAGGATTTCTTGATACCACGGCAGAGGTAGAGCTGTGGACAAGGGCAGGTCATATCAAAGTGAGGCTGCATAAAGGTGTAGATATCCGTAAGTTTGACATGTTGATAGCTAATGCCCTTTTGAAATGCTGAAGAGAAGCACCCAATGAGGTGCTTTATCATATATTACTAGTATTTTCTTCCAATACTTAGCATGATATAATCTAGTGAACAGTCCTATCAGGAAGGGGCGTATTCATGCAAACACACCAACAACCGGGCAAGGCTGCTCAGCAGACAACGACGACCGGCACCGCCGAATCGTTGAATATGGTTGAAAATGAAACGGCACAAGGCTTGTCAGGTGCAGCTCTTCAGCGTGCAACGAAGCTCCCGCAGGCGATGAGCCCGGCGCAGATGATGCATCTGCAGCGTACGATCGGCAACCGCTCGGTTGGCGAGCTGTTCAAGCAGCAGTCAGCGGCTAACCCCACTGCGAGAGCCGTGGAAAAACCTGCGGAGCTGACAGCAGCCGCTGGTACGATTCAAGCCGCTTCGCCATCCCAAAGCGATATTCAGCGTAAGGTGTATATCAAGCGGGCGCTAATTGGCGGCTACAGGAACAAGACCAAAACCGGCCGCGGCAACGAAGGCGCAGGCGAGCGGAACGTAGATAATATGATCGCGGACGGGAAATCACGCTATTTCAACAGTAAGGATGAAATGTCTCAGTACGCGGCGAAGACGACAGAGAAGATCGGTTATGTCGAGAAGACGAATACGTGGATTCGCATTCCGGATGAGCTGACGGTAATCGGGGAAATCCATACGGAAACTGCGTTGGAAGATGTTGTGAAAGCTGTGGGGACGGATAAGTTCATGCACGAAGCCTACACCGAACGTCCGGCAGAAGCTGCCGATAATCCCGAGCTTGAAGCGGCTATAACGAAGCGAGAGGCTGAACGCAATGCCAAGTTCGACGGCATCGGCACGGGGCCAGGGGCTAAATCGCACTATGCGGAAAGTTTTTATCCGAAAGTCATTCGAGGCTTGCAAGGGATTAATGTCATTTACGATTATCGGGTCATTGCCTCGGAGGCGGAGAAAAGATTATTCAGCATGGCGATTCGATTCGCGGCAGGTGCAGATGAAGAATCAGCACTCTATCAGACCTATGCGGCCCAGGAAGATCTGTGGCAGCGAACCGCAGCCAGCCTTGAAGGCGATGGCCAGTCGGCGGAGCCATTAATAGAAGCGATGAAGGCTGCAAATAGCAAGGATCTGTTTACTACGTTCGTTCGTGAAGTAACGGCTTACGCCACTACGAAGCTTCAAGAGGAGCAGGCACAGGCATCGGCTGCGGATAAGAAGGCTTTTGCCGACAATTGGCATGTGGCCAAGTCGGATTATGGTGCAGCGGATACCGAGATCATGAAAGCGGAGAAGGCCCGTGATTTCTCGATGTTCCAGCATATTAAGAAAGCGAAGATCGAGGGGTATCTGTTGTACGGACTTGGCGATTTGCATCTTAAGCGGCTTAAAGAGCTGCTCACTGCCGAGGGCATCAAGTCGGTGAACATGAACAAGTTCATGGATGAACAGAAGACGACTCATCCGCAAACGTGAGGTGGTCCTCAAGGCTGCATCGTAATAAAACGACTCCAATCATGTCGTCTTCCTATTGTTTTCGGCGTAGATTCATCAGACCCTCATATTAACACATATTGGAAGTATCTTTATTTTGCCGGTCTAATGGTTTATTTTCTTTTAACATTTAGCTCTTTCAAATCATCATCAAATGCAAGTATATTTCGATCCTTTAAAGAATAAATCAATTGGCACCCCATTTCCTGCATTATCTTGTTACCCCAAAGTTTGCTTCTATAAGATTCAAACCCAAATTGAAAATTATAAGGGGACGGTATCTGTTTTTCTAAATGAGCAGTACTAATATTTTTGTTTTTTGAGATCAGATAAACCATTTGACTCATTCTATAAATCATTCCATTTTGTGATCTTGAAAGTAGAAAAAACTGCTGAATATAAAGTTTGCAGAGTAATAATTGAACTGCCCTTTTAACTTCGGTAATTTTCTTAGAGGATCCTGCCAGATAGTGAAACAAAGCTGCCGTTCGTTCTCGCGGCAGCTTCTTGGCATGGATTATTGAAGTATCGTCTCCCGTTAGCGTAACGATGGCAACCGATCGTTCTGGCCGGCTGCCATCGTGTCATCATTGAACTATAATTCTCTCATTAGCTTAATCTTCTAACTTGTATTGTTGATTGTTAAGAATCTCCTCGATAACCTGATGGATATCATCAACGTTTTTCTGGCTTGTATTAAGCACATGTTTACTTTTTAATTCCGACTCTTTAAATTCATCAATTAAAATAAGACACCGTTCCCCCATTTGGTGTTCAGGCATTCTCATCTGGTCCCTTTTTAGTAAGGTCTCATGGTCTGTCCATAAAACCACATAGACAACATTAACGGTTAGTGCCTTTAACTTGTCTTTTAACCAATTTGCCTCATCTGGAAAAGTTACATAATCAATCACAACATCGATTCTATTGTTAACAAAATTTCGAGTCAAACTCAAAATATTACTCCAAATAAGAGACAACTCGGCTTTGCTTTCCCAAGGCTTTTGACGACCGCTAACGTGCATATGGCTTACATCGTCACCTGAGATATATGCACTGTTATTTAAAGCCTTCAGAAGCGCACCTGATGTTGTTGACTTCCCGACTCCTGCTGGTCCTGACAATATATAAACAGTTTGCATTAACATTCCCCTCTTCAGTTATCAACTCGCTCTTCTTATGTCATATTGCACCATATTTGTTAGAGGACTATTGAGCAATTCTGCCCAATAGCTTAACGAGGGCCACCGATCATACCGGCAGCATCGTCCTAGTTGTTTGATGCAAGTATCGTTCCCAGTTAGTGTAATCACCGTTCTTGGCAATTTACACTATTTTTTCTTCAGTACCATAATAATGAAAAATATAAACCCAACTGCTCGATCCCATAAGCTCCCGCTACTTGGCCGTAGCCAACATGGGCTGCTTTCCAATTTTCGTATGTAGCGGCCACCGCGCCGACCGTGTCCACAAGCACAGGGCTATTGATCCGCTTCAGCTCTTAACCTGTACGGTTCATCCACGTACGGAATAAGCTTTCCAGCTCGTCGCTTTGAAACCGGTAAGCCTTGTCGCCCGATCTCGCATGCAGCTCGATGCCACCTGAAGTACCGATGAGCAGGTCGTCCATCGACCCGTCCTTGTAAACGATCGTCGCCTCGCCCGCGCCGCTATAAATCGTATCTAGCGTAAAGCCTTCCATCGGCGCATGCGCCATCAGGTCGACGGCCTGGGCCTGCTCTTCCTCGGATAAGGACTGCGTATTGGCCGGGATGACGATCTTGATGTCCTGCACCTCGCCGGCGAGCAGCCGCTTCTGAAACGTAGACGCATCGCCAGAACTCCCGCCCCCGAGCGAGCAGCTCGATACCATAATAACGAGACCTACAATGGCTGCGATTACGCCTACCGCGCGGTTCGTGAAGAGCGCCGCTTCGGACGGCTCGGCATCCTTGATGCGCCAGCCGACTGAAAGGTACCACGCCGGATACGGAAACAACGCATTGAAAAGCCCAAGCAACACGAGTAAAAAACCACCCAACGCGAACGCCTCCTTTCCATTCTGTAAAGTTATAGGCGGCTATTCGAGACTCGTTGCCGAATTCCACCGGTTTTTCCAAATAGATCGATACATGCCCTATATGTGATCGGCACGATGAAGGCGGCCAGTAGAACAGCGGCAGGCTGCGTTATTTGAACTATCGTCTCCCGTTAAATGGACTGTCTATGTGCTTTCTCTAATCAAAAACCAAAATGTTCACTAACTATTCTAAATTGTTCTTCAACACCCATAATTGGTGTTCTTTCAATTGTTTTGATACCATTGTTAATGCAAGCGTTTTTAATTATTTTAGAGAATTTCACCATAGATTTATTACTGTGTTTTATTGTTTCCTCTGGGTTTAATGTGTAGGCTTTAATACAGTCAAAAATCATCTTGTGATCTTCTCTAAAGAAATATAACCTCTCTATCTCTTCATCAGAAGTATAGAGACATATCATTCTTTCTTTAGGGATAAAGGGTAGTGTGAGCTCGGGCATTATTCCTAAATCTATAATGATTGGTTTATCTGTAGGCATTTTCAATAAATCAATAACAAAGAATTCCATTAACTCTTCGACTATTTGAAGTAACCACTGACTGTGTTCATCAACGGGTTTATTGAACCACTTATCCCAGTCTAAGTTGGAGTGAGGAAATTGAAGGGCAGGATATTCAATAGGGCTAGAAAATGGTCTATATTTTAAGACATCATAAAGTTCTAGTGTTTGAAATCCTAGCTTCTCTATAAATTTTTTAGTCATTGTGGTCTTCCCGGCACAAGGACCACCATTTAACCAATAGACATGCTTTAATTGTTCCTTCAAGTAATTATTATTTATTTTCATACTTACCCTCCGCAATTTTTTAATATTGAGAGAGATGGCGGATTCTTCTATAGGAATGAAAATTCATATTAAGTCCTCCTATCTTTAGGTGTAGATATAATATTCCAGGCTTTAGGATTTCTTTCCTTCTTCATTCCAATATTCTGCCCGTTTAGCTTAATGACAAAAGGAGCAGCAGCCGCGGAAACTAGTCATCCTGATCGCTCAATTAACGTTCTCCGTTAACTTAATCCCGAAATGCCTTGGGCGGACCGAGGGGAGTCCCGAAGCGTGAGTACGCTGTTAGTTGATGCATTTGGCTTCCTCGAGATACTCCCACTTATTATTTCTTCTAATTAATAATCTATTTGTCAAAAGGTGATCACCTTGATCCCAAACTCGATCTATTGTGTTTCGTAGTTCCTGTAACCCTTTAGTGTTATTTGAGTCACAAAACAACAATATATCCCTCGCTGGAATTGCTACCACAAATTCATTATTTACATAGTTTTGCAAATAATCATTCCAAAGTACTTCAAGTGTTATTAGACTAGCTTCAAAATTACCATCAAGAATTAAAGAGAAACAATTATTATTAACTTCAAATAACCTCAACTTACCATCATCTATGAATCCATTTAAATTATTGACTCCATACTCTAATAATTCATTTATTGATAACTTTTCTTCAACTAAAGTTCTGTTTTGAATATATGTAAAGCTGTTTTCATCATTTTCATAAATAAAACTAATTAATAGATCGTCAGTAAAACGAACATTAGCAATAAAGTCTTCTTCTGAAACTTTTAAAACAGAACCGTCAGCCTCATCATCATGTAATAATACTTTTAGATAAGCAATTGACTGTTGACATTTAGTAAGTCTGTTCAAAATGATCTTCCTTTCGGATGTTTCAGCTAACGTCATTATTTCCGAACTTCATAAATTCGCCACCGCCATGCCTAAGGTATTCGAGAAGCGTTTGAACTATCCTGCCCTTAAGTTGAACGGTGGCTTCAATAAGACACCCGCCGCTACAAACCTAAAAGTAACGACGGTAGAGTTCTCGCCGGCGTTCCCCGCGCAGCTGGGCGTAAATCTGGGTGGTTGATGCTTTTTCATGCAACCCGGCAGCCAGTACTGTAGAGAAATTTCTAGAAGTGCCCTCTCTCTCAGAGACTGGCAAGAAATTTTCAAGTGAATAACATCCTCCTCGATCAAAAACTTAGGAATACGCTTTTCCATTTTGGGTTCGCGTAACTTCAAAGAAGGATTTGATGTTAAGTATGTTTCTTCATAAGCAAAGCGGAACAGGGAGCAAACAAAACGTATACGATGTCCCAAGCTGCTGGGTTTCAATCGATCAGACTGCTTTGCCAAGCACTCCTTCAACAAGTTCAACGTAATCTCAGAAATATCCAGTCTCCAAGTTCTCTTACCAGCATCTTGAGCTGTAGGGCATAGGCTTTCAATGTACTCGGACAAAACCCCTGGATACGTTTATCAGCTTCATACAGTCGCCATAACTCACTTAAAATCATAAATAAAACCTCCCATAAGAGCTATTAAATCTAGTTTGCTTCTTATGGAAGGTTTTAGACTGACTGACTCTATTAAATTAGCGTTATCTGTTAGCTTAATTGATGAGCGCTATGATTTCTTAATCGATGAGTATTACCATTCGCAAAGTTGGGTTAGAAACTCTATATCTATGTTCACCTATTTATCACCTTTTGATATTGCATATATGTTCTAGTTGATGGACTAGCCCTTTCGAATTAGCATTCAAAGTTAGTATTATTTATTCTGTTATATTCTTCAACTAATACCTGATAACAACCTTCATCTTTGCGTAACATCCATTCAAATAATGTCATAACAGCTACAAATATCTCTGGTTTAATCTTATAAGGAATTGCCTTCCGAGTAATTTCATTCTGAACTAAATGTTCATAAAAACCTACACAAATTGCATTATTTATATAATGACTTCTGCGATATTGGTTATAACACCACTCAGCATAATTATAAATCTTGTCTTGCTCTCTTAAATCATTATTAATATGGGCTTTTATAAGTCTATCATTTAGAAATTCTCATTAAATTGAAACCTAAGATCATAAAATAATTCTAGTCCAATTCTTCTCCAGGTACTCATTTGTAATGCTCCTATCGTTCTGTGTTGGTTGAGACAGCGTTTACCCTATTTAAGTAGGTTGTAAATATACTCTACTTTATCATCATTATATGATAGTAAGGTTAAATAACCTTTTGGGATGCGGCACATTAATTATCAACGGCCTAGAGATCCTTTTGCATCGTTAACATTCTCCCTGATATCACAAACTTTTTCATATTTACATCATAGATTTGTGAAATCCAAGTCAATATACGGAATATCATTTTTTATATTATTAATATAAAAAGTTAATGCTTCCTTGTTCCAATCACTCCAATTATCAAAGTTACCCATATCAGAACTACGGTGTATAAGACCAATAACGATAGCTTGTCTTAAATTAATAAATAACGGAATGGCATCTAGTGAACTACGGCTTAATGTATTTTCTTTGGAGTATCCTTGGAAAAAGTTTGAAAAAAACCGTTTTGTTATTGCCTTTCGTTTATTCTCATCTGTAATAATAAATGGAATTGGAGTTTCATGAAATATCGATGTTGCAATTTCAGATGCAAACCAACTGTACTCACATTGATCAAAGTCAATGATGTTCGGGTGATCTTCGTGATTCAGGTAATTCCCCGGACTAATGTCTCCATGAATAAGTCCAAACGAATCTTTGTCTCTTGGCAATGATTGAATTTGACTTATTATTAACTCGAATTTGTGTTGAAGCGTCTCATTAAGTACATAATCTTGAAATTTTGTAACAGCTGCATTGTCAGTCCAATCGTATCTTTTTAGATTAGGAGAGAACTGTTTTGATAGCTTATGCATTTTACCAGTAAACCTGCCAATTCGTTCATAAAAGATATCACTTTCGACGCAAATTTCAGCCCTTCTGCCGGGTGCGAATTCAAAAGCAGTTGCAATAAAACAGTTATCAGCTTGTTCAATAACTTCAACATATTCACCTTGATTAGAAAGTAAGGCTTTAGATACAGTCATTCCGGAATCGGCTAGATAAGAAATAAACTCGATCTCAGCAAGCGTCATCTCCTTACTTCTATGTGAACTATGAGCAATCCTTAATATTACATTTATTAATTCACGTTTCCCTAAAAATACAAAATTTTGAAAACCGTCAAGTTCTATAGTATCTGCAAATTTAATTCCAAACCGAGCAGCTGCCTCTACAAAAATTTCTTTTGTAAACTTATCTTTAATAGAACTTTCGATATGAATCTCCTCCAAATAAAGTTTTATTTCATTTTTTTTAATACCCCTTTCAAAAATAATAACAATTTAATAAAGAATTGGTTGATACAAAATGATTATTGTTAAATTATCCCTTTGATAAGCCCAAGAAAGCTCTTTTCTTTCATACCTTATAAATAGACAGCCTATGTAAAAGTCAGTTAATGAATCTGGGAATGGTTCGAAAGGTTCTGAAAAGACGAAGAAAGCTCAATAACCCAGTATGGAGGTTTATCCGTTTTCTCAATGATCTCATCACAAAACAAAAAGTAGTGCTTATACTAAATAAGCGTTGATTCCAGCATTCCCGAGCAGTTTGCTTATTAAGTTCTAACCACACAGGTGGATCCTCCTATGTTTTCTCATCTTTAGAAACTAACTAATTGGCAGCCAGTTGTTAGTCAAACAAATGCCCTACTTTGTCCTTTCTGTAATTTCATTTAGCTTATCAATAATTATTTTATCATTCTTTAATTTGAGCTTTAAGCTTCTGTCAATACTTACTAAGCCAGTTACAACCATAAACATGAAAATAATTAAAAGAATGTCAATGATAAGAACAACCTCCTCTAATTAGCTATGATCTGCCCGTTCAATAAAAAGGAGCAGCTGCCGGCCCCGCGACAAACTGCTCCAATACCTTTAACAAACGTTCACTGTCCATTATCTAAATTCCCCTTTAGCGCAACGAATTAAGACGAGCTGAACCTTCATTTCTGAAATGCCCCTGGGGGACTAGGGATCTAGTGACCGAGGCGTAAATAATGAAGATACCGACCAATTCGAATTCACTTTCGAAAGTTCTTATCTTCTGTACTTATTAATTTAATATTTGGTTTTGTTTCAAGTCTTAATGTCACATTAGGATCATTTTCATCCAATAATATTAATAAGCCTTCTGTGAGGTTATCTTTATAAATCTCGATCCCTCTAATCGACTCATATACTATTTTTATTAATGTTCCTTGTCTCTCGTTACTCATTCTTATTTTTATCCGATTGCATGCTGGTTCCATGCTTAAATCTAAAAAGATTCCGTTCCTTATTAGTTTGAAGAGCAGATAATTGTAATACCACGGAATTTCGTTATCTAAAATGATTGGTTCTGATTCAAATAAAGTAATTACTTATAATCTTCAGGAAATGGATTCAAAATCTCACACCCCCATTTGTTCTTGCAAATTCACCATAATTGACATATTCTTTAAATGATTCAACTATCCTCCCTTTACTTCAATAAAATAGGGACCGTCCAGACTGCACGACCGCTGTTAATCCCTATTTAAGTAACGTTCCCAGTTAGCGTAATAAGTTTTGTATTCGACATCACTCAAAATGAAATACGTTTTCGCCATCTTTATTAAAACCAGTCAATATGAAACCAGGATGAATTTCACTGTTTTTATCTTGCAAAGCAAACCATAGCTTATTCCCATCGAATAGTTCCACTATTTCTGTGTCTTTATCAATGTATTTGTCAGAGCCCATATGCTCGATATGAAGTCTGGTAATCTGCACTTCTTTTATTATGCCGTAGTAAAGTTGGTAGTGCTTATCTTCATCTTTTTCATTGTAATCTAGATTAACCCAACTCCAGGTAACCTCTTTTGGAGCAGGGAATGACACAGTGCCGCCGCCAAAGCCCCATTTATACCTGTCACCAATCTTATCTACAATTCCAGCATCTATGCCTCCGTTCGGATTTCCATAAAATACTATGATGGCATTCTTTACTTCATGTTGATGATAAATTTGTTTATACTGTATTCCTCCATGTTGTATTGCTTCCTCAATTGATTTGTATCCGTTACTTGTGCAACCTGAAAGTAGAAGGAATATTACCAACAATAGAATCTTGTTCACCTTCCTCATAAGCGTCCCTCCTTCAGTGGTTTGTCTTTTCACTCCCATAAATTAGGACGCTAAATTCAGGCGAATGTTGCATTAAGCTGCCCGGTAGCTTAACGGGGCTGCGCGGTCGATCCCGCGGCAGCCTCGTGTTGCAGTTGATTGAGCTATCGTATTCCGTAATCAATCGAGTTTATTTTTTCACTCAATCTGGCATTTTGAATCACATCAATGATGAATGGATGTTTGGCATTGTTATAAGCAACCCTATCATTACGATATTTTTCAGCAAGTTCTTTCTTCAATTGATTGTATTGCTTTAGTACATCTGGATGGGTTCTTAAATAATCCCTGAATAAAATATTGTTTTTCCACTCTTCACTTCCATAATTGTATATATGCAAATGATGCGTTCCTGCTCTCCATTGACCTTTTCTAAAGAATCTTCTATTAGGAAATTCTTTATGATAGACATGTTCATAACCTATCTTCGATAAAGGTTCGATAAATTTTTCAACTTCTTTTAAATCATTTATTCCGACCATGAAGTCAATAATCGGTTTAGCCCCTAGTCCCGGAACAGATGTGCTACCTATATGTTCAATAGCAATTGCTATATCACCCAATATCTCCTTTATTCCCCTTTCCTCCTGCTGGTATTTGAAAGACCATTCTTCGTTGTATTCTTCAATCACCACTGGCTTTTCCATTTATCCCTCCTGCGCATCATATATCCATATATTAACACTCTATTGAAGAAAGCTGCCCGTTAACTGATAAGGCTGCCGTTCTCTGCTGTCGGCAGCTTATCCTTATGTCTATTTAGCCATAGTACTCTGTTAGCTCAATCGAATTTTCACTTGATATATTTAAGATATCCCCAAAGAAGTAAAATCGGGATAGCTGCAAGAAAACATGCTATAGAGATACTGTCCCTTTGTTTTTTATCATTGGTGGTTTCTGTAGTATCATTAGCTCGTTGGCGGTCACCTGATATCAGTGAGCCACTTGTAATAATAGTAGAGATTATTAGAATTAAACCTATGCAGCCCGATATTCGTTGACTAAAACCACTGTTTAGAAATAATGACAAAATAAAAATAATTAAAGTAGCTGTGAGTCCACTTATAAGCGATAATTTAGCTAATTTCAAGTTTAAACGCCTCCCCTAAGCTTTCCTTATATTACCACATATTGGAACTCAAATGCTCGTTACTTGAACGAAAACAGGGAGCATTTTCCGCGACAGACTGCTCCCTGTTTATTTAGCTAACGTTCACCGTCCCTTAGCTTCTTAATTAAACTCACTCGAATTTCATCATCCCAAATTGGGCCTCGGTAAACTTCTTCTCGATACCCAATTTTATTATTGAGTTCGATGACATGGTCATTTTTTTCTTCTGTATGAGTATAAATTAAATCAACTTTATGATACTGGGCTTCCTCCTCTAACTTGAGTTTTAGCTTTGTCGCTAATCCTAGTCTTCGATAGTTCGGATGAACCCATAATTGAAATATCTCAATAAATCGCCCATCAACTTGAAATAAGTTTCTGTCTAACTGGCTGTAAATTGTTTTCCACGGATACACGGAATCCCTATTTGCTATGGAATACATTATCATTGCAACTGGTTTGTTAGAATCTGAATCCTCGATGATAAACGCACCTTTATCTGAGTCAGTAAGATACCCTTCTATTTTCTGACTATGTTCCTCTTTACTTTGTTCTGTCATATCAATTACATCAGAAAGCGTATACCCATCATTTTTCAAATCAATTAAAACTAAAAACTTGTGATCAGTTATTATAGATTTTCGTATGATTAGCATCCTTCCACCTCCGCTATCGTTCTCAGTTAGCGTAACGAGGAACAATTCCAACTTGGTATTCATCTTCATAAATAATTATGCCAGGGAGCTCTTTGGAAATGGACTTAATTATTTCGACTTTATATTTCTTAGCAATATTAATGAAGGGCTCCAAGTGGACTATCATCTCTGGGGTCTTATTACCATCCTTAAACCATGTTACTGCATTCACTGAATTGTTATCATCGTAGAAGGGTGGATTGGGCAAATTTTGCTCGAACCATTCTTTGGTGTCTAGGTAAAGCTTGCTATCACTTCCCGAAAGCTTATCATCACGAAATAAGTGATAAATAACAACAAAGATGCCATAAGGTTGTTTAGTCTTAGGACTAGAATAATTACCATGAAATCTAATATACAAAAATCTCTCCTCCTTAAATTATGTAGTTCGTAAACAACAAAAAAAAGAACAGAGGCTAGCCTTGGCATTCTGTCCCCACATGTTTAACTATCGTGTCCCGTTAGTGGATTATATCACCATCTACACTTAGATGTTATTCATCCGCATTGTACATCGCAGGAATAATAAATCGTTTCACCGTTAGACCTTCTTTGACATTGAAGTCGCGAATATTTCTCTGTTTGTATTCAATTAATATTTGATCAAGTATCCTGCTTATTAACACGCAATCTCCTATTGCATCATGACGTTTAATATCATTTGTTTCGATTTGGTAATGCCCAACAAGATAATCAGTACTAAATACATCAAAAAGTTCAGGATGTATATTGGCAAATAATACCTTGGTATCGATTACAGGAGTCTCGAAAAGTTTTAAATTACTCATATGGCAATGTTTTTGAAGCATTGGAAGATCATATTCATACCCGGCTTGCGTGACCAATACTGCGGTTCCGCAAAATTGTAAAAATTTTCTGTAAACATCAGCAAATGCTGGGGCATTCGTTAAACTTTCGTTCGAAATCCCCGTTAATTGCTCAACACTTTCAGGAATTAACTTTGCCGATTTTACCAAGGAACTAAACTTTCGTAATATTTTTCCGTTTTGATAAATAATAGCGCCAAATTGAGTGATGTACTCCTTATCAACAATAATTCCCGTACCTTCTA
Organism: Paenibacillus sp. FW126-R14; assembly: GCF_058789495.1. Classification (NCBI taxonomy): domain Bacteria; kingdom Bacillati; phylum Bacillota; class Bacilli; order Caryophanales; family Paenibacillaceae; genus Paenibacillus; species Paenibacillus sp. FW126-R14. Next base: position 119,221 of record NZ_JBYTBS010000001.1, on the reverse strand, counting down.
AATCAAATATGCAAAAAGGCCGTTCATGTATATGATCAACTACGACATCTTTGACCAGGTACTCAGTTTCCGATAAAAAATTAATTTTCACTTAATTCACGTCCTTATAAATTGACAATCGCCTGCTGTGAATTCCTGCCCGTCCTAAATATCCGAATTCCAAGAGTCCATCCCCTACACACGTCGGTGAGCTGCGCCACGGCCGAGCATAGCATGCGGATCAGTAGGTACGTTGCAGATGCCGATGACAGTTACTTCTCGACCTGCCAGCGATTAAATTTAAGTATTAAAAGCAGACTTCATATGTAAAATTATCACCAAATCTAATATACCACATATTGGAAGTATACTACCCGTTACTTCAATGAAAACAGAGAGCAGCTGCCGCGCTGCAATGCTTGCTGTTCAAGGAGCATTACCACCAGTCACAATTCGCCATCCAAAAATCGTAAATTTTAGGTAAAAAATATGTGGAAAATTATTATGAAAATTTCCCCCCTTCTCTTTAACGTAATACCTTTGACCGTAAGAAGGGTTAAAATAATCATCTTTAACAATATCGTAATTAAAATTAGTGCTATTTAAATGGCTCCTAATTGCCTTTTCTGGTGATGAGTGATTGTAAAAATATGTACTCGTAAGAACAATGATAATAGTAATCCCAAGTATTGTGAACAAAACCTTAGATTTCACTAACATCCCACCTTATTAAATAATTTCAGGGAATGGAATCCTCTTTCAGTCAGCAGCCTCAGTACTTTGTTGAGCTATAATTTCCTCTCTAGGGAGGCAATACATCACCCCCTATATGCCAACAAAACCTCCCATTAGTCCTATTAAATCTAGGTTTTCTTCTAATGAGAGGTTTTAATCTGCTGTATTAAACTAGTGTTCTTCGAGCGAGCGTAATGACACTTCTAGGGCGCTGATATGTCTGCTTACCTCTAACCAATTAGACGCACGATAGACCATATCGATGTTCACAGACGTATTATACGGCTGTTCAAACAAAATAACTGGAATATTCTTATCGGCAAATTCTTTGGCATAATGGGGAGCATCATCTACTAAAACACTAACCTCAGAGTTTATACACTCCTGGAGCTTATTCTCTGTGAAAGCTATACGGTTATACCTAACCCCATGATATTTAAGCCAATCAATAGTAACATCTCGAAAAAGCAAAGGACGAGCAGTAATAATGGATATTTGATGACAAAGAGATAATTCCTGTAATACTTCTACTGCATGAAGGAAAGGGGATGAGTTCCAATGAATATCATGACCATGTTGGTGATAAACTTTTTCACGTTCTGCATGATCCCACCCATATAACCGGTAAAAGTAAAAATCATTAACATCTTTAGGGCTATACGATAAACCAGAAGCCTTATTGTAAAAATGCAAATAAGACGAAGTGGCATCTAGAACTGTATTATCTAAATCTACCCCAATATGCATTGCTTTTACCTCCAACTTTCGAACATTCTAATCATTGTTCAATTACGATTTTTAAATATTCGTTATCGAGTTTTGATTCCCTCCTATATCTTATGTCGTTCTTTTTATTTCGGCGGATCGAACCTTTTTTATCTTTTTGGGATATATACAGTAGTAGAATTCTGAGGGGGTGATATGAAGTGAACATTTCTCGGGAAGAGGCCGAAAAGATATTTGAGGAACAATCCGCTTACGTGTACAGATTAGCTTTATTCCTAACCAAATCCAGAACCTTGTCAGAAGATATTATGCAAGATACCTTTATTCAAGTTTTCCAGGTGTATCACCAATATGATTCTACAAGACCTATACAACCTTGGATTTACAAAATTACACTAAATACGGTTAGAAAGGCACTACGCAAACGACATTGGACAACCCTGTGGAACAGGCAACATAAGAATGAATCCTTGGAAGAGATGATCGTAAAAGATGAGGTAAACGAACAATTGTGGGACGAGGTTTCTTCCTTATCTTTTAAAAGTAGAGAAGTTATTTATCTCCATTATTATCTTGATTTGAAATTCACAGAGATAGCAGAAATCCTAAATATACCGATTGGTACTTGTAAATCCAGGCTAAATACTGCTTTAAAGTCGTTGAGAAAGAAATTTCCGGAATGTGAGTACACAATGAAACCATCTAGCAGATTTGGAGGTTAATTGTCATATGGATGAGCTTAATACTACTATTAAAAGAACTCTGAATAAAAAACTAGATCATGAGGTTCCAACTACATCTTTTAACCGAATATGGGAGCAAACATTTACAAAACAGCCGATGTTGATTCGAAAAACAGTTCAAAGTAAGCTTAAATATGGTTTTTTGATTACGGCTGTTGGTTTCGTATTGTTTGTAGTTTTACTTATTTCGACCCCAATGATACCGATTATGGCTCAATCTTCTATTTTCAAATCTGCCTTTCAAATGATTGGTTTTTTCAGTGAAAAACATCCTGATCTAGGAGGTGTGACATCTGAAGTTCAGCAATCGGTTAAGGACGGTGATGTCAAGATTACAATCTCTGAGGTTCACTACGACGGCTATGATCTAACCGCCAGCTATATAATGGAAACAGACCAAAGCGTCAAAAACGATATGAGCCCATACGATATTGAATTCATTATAAATGATCGAAGAATTTCAGCAATCGCAGTATATGGGAAGCTGATTAATGATCATCAATATGCTGGAGTTATTCAAACCTATGCCGACGATCGATTATTGAAAGGACTGTCGGAACAGTTTGAATTGAACATAACGATCGGCAAAGTTGGTTATACGCTAGCGAACGGAGACATCGTCAACAAAGAAGGAAACTGGTTTTTTTCATTTAACAGTCCTATAGGGATGCTCAAAGAAGGAATTCATACGCTGGAGCTAATGAAAACTGCTCGCCAGAAGCATGTGCAATTCACATTACAGAGAATAAATTTTTCAGATTCGTTCATTGATTTTATCGGTGAAACAAGTGTTGATATGGAGGGAAATGAACCTTCGGAGAACTATATCGACATGGAAGTCACTGATGAGAACGGACGCTCCCTAGAGCTAATCAATAGTGGTACGAAATACGCCAGAAAGGAAGATCAAACAACCATATACAAATGGAAAATATCCTCAAGCGTCACGGGCAAACTACCCAACTCATTGACGATTCGTCCCTATTCGCTTCCTTTCGATCCTCCAAGAAAAACAACGGTAATCCCGGTAGATCATACCCCGACACAAGAAAGTCCATTCGTTGTCCAGCGCGGGAATCTGGGCAGCTTGGAGTTGACTGGCATTTCATTTTTATCTGATAAAACCCTTGTTTATTATCGAACACTGGGTGAACAGCGATCTGATCACGATAATGCTGCATTTCGATTACTTGCGGAAAATAGGGGAGAATTGGAAATGGTTGGTGAACGCACCATCGAGTCTGGCAATGACATGTTTGTTAGGGAGTTTCCACCCTTAGAACCGAAACAAAAGCTCAGCATAATTGCACAAGATCTGGTACCGAGAACTTATTTAAAGGATCTTGAAATGTCAATTCCTCTCCCGTAGCAATTCGCTCGTTTTATGATGTTGACGTTTTCTAAAGCAGCATGTATAATTCTACCAATTTTCTATTATTGTATTACACGATTGGGGGAGATGAAAATGTCTGAGCAATCTATCGCTAGTAGACTAGACACATTAGGAATCGTATTACCTGAGGCAAGCGCGCCACAGGCGAAGTACGCAAACTTCGTAAAAGTTAACGGACTGTTATTTGTATCTGGCAAAGGACCAACTGGCAACCCAAAAGGTAAACTAGGTAAGGATTTTACAACAGAAGAAGGCTATGAGTTCGCTCGCCAAACAGGGATTGAGATTCTTGCTGTACTGAAATCAGCATTAGGTTCTTTGGAAAAAGTCAAAAGAGTGGTTAAACTTCAAGGTTTTGTAAATGCAGAGCCCACTTTTGAGGAGCATCACAAGGTGTTGAATGGTTGTTCTGATTTAATGTTGGATGTTTTCGCCGAAAAGGGTATTCATGCTCGTTCTGTGTTTGGTGCTGTATCAGTAAGAGACAATCTTCCGATTATCGTTGATTCCATCTTTGAGGTTGAGGAATAGATAGAGATCTGCCCGGTAAATGAAAAGGCCGCCGTTCTTGCTGGCGGCCCGGTGCCATATTACTACCGCTCCCGTTAGCGGAATTGTTGTTGCTGTTTATGAAATAGAACATGTTTGCTTAAAGGACTATCTTTCTCAATTCTCGGATGATGGAAAATTTTAACAAAATTCATCCCAATTTTTATCATGACGTTTTTTGAAGGAGCATTAACATGAGCTGTAAAGCTATAAACATCATTAAAACCCAAGTTGTTAAATCCATATTGTAAACAGGCTGTTGCCCCCTCAGTTGCATACCCTACTCCCCATGCCTCTTTTTTCAGTCGCCAGCCAATTTCGATACATGGCGTGAAGTCAGACTCAAATGCTGCTCTGTGAAATCCTATAAACCCTATAAAGTCTCTAGTTTCCTTTACTTCGACAGCATATAACCCAAAACCGCATTCCTTAAATTCCTCTATAATGGATTGATAAAATCTATTTGTTTCTTCAGTCGATAAGGTTTTAGGAAAATACCTCATGACATGTTCATCTTCATTTAATTTCCTAAGTGGCTCTAAGTCTGATTCTTCCCAGTCACGAAATTGCAATCGCGATGTTTCAAAATATATCATTTCACACCCCGTTTGAAGTTGTTTTTGGATGAAGCGGATTATTCCATTTGTGCTCTACTCATGCAAAGTATCGGTCAATCATACTGCTATCCTTCAAAATCAAAGACTTTATGTTATCCTGATGGAGCATTTTCAAAATCATCGGTTTACTATGTTTTTCAAATCCGGCATTCCATGCGAACATCCTCATAAAAATATTAAATGTTAGTTTATAGTTCGCTTTTTCAATCCCTAGTTTTTGCAAGAGAAATCTTCTAGTAATCCTAATTAATCTTAACGCGTACGGTGTGTCCAAGAATATGATTAAATCTGCATTCTGGAAGCTTTTGAAAACCCAATCATGGCTATGAGCTCCTTCTATAATCCAACGGTCCGTACGGATTATATTGTCTAAGTACTCATCCCTTTCTTCGTCAGATCTTCTAATATCTTCAGATTCATGCCTTATCCAAACTACGTTATCTAATTCATAGTAAGGAACGCTGTACATACGAGATAAATGTCTAGCAAGTGTGGTTTTCCCGCTCCCAACTGAGCCTATAATATGTATTTTGTTCGGGATATTCATATTCAGATGGATCACCGCTTTTTGTAAAGATGTTATTCCTTATTTTTTTAAAATAGCACGTATTCACTGGTCTGTCCGAAATTTGAAAAAAGCACCCGATCATCTGCTCGGCTGCCTTCATAATTATTGTTACGCTCAATCATCCAAATGCCGGAGGAATTCAAGCACACGCTGCAACAGCAACGCCGTCGCGTCAGCGTCATACGACGACAAACTGCTGTCTGCGAAGAAATGTTGATCGCCTGGGTACAAAAAAAGATCAGCATGTTTGGCCGACGCCACGAGCTCGCGTGCCGCCTCAATGTCGCCCTCGTCAACGAAATAGGGATCTGCGTCCATGCCGTGAATCTGCACGGGCAGATCCGCTGGCCAGGGAGATCCGAACATCGAGGTCGGAACGCAGGAGTAAAAGAACAACGCGCCACGAGCGCCTTTAAGGGTCTGGGCGAGCTTCTGGGCCGCCACTACACCGAGCGAAAACCCCGCATAGACAATCTCATGCGGAAGTTCACTAGCCGCACGTGTACCTCGCTCCACTATCTCTTCGAACCCAATCTCCTTGACATAGGCCATGCCCTCCTCGATCGTGCTAAACAAGTGACCGTCAAAAAGGTCAGGAACGTGTACAGTGTGCCCCTCCCTTCTAAGCTCGTCGGCGAAGGTGTAAATCCCCTTTGTCAGTCCGAGTGCATGGTGAAATAAAAGAACCTCGGCCATTTCTCTTCTCCTCCCCTGAGCAACATTATGGAAATTTGCGCCTCTTACTCATCATAGATTTTCTATCCCTGTTTGCCCTCAACAGCAATCAGCAGCACCGCGGCGGCGAGGCCCAAGCGGCGATCAAATTTGTCGTTGTGGTCTGCGGAGAAATCAAGGTTTAGCTTTTGGACGAACGGGTTGAAATTCTGTCTGTACTCTGCGACCTTGGTTCCATTCATCTCCGCATTGTAATGCTGAGGAATCAAATTTGTCAGAAATCTTCGCAAAAGAGCAAGCAGCACATTATCTTCCTTGATCAAACCGATCTCCGATTCACTGGGGTCCAAAATCGCCCATTCATCCTTGAAGATCGACTTCACCCCTTTGCGTCGCAAACATCCTATTTTGCTCCCGGTTTCAACATCAACTACTTCGAAGATTGCGGAAAAATCAATGATGCTTCGCGCTTGAATGCTGATCAAACAATCTTGCATTGTTTCATCTCCGTATATTCGGATATCTTCCTTCAACTTGAAGGCTTTCATTTTCGAGAACAGAATTGCCTTTTCATTCATGTCGAAAATATCGATTTTAGCTCCAACCAGCGAAAGGATCTGTTTTCTAACCACGAACTTATGATGATTGAATTTCGGATTCAATTCTTCGCCCCCTGCACGCTAGATTCAACTGAGTCTTTATTTAGTAAATTTCGACAAGATTAGGGAAGATTCCTTTTTATATCATGAATACGGTATTTGAACGGCGGCGATGCTTTCACCTTCCAGCGCATACTCGGTCACGCGACGCTAGACATGGTATCCTACTACGTAGAATTGTTTAGCTCGGATATTCGGGATCAGCATAAGAAATGCACCCGGTGGAACATATCAAGTTGCCTTTGTAAACAAATAAGGGGAGGCAATGTGCCTCCCTTGATTTATGATTTGAAGTTGTTTTAATGCCCGTTGTCGCGGCCTTTGAGTTCTCACATATCATCTATGGATTGATACACCCTGCAACAGAAAGGAAATTGCCGAAGCATGAATATGGATTCATCCATATCATCGCGGCTTAAACATTTTTCCCATTGGCCTTATCGACAAGCCTTGCCCTTAATTCAAAAAACACTTCTTCATGCGAATATCGCTTATCCGTAGACTTGGCTTCAAGTTCAGCTTCTTTAAGCTTGAAGTAAATTTCACTTTCAAATTGCTTTCGCTCATACGCTTCAATACTCATCACAACCATATCTCCATAACCATTCTTGATCAAAAATACGGGCTCTGATGTTTCGTGTACAACTCTTGAAATTCCAGCAAAATTATTACGCAAATCCGAAACTGGTCTAATATGTGGCATGCTATCACCCCGTACGCTCTTTAATGGATTTATAAAATCCGAGAATATCTGAATCAATTGGCAAGCCAGATACTTGCCCATCCCCAATTTCAATAACTATCCAATCTCCAGCCTTTGTCTTTCCGATGTCCATCGTAAAAAAATTACTTCCGATACTCTGAGCAAGACGATTGAAGATCGTTAAGTCAGGTTTCTCATCATCGTAATGAATATCTTCCCAATAATCGAATTGAAAAAGAAATTGTCTTTGAAAATAAAACAACCTATATTCCTTTGAGAGTGGTATCTGACTCTTCGTATGCATAGATATTCTTTCAAGATTCACGAACTCTCTAAATACTATCCCTTCATTAATGTCTTCACCTTGTCGATCAATGAAATTCTTGATTACAATGGTTGCCTGGCTTCTATCCGAAGCATCAGGTATGAAAAATGATTCGTTCCATTCATGTTTCCTGGATTTCACATAGTCCTTTATAATAATCGGCTTATTTCCAAACTCAGACAGATTCCTATAAATTTGATCGAAATCATGCTTCAAGTTTTCAATATGAATCCAATTGCTATAAGGGGTAAAGTCTTTGATCTTATCATAGGAATTGGGAAGCCAGTGACCATTCTTATATGCATCAGGATTGTTGATGAGAATTATATTCTTCTTTTGTAATCCCATGTATAAGTTTTCATAGTCCTTGGGTTTCATCATCCAGCCTCTATATAGAGCTGATTCTTGAGATTCAACTACATGAATCTTACTTAGGGACTTGTCAATATTGCCTTCCAATAACTCTTCAAGACTAATCAACATGACAGAAAACCCAAGAGATTTAGCTATGGAGTATTCCTTCTCATATTCAAAGTCGACTGCTTTTTTATTCAACGGATCCGAACAAAAAATAAGAAGCATGTAGATTCGACTCCCTTATTAGCGTAATGAACCTTCACATTTTAAAAGTGAAATAAAATCAGCTGTGTTTGAGAAAATCTCATCAGGTTTTATGTCAAATACTGTGCTTTGATATGTAGATAACCACTGAACCGCATAAGTCCGAACCCCCGCAGATTTCCCGGCAATAATATCAGCATTGCTATCACCTAGAAACACTACTTCCTCTGCTTTTGCCCCAAAGAATTTTATAGCTTTATATACACCTTCTGGATCGGGCTTAGCCCTTTCAACATCATCACCAGTTACAACGTAATCAAAATATTTCGATATATTTAATGCTTCCGATGAGATATTAAATGCTTTTCTACTCTTTCCTGTAATAACTGCTACTTGTTTATTATTCTCTTTAAGCAAACTTAATAGGTCTAGAATTGAATTAATCTCGTTAATTTCAGAGTGTCCTTGGCCATATAAATCATAATATTCTTTTATTGCATCTTGAACTAACTCTTTATTTTGAAAGTTCATCGCAATAATGTCATCTTCTGTAGGGCCGAACATGGATACAAGCCTATCATTGGTAACATCTTGCCCATCGTACTTTTTGAAAACTGCTTTAAACGCGGCAAAAGATGAAGGTAACGTATCTGCTAGAGTACCATCAAAGTCAAATAAGATTAGTTCAGTGGTCATGAAAAAAACTCCTTCTCCGGAAATATTTTCTCACCATTAAATTCCATATATTTGCTTAATTATCCTGCCGTTCAGAGAGACATTTGAAGCACATAAAGACGTGACTGGATTGATCGTTTACAGCGATCATGGAATCAGCACACGTCTAATGTTTATTATATATACCACCAATGGTCGGAGCCCAAATCAGCAGATCACGCGCATTCTACTGCTGTTGGCCGATCAAGTAGAAGATAAATACGACAATCACGATACAGAACAGAGTAAAAAAAGTAATCTTCCAAGGGCTTCTCGGCACGCGGCCAGTGACGCTCCCTGTCTCGCCGTTCACCATGTAGCGGTACGTTTTGTTTTTGTACATATAGGTCGCATTCCACACTGGCAATAATATGTGCTTGTAGGTACGGTCGAAGTATCTGGTGCGGATGTCCAGGTTTCGGATTTCGTCTCCGCCGATCGCACTCCGGATCTCGCTTTCCAGTTGGTCGTCCACATGGGATTTCGCCTGGTTCCAGCCCTCCCGAAGGGAGACGGTATAGCGCTCCGCAATAAACCCGCTCAAATACTCAGGCTTATAATGGGCAAGCTGGTCGAGTTTAAAGTCATTCAGCTTGTGCAGCAGTGCGCTGTCATATTGTCCAGAAGCCGGGATGAGCACGTCGTCATAAAATTGTCCGTATGTGCCCTTGGTCCAGTGCCATACAGTGTAACGAACCGTTTCCGTATACGTTTCAGTCCTGCCGTTGACGACGCGGGTGCGCGTCTCCTGCCGGTAGTGGTAGACGCCAACCTCCGCAGTATACGACGAATCCGTATCGGTATCGAACGTCCAGAACGGCACGTAGATGCCGTTCAGATTGGAATTGACGGACCGTTTCTTGAATTCGTTCGGGATGAACCACCTCTTTTTGCGCCAGGCATTGAAAGCTTTGGTGGCTTGGTCCCGGGAAATATGGAATGGAATGACGGATTCCGGACGAATGCTTCCCGGATTGCCTTGCGGCAGCACTTTGGGCGATCCGCAGAACCCGCACACGGCTGCGGTTTGGTTCGCAGGCAGCAGCATTTCGCCTCCGCAGTTGCCGCATTTGATCAACTGCTGTTCCGTACCCCAATCCTTCAAAGAAGCGTCATCTTCGTCGGAGAAATCGAGTTCGTGTTCCTCCGGCTCCTCCTCATCGCCATCTCCGATAGGCTTCTCGCTGCCGCAATAGCGGCATTTCAGCGTTTGGCTGGCCGTATCGAACTGCATCTGGCCACCGCACCCCGGACAAGGGAAGGTAACCGTCTGATCTTGCGGCGGTATTGGCTCATTGGCTCCCATCTTAAATCATCCTTTACAATTTGGTGCCGCAGCTGGAGCAAAACTTCGCTCCCGGAGTCAGCGCGCTGCCGCATTCATGGCAGAAACGGTGCTCAGGGCGGGCGGTTCCGCACTCAGAACAGAACTTGTCGTTCGCCTTTAGCGAATGGTTACATTTACCGCATAGCTCGGTATTGCCGTCTTGATCCGGAACGTCCTGTGTCTGGGCCTGGTTCGGATTGTGAGCCTTGGCGTCTCCGCCAGGATTAGCCGAGATGGGCTGCTGCCCGGATCCGGTCATCATCTGGTTGATCATTTGCCCCATTGCCATGCCAGCGCCAAGTCCCGCCCCAGCTCCGGCCAATCCGCCACCGGGGTTGTTGGCCGCTTCGCGGATCGATTCGGCGGTTTGATACTTCATGTATTGATCAAGGTTCCCGGCGATGTTCATCGACGATCTGCGGTCGACCATCTTCTCGACCTCTTCGGGCAGGGAAATATTCTCTATCACGAAGCCGGTCAGTGCAAGCCCGATCGCCGCAAAATTCGGCTGCAGCTTGGCGCCAACCTGCGAACTAAGCTCATCGTAATGCATGGCCAGATCGATGATCGGGATGCCCGATTCGGCCAGCAGGTCGCTCACGCCCGAGACGATCATCGTTTTGAAGAAACCGGATATTTGTCCTGGATTGAAATCCTCGTGCGAACCGAAAATTTCCCTCATAAACACAGCGGGATCCTTCACCTTGAACGAATAATTCCCGAAGCCGCGCGCGCGCACCATTCCGAATTCCTTGTCGCGCATAATGACCGGGTTCGTCGTACCCCATTTCTGATCGGTGATGTTGGTCGTATTGACGAAATACACATCCGCTTTGAACGGGGAGTTGAAGGCGTATTTCCACGATTTGAGCGCCGTCAGCACCGGCATATTCTGCGTGCTCAGCTCGTATTTGCCCGGACCGAACACATCGGCGATTTGTCCTTCGTTTACGAAGATCGCGGCCTGCCCTTCGCGTACCGTCAGCTGCGCCCCCATCTTAATCGCGTGGTCGTATGCCGGAAAATGGTACACGATCGAATCCGTATCTTCAATCCATTCGATAACTTCGATAAACTGGCCCTTAATAAATGAAAACAGTCCCATCGTTCATCCTCCAATCGGATACTCTTTTTTTCATGGCGTTATCGCTTTTCAATACTTTTCATTATACGGTAAAAAGCCAGAGTAGGGTATAGACCGTCTTCGTTACAGCTCCCACTCTTCAAATCAAATAAAAAACCACCTGGATTGGTGGCTATTGCTTAATATTCTATCGTGCATAAGATAATATCTTCACTAAATTTTAGAGAGTATAACCGAAGAAATCATTCCAGCAACTGGAATCCAAAACCTGTATGATTTTAGAAGCCCAACTACCCACTTATGTTGCGCGGTTACCATTTTTGTGTGGTCGTGATTTCTTTGTAAATCGGTTAAAGCGCCTGTTGAATTCCAAATATTGATATAATTCGACCTGCCTTCACTTCCAAAAGGAAAAACGATAAGTAATATCACCAAAAGACCTAGCGAGCCCATAAAAACATAATCTGATATTTGTTGCAGCATGTTTAGTGCTCCTCTCATAGCTTTACTTACGATAAGTATAAATTAATAATGAAATTAATTCCATATTTAGGACTGAGATTTCTTTTAACGCCAAAAAAGCCCCTAAAAGAGGCTTTTCGTCATTCTGATATTGAATTCCATGAAATGTGCGGTTTCCTCCGCTATATCAAACGGTGCTTTCCAGGCCTGCATCTCCACTCTCATCACTTACTTAATTAATTTCATCAAGCTGATATAGGGTCTTCCGCTTTGTTGCTCGATTTGAATGTCAGCTTCCACCTGAAAGACCTCTTTGAGCATTTTAGAATGGATGACTTCAAGAGGATGTCCTCTATCATAAAGCTTCCCTTCTGAGAACACCACCAATTGATCGGATACCATCGCTGCTTGATTAAGATCGTGAAGAACCATAATAATTGTCATTCCGTGCTCCGCATTCAACAGCTTGACCAGCTCAATAATCTCCAGCTGGTGGTGAATATCCAGAAAGGTTGTCGGTTCGTCCAGCAGAAGGACATTAGGCTGCTGAACAAGCGCCATTGCGATCCATGTGCGTTGCCGTTCTCCTCCAGAAAGACTGTTCACATTTCGAGTCGCAAGCGGCCTCAAATTCGTCAAATCAAGGGCCCACTCGATGATTTTCTGGTCCTCATTGTTCAGACGCTGCAGCGGCTTTTTATGAGGGAATCTTCCGTAAGCAACAAGATTCTGTACCGAAATTTCCGGTGTTTGTTCGTGTGATTGCATCAAAAAGGCAATTTCCCTTGCCAATTCCTTGCGTGTCCATTGATTGATCTCTTTGTTATATAGTGTTGTGCTTCCCTGATTCATGTTCAACTGTCTTGCAATGACTTTCAAAAATGTGCTTTTCCCACATCCATTAGGTCCCAAAATACTATGAATCTTCCCTTGTTCAAACGGAATGCTGATCGAAGAAACGACCGTCTTATCTCCATATTTTATCTCTACATTTTTGGCTTCAATAATCATAGACTGCTCTTCTTTCTAAGCAAATATAAGAAAAACGGGGCTCCGATTGCTCCCATGACGATGCCAACTGGGAGCTCGATTGGAGCAAAGGCGACACGCGCCAGCGTGTCGGAAGCCGTTATAACCGTGATGCCAAGCAAGGCTGAGCAAGGCAACAAAATCCGATAATCATTCCCCACTAATAATCGCGCAGCATGAGGCACAATTAAGCCGACAAAGCCTAATAATCCAACGACGCTTACAGCGCTTGCGGCCAGCAATGCGCTAATCGCGACAAACCATAGCCGATAAGCTTCCGTATTTAATCCAAGTGACCTAGCTTCGGCATCTCCCAGTAACAAAATGTTCATACGCTGAGAGCCGATGATTGCCAATATGACCCCGATGATGGAGTAGGGTAGAAGCATTCTAAAATCTGCCCAGTCTTTAGCCGACAATGTGCCTACCATAAAACCGAGAACGCCCGGCACGCGGTTGCTGTAGAAGGTGAACAGGCCCGATACGGCCGAATTCAAAAATGCAGAGACAGCAACCCCCGCCAATACAATCCGTATGGGTGTGACTCCTTTATTCCATGCCAATAGATATACAAACAGGGCCGTAACCAATGCTCCGACAAAAGCGGCCGGAACAAGTAAATGGACGTATGCGGGAAAAGCAAGCAGAAGGCCCATTCCAAACAATCCCGCCCCGGAGGATACGCCTATAATCTGCGGATCCGCCATCGGATTTCTCATTACACCTTGCAGCAGCGCACCGGAGAGAGCTAGATTCATACCGACCAACGCAGCAACGAAGGTTCTGGGAAGTCTTATATTCCAAATAATCGTGTAACTGTGCGCCCCCTTATTTCCTAGGATAATGGAAATAATGTTGGGTAGACTTACATCCACTGCTCCGAAGGCTAAGCTGACAACGATGCTGATCACCGCTAGCACAAGAAACAGACTAATGACGAACATTTTCCACGAAATACGTTCCTTGACCGCCAATCTTTCTTTACGCTGTTTCATAGATTACGGGATACGCCATACCGGCTCCTCCCTCTTGCCCCTTTCAAGATAAAGGGCGCCTCATAAAAGCGCCCCCTTGTTATTAGCTTAAGATTTTATGCCCCATAAACATTGGGATAAACAAACTTAGCGATTTTTTCGAACAGCTTATCGATGTCTAAATCAGGCGCAGCTTCGATTTTCGACGGAAGAATTAATACCTTGTTCTCCTTCACCGCTCGAAGAGAGTTATAGGCAGGGTTGCTCTGCATAGTTTGTTCCAATATTTTTCGGTTAATATCTTCATCACCATGAAAGTTTATTAACAAGTATTCTGGATCGATGTCAATCAATTTCTCCAGACTGAATGGAACGTAATCCGGTATCACTTCCCCCGTCATCCCGACAGCTGCATTTTTCAGATTAAGTCTATTTGCAATATCAGACGTCATGCTGCCGCCTTTTGTAATGTATGTCCCCATAGACTCCATAAGTGTAACTTGTGCATAGGTCGGTGATTGTTTCGGCAGCTTGCTAACGATAGCCTGAACCCTGTTGTCCAATTCATCTAGCGTTGCCCCAGCTTCCTCTCCTTTGCCAATCAGTTGTCCGAACAAACGGCCTGCTTTTTGAAGCTCCTCATAATTAGTAATTTTCAGGAGAGCAAACGGAATGTTACTGGATGCGAAAGGCTCTCTTAACGCGGGATTAGCGAACCATTGTCCAATGACAATATCAGGCTTTAAACTTTGAATTAACTCCAGGCTTGCACTATCGACCTGCCCTACATTCTTAGCCGTCTTAGCCGCTTCTGGAACAGGGGTTCCAGGGGAAGTTGCATATCCGACAACGCTTCCACCAAGCTGGTAGAACAAATTGAGCGCCTCAGAGGCTAGGAACACGATTCGTTCTGGTTTTTTAGCCGATACGACTTTCTGTCCCTCAGCATCCGTGAACGTCAGATACGGTTGCGCATCGGAAGATGGCGTTGTGGCTTGGCCTGTCTCCTTAGTCATATTCTCCATGGAGCTATGGTCTATCTTGGAACCGCAGCCTGCCAGTGTCCATGCCACAAAAACACTTAAAATCGTTAATGCGAATCTGTTCAACCTTGCATATTTCTTCATACTCATTACGCACCTCCATAAATTTCGGGATACACGAGATCTTGTGGATTTAGTCCTAATTTCTGAATCCATGATCCATTTCTGCAAGCAGCGATTTGGTTTCTTCTGATTTACCAATAATAATGAATGAGTTCCTTCTCCACATGACCAGATAGAGCTATAGTTGTTACGATCATGTGAAAATTACCTTTTTTTTCATGTCCATCCAAGACAAGGATTTGGGGACATCGAGTGTCCATCAAAATTAATGGTTAACTAGAAAACAACCATCGACGACCTCAGGAAGGTCATTGATGGTTGTTGGCGATAACTTGTTTTTCTGTACGAAATGATCATATATTTAACGTTCCAGAAGAGAATTCATGATATTAACAATCTTTTGTTTACTTACAGGCTCAGCATGTCCTACTACACAAGTATCAAAATCAAATCCCTCAATCGCTGTAATTAGAGAACGCAATTTGTCTTTATCTAAGTAGCAATTATTATTCCCACTTAGCTATTTCTGCTAATTTATCATTCGTTTTTTGGTGTGCTATTGTTACCCCTTCCACTGCATGCATCCCAAAAGTATGATCCCAGTGCCAATGCGTAATCGCAATTATTTCCGGCTTTCTGAAGCCTTCGTTACGTACAGCTTCATTAAACAATTCAACATGATTTTTAGAATTGCCTGAGTCCACCATTAAAGAATACTTTTGCCCATGTATATATCCAAGAACCGGCCTATCGGACTCTTTACTAAACATAGTATAAAAAACACGATCTGTTATCCGTCTCAATTCCATCAAATAAATCCTCCTTCACGTTTTGCCCCCGCACAATTAAGAGGTAGTACAAAGGTAATAACCTTTTGCCCCCGTCCGTCCGTAGATTTGGTATCCCAACCTTTCAATTGGGTGGGGCAGGGCAATTTAAGCTATCACATTCCTATTCTCTGGACAAAGTAACGTTCCCTCAACCTCAATTTTTCGCCGTTACCTGTGGTAGGGTTCACCGCTCATAATCTCAAAAGCTCAACGAGATACGATCTAACCCCACGTGTTTTACCCTCATTAGCGTTATTTCACATCTGCATTTCCTGCGATACGCCGTTCGTACAAGTGCGCACTCCAGCCTTGACCTTCATAGCGTCCACAAAACGCAAAACCTTGACGGGCATAATACCCATTAAGCGCCGCATTATCAGCCATACAATCCAGACGCAGCCAAGCTTTGCCTTGGTCTTTGACATAGCCATCAGCCCAATTGAGCAGCCGCGTGCCGATTCCCATGCCTAGACAATCCCGGGAAACAGCCAGCCGATGTACATAGCCGGCATTTTCGTGGAACTGATCTCCCCAGATCTCTTCATACTCCCACTGAACGGAAAAACAGCCGACGGGCACACCATGCATATCCGCCACAAATACCTCATGCCGGTCGATCACATCGGACACGTACGCATGCGTAAACCGCTCCTCGCGCCACTGGACAAAGCCCTGCGTCCGCTGAATCCACTGTGCCGCACCGGCCAAAAGTCCACGTACCGCTTCCGCATCCTCCAGTCCCGCTCTTCGAATGTCCAGCTTGTTATGCCAGCGGTACTCCAACCGCGAAGCCGTTTCCATCGCCAACGATTCGCCGCACAACCTTGCAACGGCATGCAGCGCCGCATCGAACCCTGTAGTGACACCGCCTGACAGGATAATTTTGCCGTTATCGACATACCGAGCATTCTCCACAATTGTTGCACCTGGTGAAACCATGCCTCGTAAAAGGTCGTACGCCATCCGATTCGTTGTCACCCGAAGCCCCTCCAGCACCCCGGCTTTCGCCAGCAGCAGGGCTCCGGTACATACCGAAAGCACAATCTCGGCGTTGCCCGCCGACTCGCGAACCCAAGCGATCAAGTGCGAGTTGGTTATTTCTGTCCGAGACCCCAAACCTCCGGGGACGATGAGGATGTCTATCGTTGGACAAGTATCGAAGCTGTATTGGGGAGTAATCGTGATGCCGCTAACGGTTGTCAAAGGGGTGTTCTTTTCGGCTACCGTAAAGACCTGAAAATTCCCACCCAAGTATCCAGCCACCCCAAACACATCATGAGGACCGGCAAAATCCAACATATCTACCTTATCGTACAACACAACGCCAACCTGCTTTACCCATTCCATCGACATCATCTCCTTAGAAATAAAAAGAGCCTTCGACCCAACGGATCAAACGCTCTGCCCAGGCGATCGGCTGTATGAAATATGCGCTCCCCCGTAGTCCTCTACGTTTCGCCAGTTACGCATACCAGAAATTTACTTTATTATACATAGAAAATTTAGAAGCGTCTAGATGAAACCCCAGGTCGAAACCAATCTCTCGCTTCTGAATTAATAACCAAACAAGTGCGTAATCATGTATGGGCTTCCAAACACACCATCACATGATATAATGTTCCTTAACTGATGAATTAGGAGAATATAGGTGTGAACTAATGGAAATAAAGACGGAACAGCTGGCCAAATCCAAAAAACCGCTTTACCTTACCGTATACGATGAACTTTTCAAACAAATCATGAATGGCGTGTTCCCCCCCGACAGCCAATTGCCTACGGAACCTGAACTAGCCAAAATGTTCGATGTAAGCAGAATGACGTTAAGACAAGCTCTGGCTCTATTGCAGGATGACGGGCTGGTGAAGAGCATTCATGGTAAAGGCAACTTTGTTACCCGATCTCGAATCACCGAGACAAAGGTGGGCCTGGAGAAAATCGGGAATCCGATTTATAAGTGCCATACAGAGGACATTGATCATGTAGAAATAAAGTTCAGACTGGACCTGGAGAGTGACTACACCAAAGAGGTCCTGAACAGGAAAGCCACCGCGGTGGTAGCCATTGAACGTTGGTACAAAAGCAAAGATCAGGTAGTGGCCTTCGGATTTACCTTTATGGCCATTGAGGCCGTAACAGAACTCAACTTGGACCTTCAGAATGAAGCGCAACTGCTGGACATGCTGGAGAATAAGATCTATGAGTTGGCTAACTCTGCAACGGTGGAGGTCAAGCATTCCACGGTGCTGAATACCTCATCTCAAATATTTGAACTTGATAGCGGCGAAGGGTGTGACTTGCTGCTGGAAAGTCTATATGTAAATGAACAGCACCCTATTGTATACAATAAATACTACATTCCTAAAGAATTTAGCCAGATTAGGATCAACGCTTCGAAATAGACATAGCTAGGGCGTTATAATTGCAGGGCAGCGGGATCTCCATAACGGAGAGTCGGCTGCCTATTTTGCATCCCGCAAAAAAGAGTTGATAATGGATTACGATGTATGGTATTTTATCTATGTACCAATTAGACAAGTCGTTATACAACTATACAAATTCATAAAGAAGGGTGAGATGTACATTGAATACATCCAATAAAGAAACGCCGCATATTAAACCCGGAGGAGCAGAGATTGCTGAGACGATTCTATTGCCAGGCGATCCTTTAAGAGCGAAGTTTATTGCAGAGACCTATCTGAATAATGTTGTCCAGTTCAATGAAGTCCGCGGCATGCTGGGCTACACGGGAACTTTCAAGGGCAGAAAAATATCCGTGATGGGAACCGGAATGGGCACTCCAAGCATGAGTCTGTATTCATGGGAGCTGATTCATGTATTCGGTGTTAAAAATCTTATTCGGATCGGTTCCGCAGGAGCGATGCAAGATCATTTGAACCTGTATGATATTGTTTTTGCAATGGGTTCTGCAACCGATTCCAATTATGGATATCAATACAATCTCCCAGGTCACTATTCGATTACGGCATCGTTCGAGCTGTTGGAAAAAGCCAAGAAAATAGCGGATGCGCAAGGGCAAAAGGTTCATGTAGGCAATGTGCTCTCCAGCGATATCTTCTATAATGCAGATCCAACGGCACTGAAGAGATGGAGTGAAATGGGCATTCTTTGCGCCGAGATGGAATCCGCAGGACTGTATATGAACGCAGCCCATGCAGGCGTTAATGCACTATGTATCTTGACGATCAGCGATCATATTTTCAGACATGAATCCACGTCCCCTGAAGAGAGACAGACGTCTTTCACCAAAATGATGGAAATTGCCTTGGAACTTGCTTAACCATTTCGTTTAACGAAAGGAAAATGGCTAATGGCTACACGAACTGAACAAACACTGCAAATTGCCCCATCCTTTCAGGCCAAAAAGGCTGTGCCTGTAATTTTGCTCTTTTTCATTTTTGCCTTGATTATCGATAACTCCTTTAAGCTGGTTTCGGTAGCTATTGCCGATGATTTGGGAATATCGGCAGCCGCGGTTAGCTGGCAGGCCTCCCTTGCTGGGCTTGTGATTGGCATTGGCGCCGTGATCTATGCCTCTCTGGCCGACTCTTTCAGTATTAGAAAACTGCTGAGTGCAGGTATTATTTTAATCTGTATAGGTTCTATTATAGGTTTTATTTTTCAGCACTCTTTCTTGCTTGTTATTATTGCGCGTATGATCCAGACGGCAGGCTTGGCCTCCGCTGAGACTTTATATGTGATCTATGTCACGAAGCATCTGCCCAAAGAGGAGCAGAAAAAGTTTTTGGGATTCAGCACTAGCAGCTATTCGCTCTCCCTTGTTATCGGCTCCGTTACGGGAGGATACGTATCCACCTACTTAAATTGGTCAATGTTATTTTTAATTCCGCTGCTGTCCTTAATCCTGCTTCCCTTCATTCTTAAATATTTGCCAAAGGAACAATCCCGAAAGAGCCATGTCGATTTCATCGGTCTGCTTTTGATTTCGGCCATCGCTACCTCAGTCATGCTGTATTTAACGAATTTCAATTGGCTCTTTATTGTGATTTTCGCAGCTGCGGCGGGGCTATTTCTTGGCTACATCAGTAAGAGCACGAAGTCGTTCATTGGGATTTCCTTTTTCCAAAATAAACGGTTCGCCGCCATTCTGGCCATCGCCTTTGTGATTTATTCCGTTCAGCTGGGCTATATCTTTATTTTCCCCTTCCTGCTTCAGAAGATGTATGGTCTTCAGCTCGACAAGATCTCATTGCTGCTGATTCCAGGTTATCTAACAGCGGTGCTGGTTGGGGCGCTATCAGGAAAAATTGCCAAAGTATTGACCAATAAGCAAGCGGTTTCCGTTGCTATGGTTATTATCGCATGCAGCCTTGCTTTGCCCGGACTTATTGGTAGCTCAATTATTGTCTATGTTCTCTCCATGCTGCTGTTCTCGGGGGCATTCGCCTTCATGTACGCACCGATGCTCGATTCCTGTATAAGCACTATTCCTGTAGAAAAATCGGGAACAGCCATTGGATTCTACAACTTGGTGTTGAATGTGGCCGTTTCGATAGGCATTACCTATACTGCGTCATTGATGGATGTAGTATCTTATGGCAAAGTGTTATGGATCCTTTCTATAATTACTCTGTTCGCTCTATTGATGTACGGGTTGCTTGTAGGCCGACTCAATGAGTCCAAATCAAGATAACTCACAGCTTAAGACAAAAAAACACCTCCTCTTTAGGGGTGTTTTTTTGCGTTCCTTCGCTACAATAGCTTTACTTCAATAAAACTTCATTAAATACAAAATAGAAAAAACCTGAAAAAATGGAGAGAAAGAAAATAATCGTTAACGGTAGAAGTCCATCCAATTTTTGTTCGTAATTGTTGCTATGTGAATTATTCATTGTAATTCTCCTCTACGATTTACTCATCTCAAGCTCATCTTTACGAATGAGAGCAGCCCCCTCTATAGCGATAACCAAAGGACTTGCTACAAGTGCGCAACAAAGCAAAATAAAAGATATCGAAGCTGCCAATTGGCCCATCTCCTTTCCACAGTCTATGACATCAACCGTAAGCTACTACTATCATAAAATTGAAGCGGACGAATGTAACCAACCAATCCATCCGTTTTTTATGCCATCCACTGACCATCCATGTTCACAGAATGCTAAATGATAAAGCCGAAAACATCGATTATTTTTCGTAGATAAGTGGTATTATAAATTTAAAATTTGTGTCGTTTGATTGATTATTCAAGGGGATTTTAAGATGTGGAAACCTGAACGCAATACGAAAAAAGCGCTTTACGAACAAATTGCCGATCATCTCGAGCAACGAATTTCATATGGGGAGTTTCCTCCGGGCAGTTTGCTGCCCTCTGAGCGGAAGCTTGCTGAACTGTTTGATGTGAACCGCAGCACCGTCATTTCTGCATTCGCCGAACTCCGATCCCTTGGGATCATCGAAAGCCATACGGGCAGCGGAACTCGGGTAAGTACAACCAAATGGGGGGCCACTCCGAAGCATACTCCGAACTGGAGCCGCTTTGCCGAAGGAGGAAGCTTTCTTCCGAACCTGCCCTTTTTGCGAAGAATCCGCGAAGCGTTAGCTCAGAATCCATCGCTGATTGATTTTGCGAGCCCTGAACTATCGGCTGATTTAGCACCCACAGATGAAATAGCTACATTAATGAGTAGAAACGCATATACGTCTTATATGGGTTACGATAATCCTCAAGGTTCGACTCTATTAAGAGAGGCTTTAGTAGACTTCTTGAACAATTATCGCAGCATTCGGACAACGGAATCCTCCATTCTGATCACATCGGGATCCCAGCAATCGTTATATTTAATCACGCAATGTCTGCTTTCACCTGGCGATGCCGTTGCGATTGAAGATCCTTCCTACTGCTATTCGCTGCCTATGTTTCAATCGGCTGGTCTTCGTTTGTTCCGCCTGCCGGTCGACAATCATGGCATACAGCCGGAAGATATTCGCACTTTATACAAAAAACATCGCATTAAGATGGTGTTCTTGAATCCGAGCTACCAGAACCCGACGGGAACGGTACTAAGTAATGAAAGACGTAAGCGTCTTCTTGATATCATTAGCGAATTAGGACTTCCGGTTGTAGAAGATGATCCCTATAGCTTAACGTCTTATGATGGCGTTCCTCCTCTACCGCTCAAATCCATGGATACGATGGGTTCAATTCTGTATATTGGCTCATTCTCCAAGATCGCAGCCTCCGGCTTGCGGATAGGCTGGATGGTAGCGCCCCGTTCTATTGTGGAACGACTAGCCGATGCCAGACAACAGATGGATTTTGGATTAAGCATCATTCCGCAGCTAGTAGCGGGACAATTTCTACAGTCCTCTTATTTGGGTCCTCATTTGGAACGATTGCGTATCCAACTTCAATTCAAACGGGATTTACTCATCGGAGCCTTGGAGAAGGAGCTTTCAGGTCTAATTGAGTACGCCGCGCCAGAAGGGGGATTGCATTTCTGGTGCAAATTGATCCCGAATATTCCGGACGCTAAATTGTTGGAGGAGTCCATTAAGAAAGGAATTATTTTTGTACCCGGGAGTGTGTACGGTTCGGATTCGGGTTACGTGCGGTTTACGTTCGCCAGAACGAAGCCGGAGGATATTGAACTGGGGATAGCCCGATTTGCCAGGGCCATACGTGAGTTGATTGGATGAAGGCTTTTGCACAACGCGAAAGCCTCTGCTGGGCAGGATGGTTCGTCGTACGGATATTACATGTATATAGATTCCATTTATGGATACTATACCAATACATACTATGATCCTTTTTCCGGGGGGAAGCGATGGAGTCAACTTTCTCAAGACGGCAGATCCTGTTCATGCTGCTGCTGTCGCTTGGCATCTCGAATCATGTGTTCATTATTCCTCATCTTATCCAAGCGGCAGGACGGGACTCCTGGTTCAGCATTCTGCTTGGGTATGTGGTTTTGTTAGGCTGGAGTTTGGTATTGTATTTGGTTTTAAAATCCATGCGCGCTACAACATTTTACGATTGGCTTAAAGACCGGATCGGAACAATCGGATGTTGGCTCGTTTGCGGCGTATTGGTCTTATACCTCCTGATCTTAGGGATATTGATCATCTTCGATACAACAAGAAACATAAACATTTACTTGCTTCCCAGAACGCCGAACACCGTAGTCGTTCTCAGTTTTGTGCTTGTTTCTTACAGCGCGGCACGATCGGGACTCAAAACGATCGTCTATATGTCTACCGTTTTATTGCCGATCGTGTGGTTGCTGGGTATCGGCATTTCCTTGTTTACCATGAACAGCAAGGATTATGGCATCGTTCGTCCCTTCTTTGTGGAAGGATTAGGTCCGGAGCTGCATGGAGGGGTAATTGTATTCGGAGGAAGCATAGAGCTGCTGGTCTTGCTGCTGCTGCAGCAAAAAATGAGCAAACCTATTAATTTCGGAACGCTTTTTATCCTGCTAACCTTGCTGATCGGTCTTGTTGCCGGACCTACCCTGGGGTCCTTATCCGCGTTTGGTCCTGCCGAAGCCGGCAATATGCGATTTCCTGCCTTCGAACAATGGCGGTTGGTCATGATTGGAGACTACATCTCTCATGTCGATTTTTTGGCTGTATTTCAACTGATGGCCGGCAGTGTGACAAGATCAGCCCTGCTTTTGCATTTGCTGACCGAACTCATCATAGGCCGATTCCCGAAGTTTCGCCAAACCGTATTAGGCTGCATTACGGCTCTTGTTTCCATACCTTCACTCCTGCAAATCAGCGACATTAAGATACAGGAAGCCACCCATCGCTACTTTTATACGTTCGCTTTCATTTTCGGAATCGCCATGTTGGCTGCTCTCTATGTGTTTTCCTTTATGCCGAAGAGGAAAGGAGGATATTGAATGAATCTAGCCCCCGAGGAAGTTACGCTCTTTGCGGAGTTGAACGATAATCTGAGCCATGGAACCTTGCAGAAAGAGGCACTGATTCAAGTCTTCTCTCAATATTCCGACATCTATTTTCCTCCGCTGCCGCTGCCGGAGCTGTCGGACAAACTAACGGCTCTCTATTGCGAAGGGATGATTGATAAAAATCAGCTAAACGGGTATTTCGCCACCGTGTGCCTATATGCCAGCCAGGCAGACGTCCATCCGGGCGAAGATTTGGAGCAAACGGAATCATTGCCTCTGTTCGTCAAAAAAAAGTCGATCGGAGAAATGGTTGCAGCGCTTTTCAACGGCCAACTGATCCTATATTACGCTGGGAATACCGACTTTTGGGTCGTAGACATTTCCGATATTCCGAAACGCGCCTTACAAGAATCCAGCACGGAAATTTCGATTAAAGGACCGAAGGATGCTTTCACGGAAGAGCTGTTTACGAATATGGCTCTGATTCGGAAGCATCTGCAAACGGGACTGTTATTCAGCGAAATGTTCGTCGTCGGGAATTTGAGCAAAACCCGCGTATCGCTGCTCTATCTGAGCCACAAAGCAAATCCGGACATGATTGCCGAGGTGCGCCATCGATTGGAATCTCTTCAAACGGAAAGCGTTCTGAGCAGCGGGCAGCTCGAACAGTGGCTGTCGAATCGGACTTACTCGCTGTTTCCTTTGATTGATTATATCGGTCGGCCCGATTATGTCATAGAAACTTTGCTGCGTGGAAGATTCGCTATTATTGTCGACGGATCTCCCATGGTGCTCATCGGGCCGAGCAATTTTCTGGAACTGCTCAAAACGCCTGAAGACGTTCATTTTCCTTATTATTACGTTATGTTTCAACGGATGCTTAGAATCATCGGATTGATTCTAAGCATTTATTTACCGGGATTCTGGATGGCGATTGCAACCGTGAATCTGGATCAGATTCCGCTAGCTCTATTGTCGACGGTCGTCATTTCCCGCGATGGCATGCCGTTTCCTATGGTCGTTGAATCGCTGGTGCTGCTTTTCTTGTTCGAATTGCTTCGGGAAGCCGGCGTCAGGATGCCTAAAGCAGTCGGGCAGACAATCGGCATTGTGGGCGGTCTGATCATCGGAGACTCTCTCATCCGGGCAGGCCTTGCTTCTCCCACGCTGCTCGTCGTTATCGCCATTTCGGCAGTGGCTACATTTTCGCTCGTCAATCAATCCTTGTCCGGCACAGTCAGCATTCTCAGGGTTTTCATCACGTTAGCCTCCGCTTTCCTCGGCGTGTACGGATTCATCATGGCCATGTTCGTCATCCTGATTTACTTGTGCAAGCTCGAAAGCTTCGGATTAGCCTTTCTCGAGCCGATAGCCTCTTTGCGGTTTAAAGAATGGTTGGCTGCTTTTTTGGTCAATCCGTTCAAGCGATCCCATTTCTCGACTCCGATGTTAAAAAAACAAAAAAAGTGAGCAGACTGATGCGCAAATCGATATGTACACTTGTCTTGATCGTTGAATTGTTAATCGGTTCGGGGTGCGCCACCGATATGAAAAATATTGAAAAATTGAATTACGCGAACGCCATCGGCGTCGATTTCAAGGATGGGAAGTATTACGGATATATACAATTCATCGATTTCCAGAACGTTGCGAAAACTTCCGACGGTAAGAAAGGGCCAGCGAGAATATGGATAGGCGAAGGGGTCGGCTACACCTTTGAAGAGGCGCTTTTCCAGACCTATGAAACCGCTCAGGAAAGAATCATTTGGGGGCACGTGACCGTTATTTTGATTAGCGAAAGCGCATTGAAAGAAGGGATAAAAGGATTTTATGACAGCTTTAGCCGTTATCACGAATATCGTCTGACGCCGTGGGTGTATGCCACGAGAGAATCGGTCAAAGATATTTTCTCCGTACCCGGATTTTTCCAGCGGTCTCCCCTCAGCACCATTCTTCACGAGCCGAAAGGGATACACTCCCAGACTTCCTACGTGACTTCGATCAAGCTTCAACAATTGATGAGACAGATCAATGAACCGGGATTTACTTCGTGCATCCCGACGTTGTCGGTTAATAAAACACAGTGGTCGGAAAAAAATAAGCCTGAGCCCAAACTGAAAATCGACGGGGCGATATTTCTCAAAAGCGATGCGTACAAAAGTTATATTTCCATGAAAGAATTATCAGGACTGCGTTGGGTTAAGGCAGGTACAGTACGCGCCGGCATCCCCGTACCGGATCGTAAAGATCCGACGGTACAAGTCGTCGTCGACAATCCCAAAGCGAACCTTGCATATCGGAACAGCGGGGATCGGCCCCAATATGACGTCAAATTGAAAGCGACAGGATATGTAGTCAGCCGGACCAAAGATAACCTGCTCAATTTCGGACAATTAACCGGCGAGACGGAGAAAGCGATCGAAGCCGAAATCCGCAGCTTGTTCCGAACGGGGATTGCTAACAAGACGGATATCTTGAATCTGGAGTATCATTTATTCCGGTATCATTACGGTGAATGGAAAGCCATGTCCAAAGCGGAAGACAGCTTGATTACCGACGATACCCTCCATGATATCCATATTGACCTCAATATTACACATACCAGTTCGGAGAAAAATAAAAGGTCAAGCTCAAACGTCGAATCCTCGTAGCCATCGGCAGTACGCCAAATAAAGTGCCCCGCACGACCGAATCCTCATTCGTCATGCGGGGCACTTTCTATGATTTTAACCCAAAATCAGTCTTGCCACGGCTGCGAGGTCCTCAATATCCACCTTGCCGTCATGGTTAATATCCGCACTCTGGTACTTCGCCCAGTCAGGGTCGGCCGATGTTTTGCCATACGCGGCGGCAATGATACCCAGGTCGCCAACCGATACTTTACCGTCGCTGTTCACATCGCCCGGTACCCCTGGAGGCGCAACAATGCTCACGCTGTAAGGTATTCCGGTTACAGATTGTTCGACACCCTCGCCGTTAGCAATGAGCAAGTCGGTTGGGCTGACACTCACGCTTCCAAGGAGGGCCTGACCTTTGACTTTAAAGACGAACTTGAATAAATCGGCGTTAGCGTCCATCTGTCCGCCGCTCACATCGGCTGCCAGTAACCGGAGCTTTCCTTGAGCCTGACTCGATATTCTGACGACCTTCAGCCCTTCGCGAAGCGGCAGTACGGATTCAAATTCCAATCGATCCGAATCATAAGCAAGCGTAATGTCATGGGCATATATGCGGTCCGTCACCCCGCTTAAACGGTAGGTCAGATCAATGGATTGCCCAGGGTATGCCGTCGCAGCGCCGCTTAGCGCTGCCGTAGGAACGGCCCCATGGCCCGGTAAATAAACCGGCGTCGATATGCCCCCCAGGGTAGGCACTACGGGCTTGATCGTGCCATCGGCGTTGAACTCCAGCTTGTCTATGCAGACTTCACGATGGTAGCCGTCTTTTCCGTCCGGAATGGCCATTCTGTGATAGACAATGTAGTATTCGTCCTTATCCGGTATCTTGATAACGGAGCTGTGCCCCGTTCCTCTGATGCCAAGAGACAGATCCTTTTGAAGAATAATTCCTTTACCTGTGAAAGGACCTGTTGGCGAAGATCCGGTTGCATAAACCACTTGGTAATTTTCGCTGCCGGTATCATTCTTGGACCACATCAAGTAGTAGATGCCGTTGCGCTTGATCATAAATTCGCCTTCGTGGAAGGAGTCCCCGCTGATCGAGAGAGTCTGAGCCTTGCCGTTCAGGGAAATCATGTCGTCATTCAATTTCACTACATACCCCGGCGCTTGCCCGAAGTACATGTAATATTGCCCGTCGTCATCCTTGAATACCGCAGGATCAATCATTTGGCCGCTGTAGTCACCGGCTGCGATCAATGCTTTGCCAAGAGCATCCTTGAACGGGCCTGCCGGCGAGGTCGACGTTGCAACTCCTATGCTCTTGTTTGCACAATAGTAGAAATAATAGATGCCGTTCTTTTCGGCAATGGCCGGAGCCCATGCATACTTGCCGGCGCCGTCCCAGTTCTCATCGGTCTGCAGATCGAAGACGATCCCCTCGTCCTTCCAATCGATAAGGTTATCGGAGGAGAAGGCTTTAAAGGAAGTGCCCGCCCAGCCTGGATATCCGTCCGTAGTAGGATAAATATAAAATTTGTTGCCAAACACTGCCGCCTCAGGGTCTGCATACAGGCCGGGAAGCACCGGATTGTTGGCAATGACAGCGGCAACCGTCCATTGCTGGGTTTTCCCGTCCTTGCCTGTCACCGTATACGTAACGGGATTGTTGAAATCCTGCACAGAGCCTGATGCCGGACTGATTGTCGCTCCGCTCGACAAAGTAAATGCCGGTGCGATGCTTTGGATGTTGCCTCCGGGCTTTAAAGCCAGTGTTATCTTCGAGGTTGCGCTATCGATAATGGCATCGTATTTGAGCCCGGACGCAGTTGCCTTGACGATGCTGGTCGTAGGCAGCAGCGGACCTGCCAATTCCGCCACTTGATCGGCGCTAAGCGCCCTGTCGTAGATGCGGAAGTCGTCAACTTCTCCTGCAAAATACGGATCGGCGGAATAGAACGATTTGCCGATATATCCGGAATAATCCTTGCTTGCATCATATAAATCAGATGGCTTAATAGTGACATTCGTATTGGTTGCTACAGGTATTCCGTCTACATACATGGTTCCCGTATGGTTATCCGAGTCGATGGCAAGCGCAACATGCTTCCACGTATTTCCTGTTAATCCCGTGGATGCCGTGAACTTTTCCTCCGTGGTGTACCCATAATTTGAAGAAGTTCCTTTATAATTGGTAATGGCCGAGTGCAGCAGACCGGATCCATTGTATGGAGATGTAAATATATATTGGTTCGAATTTATACCAAGCGCATACAACCATTGATTGACGGTCGTGGAGCTGTTCCATTTCACGTAGGAAGCAATCGTTATATTATTGGTACCGCTTAGTACTCCGTTAGGTATTTTCACATAGGGCGCTGTTGACTGGGAGTTGCCGCCGCTCATTTTGAAGGAGCCCCCGCTCATGCCCGTCCCCCATGCTGGCGTGTTCACGTAAGCACCGTTATACCCGTTGCCTGAAGAATCCGCCGCGATGGTTCCGCTAACCTCATCAAACTTATACCACAGCTTCAGGCCCTCAACTTTAGGTGTGGTTACGGTTACCGTGCATACCGCGGTTTTTCCGCCATCCGCTGTCGTTGCCGTAATCACTGCGCTTCCTTCAGACACTCCGGTGATCGTTACGCTTGTGGTTCCGGTTTGTGCATCGTAGACAGGATAGGATATGCTCACTGCCGCGCTGTTTGAAGCAAAGGTGACCCCCTTGTTGCTTGCATGGCTTGGTGCGACTGTAGCAACGAGTGTATCGTTCTTCCCTACCTCAAGTACCGAAGCAGATTTGTTCAGCGACACTCCGGTTACCGCTCCTCCTCCTTCGCCGGCTATTTCCGACGCCGTCAACGCGCGGTTGTATACTTGTATGTTATCGAAATTGCCTTTGAAGTAAGCATCTCCCGAATAGAACGATTTCCCCAAATATGCCAGCACATCTTTGCCCAAGTACGATATCGGCACGTTCAGATTGTTGTTTTGCGCGAATAGAACACCATCTTTATATAAGGTCATCGTGGTAGGCGTCATCACGAGCTTAATGTTCATCCACTTATTAGCGACCGATGCCGTTGTGGCTTTAGCCTCCTCCTCATAGGAATAGGAGCCCATCGTAATCGCGTTTCGAATTTGGGTGTCCATCGTTTTCAAAAACATGTACTTAGTCGTGTTCTTTCCGATTGCGAAGGTAAAGAAATTGCCCGATACGGTCACCGGCTTCACGTCCATGGAAATCGTCACCGTATCCCGGCCGTCGAAGAAGCCTTGCGGAAAAGCCGCAAACGTCCCGCTGGATCCGTCCAGATACAGCACTTGCGAGTTCTTTTCCTGATCGAACACAACTTTTGCATTTCCGTTCAAAGAACCCGTGTAATTGTTTCCGGAAGAATCTTTGATGGTGCCGCCCGTACTGCTTTCGTCAAAATTATATGCCAGAATGGGATTTTGCTGCGGCTGTTCGTTAGGCGTGACAGGCACGTCACCCCATTTGGCCATAATTCTGTCGTATTCTTCCTGGGTGATGCTGAGCAGTCCGCCGTGTCTCTTCTTATTCACGCCAAACCAATACTGCGAGGCATCCGGAATGTGATACGTTGAAGGATCGGAGAGATCATTCGTTAATACCGGAAGATACCCTTTTCCTGTCGCATACTGGTCCGCTATGATGGCAAATTCATCCCTGTCGTTGAACTTATAGATTTCAGGGCCTTCTACATCGCTGCCTGTCTTTCCTACGGACTGAAGCGTGCCGATGACATCCCAATCGCTATGAAGCAATTGGTTGCTTCCTTCAATCGTAATCTGACCGTCTCCCGAAGCGCGGTAATATTTGTATTTGCTATTATCGACTTTAATAATGGTTGTATCGATGATATCATGCGAAGGACGCTCAATAAATTTTTGCGGCGTTGTAAACGTGTAGAAATCTCTTGTCTTTGCATAATAGACGATCGCTTTCCACGTCGAGTCAGGCTGTTGTGAAATCGTGGCCCAATAGACGATGTATTCGCCCGTCTTTTCGTCATAGGTAGCTTCAGGTGCCCACGCACATCCCGCTCCCGGAATGCCACTCGCTACATCCACCAATCTTGGAGATGACCAGTTGACCAAATCCGTCGACTCCCAGATCACCAGCGACGTACTTCCGCTATGCATGGCCGTAGTCCAGCCTTTCCCGCTGGCAATTCTTAAATCGGTCGCAAGGATGTAGTACTTGTCCCCTTCAGCTGACCGTAAAATAAACTGATCGCGAACGCCCTTTTCCCCTATGTCCGAGGTCAAGACTGGATTCAAATCGTTCAGGTCCTTCCAGCGCAAGCCGTCTTTGCTAGTGGCAAAATAAGTCTGTTCACCGGTTGAGCTTTCACCTGTAAAATAGGAGAATAAATATTCTTTCATATCCGACGGTGTAAGTGTCTTCGGTTTGGCTTTAACGGTAACGGGTATTGTCTTCTCATAGCTTTTCCCGCTATAGGAGAGGGTTGCCGTTAAGGTTACCTGCGTATCGACGGCTTGTCTTGTTAGGACGCCCGGCGGCGTATTGTCATAATTTTCATTTACGCTTTCATTCGTATTGATGACATCCGGCTTGTCGCTCTTCCATGTAATCGCCGCTCCCTTATCGCTTGTCAGGGGCAGCGTAATATTGCCGCGAAGCGCATCCGCATCACGAACAGCAAGCTTGGCCGCCTCCTCTTGGAGGAACCTGGTTGTAGCCACATCGCTGCTTTTCACGGTTACTGCAAAGGTTTTGGTAGCCGATGCCGCTCCTTTGTCGATCGTTGCCGTCAGCGTGGCCGTTTTGTCGGCAGCTCCGCTCGTAATTACGCCTGTGTTCGTAATGACACTTGCGTCACTCGTACTCCATGTTATGGCACTACCAAATGCACCTGCTGACGGCAAGCTCAGATTGGTGATCACCTCACTCGTATCGCCCAAAGTGAGTGCGGCCATATCCTGGGCAACGGAACCCAAGTCGCTGCTGCTTGCCAGATCCTTCACCTCCGAAGCGCTTAAAGCGCGGTTGTATAACCGGAAATCGGATACTTTCCCTTTGAAAAATCTGTCGGCCGTGTAGGCCGGTTTGCCAATATAGTTGGCAATGGTTGACTCCATCTGAGCCGGAGTAAAGGCTACACCCGTATTCCGGGCTACTTGAACCCCATCCACATACATGGTTCCGGTAGTTCCGGTTTGCGTGTAGGCGACATGCTTCCATACGCCTTTGACAAAATCGGAAGACACCTTTGTACTTTGCTCATTCGTCCAGCGGGCTGTCGCCAGCATGGCCCGATAAGCACCGGCTTCCAGCAGAAACCCCATGTAATGGGCATTCGCATCGCCGTTCGGGTTGGTTGAGGAACCGAAGGTGAACACCCACGAAGGGTTGCTGTTCGCCTGATCCACGAATACGTTGGTTGCCACCGTAACACTGCTTAGACCGGTAAGAATGGCATTCGGCATCTGTACAAATCCGCTGCTGCCATCCAAACTTATGGCGCCGGAGCCATCCGGCCCCTTCGTCCAGCTGTAGGTGCCGCTCAGTTTACCGCTGCGGTTATTGCCCGAAGAATCGGCAACTGTGGTGCCCGTGCCTTCATTAAACCGATACCAGAGCATCAAGCTGCTGTCTTCGGCAGCTGCCCCGGTCGTCGGCATGCCAAGCAGCAATCCTGCCAGCATGGAAATCATCAACAACAGAGAAACGATCTTTTTTCCCACACGTTCATCCTCCTTCAATTTTGAATGCGCTAACAAAACAAGGCGGAAACTTCCTATTCGTTGTGAATTATGTAAATGATCACTGCTGCTTCAACTCTGGTAGCTGCTCCCATAGGATATGAGATTTCCGCTGCCTTGATCAAAATGATAGCACTTACATTATGATAGAAAAATAGAATTACTTATCCGTTTATTATAATTTTTTGGCTTCTTCGATTCGCCTTTTAGAAATGGAAACAGCGACAGCTTGGACCGAAGAAATCAAGTCCCAGACTGCCGCTGATTTATTGTGAGAGAATGTAAAATTTCATGTATATTATGGGAATCCATTTCTTATTATAATATAATACCTAATGAAAACCCCATTCTTATCAATTCCGTAACAATCATTGAGGTTATGGCAGGAGGCATTGGATGTAATTATGGCAAATCATAAATTCGAGACATTCCGTTTTAACCGTTCTCTGAAAAGTGAAAAAGCAACGATCGAACACGAATGGGAAAAGTTTATGTCCGGAAGCTTCTCACAGCTTAATGTCAGAACTTCTATGCACCAATCTTGGCAGCGCTGCATGGAGCAAGGAGTCCATCCTCTCCTTAGTAAAGCCTCTAATAACTTAGGAATTGATCAAATTCAAGAATACGTGACGTCTGATCCGCTATTCCAATTGGTCGAACCGTTTTTAAAGAAGCTGAAGCAGCTTGCCGCAAATACCGGCTACCTTGTGACTTATTCCAATGCGGCCGGCGAAATGATTTACTTTGACGGCGATATGTCTTTAATGTTGAAAGCGGAAGACATTAACTTCTCGCCCGGTTCCGATTGGAGCGAAGGCAGTGCAGGGACGAATGCCATTGGAACAGCCCTCGCCACCGGAGTCCCGATTCAAGTGTTTGCCAGCGAGCATTTTTGCCAAGATATTCATGGTTGGACATGTTCAGCCGCCCCCATTCACGATCCCGCTACAGGGAAAGTACTCGGTGTTATCGATCTAACTAGCTTTTGGACGGTATTTGAACCGGAATCTCTGGATGCCGTTGTTATGGTGGCCCAAGAAATCGAAAATATGCTCTATAGTCAATTGAAATTCGAACGTTTCCGGCTGTCTCAATATTTTGTTGAGCAAACCAAAAGAACGACTCTGCCGCTAGCGGTTCTGGACCGCGGAGGACGAGTCATTAAAGCTTCTCAACTGCTATACAAAAAAGGCTGGATCTCGCCCGAACATCGTTTCGATCATACATCTTTTATTAAAGAATCTTTTCCTTTCAAGGCAAACTGGGAATTGAAGGATGACAATAAATTGTGGCTATTTGAACTCTCGCCTTATTTTTACGGCGGAGTGGCCATCGGCTCGATTATCAATGTCCTTCCGCCGGACATTGCCGTTTTCAACTATTTACCGGATTTCCGGCAGTTCCCTGCCTCCTCCTCACCACTAAGTAAAAACGAAGCAGTTGAAAGTCAAAAAAGAGTTTCAAAACAAGATCAATTTTACAAGTCGCTATTCGAACATCATCCGGACGCCATCTTTACTTATGATTTACAAGGAGTTCTCCTCGATGCCAATCCGGCTGCGGAAAGAATGCTTGGTTATGATGCGAGCGAACTGCGAAACATCATGGTCGAAGACTTCACATTCCCTGACTACATCGAACAAAAATTGCGGGCTTTTACCAATTCAACAAAGGGAAAGCAGCAGGAATATGACACGGCTTTCCGGCATAAGCAGGGGCATAGTCTCCTTGTCTCGGTAAAGAGCTTTCCGATCATTGTGGAAAACGAAATCGTCGGCGTTTATGAAGCAGTCCGGGATATCGCTCCGCATCATCAACAAATCTTCGAAGACTTGAAGTCTACGAAAGAACAGCTGGAGTTCTACTTCGGCAATACCGAAGACGCGGTTCTCGTCGTCAACGCCAATCTTCATATTGTCAAAGCCAACAGATCTTTTGAAAGAATATTTGGCTGGACGGAACAGGAACTGCTCGGTAAGCCGAACCCAACGATTCCTGACCACATGAAGTGGGAATTAGAAGAAATTCGCAACAATGTGTTCAGTTCCCGTCAAGTCATCCCTTATGAAACCGTTAGACAGCGCAAGGATGGCAGCCTGATTGACGTCAGCAATTACGCCTCCCCGCTCTTTGACAGCAAAGGCAATACCGTTGCGTATGTGCTAATTTCAAGAGATATTACGGGAATAAAGCAAACCGAAGAATTGCTGCGTAAAACGGAGAAGCTTGCTGTTGTCGGGCAGCTGGCGGCAGGGATTGCCCACGAAATTCGCAATCCGCTTACGACACTCAAAGGGTTCCTCACTTTACTGAAGTCCCAAACAACCGATAAAGACGGTTGGTACTTGGATGTCATGTTAACCGAAATTCAACAAATGGAATGGATTTCCAACCAATTTTTGACCGTGGCAAAGCCGCAAATCGTAAAATTTGAAAGGAGGAAATTAGGAGTTATCGTCCAGCAGGTCGCTTCTTTTCTCTATCCCCTTGCGACCATGCACAATGTACAGATTTTGATCGAATCGGAATCTGAGGATCGGTTCATTGAATGCGATGAAAACCAGCTTAACCAAGTGTTTATTAATGTTGTGAAAAATGCCATTGAAGCGATGCCTCACGGCGGTCAAATTGATATTAGGATCAAATACAACATGGATTCCGTTTCGGTTCGAGTCACAGATCACGGATACGGTATACCGCAGGACAGAATTGCCCATCTTGGCGAACCCTTTTTCAGCTTGAAGGAAAAAGGAACAGGACTAGGTTTAATGGTTTGCTACAAAATAATCAAGGAGCATCACGGAACCATTCAAATTCAAAGCGAAGTCGGCCGAGGAACAACCGTTGAAATTAATTTGCCTTTTAAGTAATCAAGGCGCCTCATAAAGAACAACGCCTAAGATCGGAACCCCGACTTAGGCGTTGTTGTCGTTTCAAGAACCGGCTTTACGTATACTCATACGATTCTTGTTAATTCACTGTTAAGTACGCGATGTGCGGCAACATACCGATCTTTGGGACTAATCCCAAACGATGCAAATTGAACCTTCATTTGATTGGTAATAAATTGGACCTCATACTGCTTCGCTTTTCCCACGAATAAGCTATTGTATGTGGAGGCATTCGGTTTCACGATAAACGCAATATTATGAATCAATTTCTTCTTTCCGTTTAATGCATACACTTTAATTCTTACTTTAGCCTTCTTATGTTGATGCTGGTTTAGCGAATTCGCAACAATAAAGCTGGATACAGTCTTGTCTTTCTCCGTTAGGTTATTCAGAGGTCCCGTCGTATATTTACGAATCATACATACTCCCCTTTCATGAAGAAGATACCTGCGAAAAATCATGTCACTGTCATATCTTATTCATTCCAGGGTTACTCTGATTGGACGAACTGAAATCACAAAGTTTAATCTTTGCGGCTTTCCACCAACTCCAAATGTTTGCGTCCCCAACCACACATACTGTCCAATACCGTGGATAGCGTTTTGCCGTGCTCCGTTAAGCTGTACTCCACTTTCGGAGGAATTTCTTGATAGATGCTGCGCTCTATCAAATTATCCTCTTCAAGCTC
Source organism: Paenibacillus sp. FW126-R14 (assembly GCF_058789495.1). Classification (NCBI taxonomy): domain Bacteria; kingdom Bacillati; phylum Bacillota; class Bacilli; order Caryophanales; family Paenibacillaceae; genus Paenibacillus; species Paenibacillus sp. FW126-R14. Next base: position 83,622 of record NZ_JBYTBS010000001.1, on the reverse strand, counting down.
GCGCAACTGCTTTGTCAATGTCCCTTGCGATACATCCGGAATAAGGCGCCGAAGCTCCCCGAATCGTTTGGTTCCGTCCACTAACAATATAAATAAGATAAGCGGCTTCCATTTGCTGCCCATCATTTGAAGTGTTGCAAGTACGCCTTTGAGCCTAGGTTCTTTTAAATCCATCGTTATACGCCCCCTCCTCCCTATGATACCTGCTGTGGACAACTTTTGCACGATGACTTCTCCCCATCCTAAGCTTCTATATAGTACGAAATTTCATACTAAGTACGAAAAAAGTGCGTACTTGGCAGCCTGCGGAGCTTGTCTAATAATAGAAACTGTAACCGAACCCTGCTTCTCATTACTGTATAGAGGTGAAAACAATGTCCCATAACACATTACAAAATCAACGAGTCGTGATCATCGGCGGCAGCTCCGGTATAGGTCTAGCCGTTGCCAAGCAAACGCTTGAGCAGGGCGGGCAGGTTGTTATTGCCGGTCGTTCATTGGAGAAGTTGGAACAAGCCCGTCAATGGCTTGGGAATGATGGCATTGAAATCTTTACGTTAGATAATAGAAACGTAGAGGAATTAAAGACTTTTTTTGATCGGATTGGCAGCTTTGATCACTTATTTACTCCAGGCGCTTCCTATGTGAGAGGACCGATTACCTCTGACTTGGATGTGGCACGAAGCTGCTTCGACGCCAAGTTTTGGCCGCAATACCATGCTGTGAAATATGGTGTGCCCTCTATGAACCCGAATGGCTCGATCGTCTTGATGTCGGGCGCATTTAGCCAACGGCCGTTGGCGGACGGAGCCTCTTATGCTGCTTGCAACGGGGCCATAGAAAGCCTCGGAAAAGCATTAGCTGTCGAGCTTGCTCCCATCCGAGTGAATGTGATCTCTCCGGGGACGATTCATACTTCCTTTAACTGGGAAGGTGCTGAGCAAGCCGTCAGAGATGAAGCCTATGAAGCGTATACCCGATTGAATCTTCTGGGTCGTGTCGGCCACGCTTACGAAGCCGCTCATACTGCGGTCTATTTAATGACCAATGGGTATACGACTGGAAGCACACTCTATCCGGATGGCGGTTATATTTTAAGATAAACGTAATGAAGCTGCCGATCGTGTCGGCAGCTTCGTTCCTTATTAAAACGATAACTCTTTTATAAACCAAGCGTCTGTAGCATTATGATCTGAACCAGCTAGTGGTCTTTCAAGTTGTTGAAAACCTAATTTGATGTAAAGGAGATTTGCTGCTTGAAGTTTCTTCAATGTTTCTAAGTAACAGTGTGTATAGTGTTCCTTGGCGAAGTCGAGCGCTACTTTCATAAGATCTTTCGACAGACCCATCCCTTGAGCTTCGGGTGTAATGTAGAGCTTTTGCAACTCGCAAATTCCCGGTTCCTGCCCAAATGGTGCAATTCCCACACCGCCAACCACTTCATTTTGTTCGTTCACGGCAACCCAATACTTTGAATTTGATTGTTCCTTGTAATATTGTGCCAAACTGCTCAGTTGAGGGTCAAAATATGCTGTTCCCGGAATGTTTAGGTTAAACGATTCCAATGAGCGTTTAATAATTCTCTCTATGGTTTGATTGTCCTGTTCTTCAATTTCACGTATTTGCATGGTTTCATTCCCCCTCAATATCAAAATAATAATAATTTATTAACTTTAATATTATTAGAGAAATAATTCAACAATTCAAGTATCCTGCCCGGTAGTTGAACGAATGGCACCACCGCACGGTACAGCCGCGCATGCAGCGCCCTTTGCGACCAATAATCGTTTGCTCCCCCACATGCTAAGCGCATACATGAACATCAATGAACCGAACAAAATCAGGTTGTTTTCTGTTATATATAAGAAAGTACCCACCATTGGGCCTGCTGCCGTCCCCATAAAACGAACAATGTTTAACGCACCGTTAGCAGCAGCCCGATGATCATGAAACCATTCGGAAATGAGCGTTGAAGGAAGAGGCATCGATAACCCGTATGTCATACCGAATATACAAAAAGCAGCAATCATTAGAGGCAGGGACACCATGGAGGCTAGACCGATGAACGCATACGAGAATACATTCAACCAAGTCGCATAGACAAAAACCCGCGCTGTCCCTAACTTGTTTTGCAGATTAACACCGATTCTCACAGCGATCATAAAGGATAGAGCCATTAACAAAAAAGCAATCCCGGTTCCTTCCGCCCCCATTCCGAATTGATGCAGAAAAATACGGGGCAGCATGACGATGAGCGTCATTGTGGATAAAGCCTGAAAAAAGCAGATCCGCAGAAGTGCCATCCCTTTTCGCTGCTGAAAGACGGTAACAAAGCCGTGCATGGAGAATCGCTTTTGTTCTAAGGATTTTGGCCGTGTTTCTTTCAGGAATGCGCAGACGGCAATCAGTAACAGAAGGCCTGCACACCCTAGAAATAAAAATACGCCCAACATCCCCCACTGCCCGCCGATTATACCGCCGATCAGCGGTCCGAGCGCGGGAGACAAAGCCATCAAAAGCTGAAAAGTACCCATGCTCTTAATCAACGCCTTGCCTTCAAATAAATCGCCAATGACAGCAATCGCTACAACCGGTATCACAGCTCCTCCGATACCCTGTATAATGCGCAGCAGAAGCAGCTGCGTAACGGAATGTGCGAAAGCACAGCCCAACGATGCCGTAGTAAATACAATCAGACCGATTAACAGCACAGATTTTCTTCCTTTTTGATCTACGATCGGCCCGATAATGCTTTGCATGATCGCCATCGTAACGGTATATAGCGTAACGGTCAAATTAATCAGAAAATGATTGGTATGCAGTTCCTGTTGAACCTGCGGCAAGATGGGTGTATACATCACTTGTGCAAACCCGCCTACCAATGCAGTAATTCCAACGATATATAGAAACAAACGTGGTTTCATTCCTACTCTCCTTTGCTGCTGAAAACATGAAAAGGGGGATTTGCATCCCCCTCAGGTTATTCCTATTTAAGAAGTTTAACGATATTCCGATAGCTGAGCGCAATACTTTCCAATTCATCCCGAGCCGTCATATCTTGTTCAACGAACACATACTTGGCATGTCCCAAAGAACGAAACGCATCCAGGTAGGAAGCGATGTTTAGCGTCCCTTCCCCGATTTCAGTAAAATGCTGTGCTTCTTGTGTTTTGTATAACGTGTCCAGTGTAATCTGTGAATCCGCTCCGAAGATGTCGAAAAAGCTAACCGGCTGCGCAGTGGCCGGCAAATCCTTCTGATGAATCAAATCGCACCGATCCCCAAGTTTATTCAGCCAGTGAACAGGATCTTCTCCTCCCCTTACCGTCCAGTACGTATCCAATTCAAACTTCACCAGTTCTTTATCCGTATGCTGCAGCATCGTATCGATAATCTTCTCTCCCTCGAATACCTGAAACTCTTGGAAGTGATTATGATAATACAGCTGAATCCCCCTCTTCTTCGCAAGCTCTCCATGTTTATTCAAAAAGCGGCAATAGTCAAGGACATCTTGTCTGTTATTGAAAAAGGCAATGGGCATAATGACGGTCGGACTGCCTGCTTCCTCAACAAAATGAATCAGTTGTTCCCAATTTGTTTCATTAAAAATCGCATGGCAGCTAACAGTTTTCAAGCCGAGATGTTCGAGATGATTCCTCAACTCGGAGCCTGTTAAGCCGGCAACTTGAAAGCCCAAGTGTTCATCGTAACGAGCGGCAAGCTCCACATTCCGATACCCGATTTCCGCCACTTTTTCTAATGTGCCTACTGCATCCTGCTGCAATGCTTTTCTAACCGAGAATAACTGCAATCCAAAATCCAATCCCATCGTAATTCCTCCTTATTATTATCTTCGATTAAAGTTCGACTTCTTTTCCGGTTTCAGCCGACTTGTAGAGGGCCTCCAAAATTTCTGTTACGACAACCGCCTCATATGGCTTAACTAAAGGTTCCGTATTGTCCAAAATACACTGCAGCCATTGCCGTGCCTCGGCAACGCCCGGATCTTCGCTGCCTCCGGCGAAATAAGCGATCGGCGAGGCCGGTTTCGTGCTCGTTTCCACCATTTCGCCATGTTTAACGGCGTTGACCACAACATAGGGCTTATTGTTCACGTCTTGTTTCATTTCGGCGCCACCCTCTGTTCCGTATAAGGAGGTCTTCGCCTCTTTTACATCTGTTGTATTCAGCGCCCAAGAGCATTCCAGGAAAATCGTTGCACCGTTCTCCATCTTGATAAAACCGAATGCCGAGTCTTCTACGTCGAATTCCGCTGGGTTCCAAGGGCCGAAAATATTCCCCTCAGGCTTGTCCCGAAGCTTATAAAACACGGAGCCTGTGACGGATTTCGGCTTATAATTGCCCATCATCCACAGCGCCAAATCAAGAGCATGCGTGCCGATATCAATCAGCGCCCCTCCGCCCTGCTGCCTTTTATCCGTGAACACGCCCCAAGTAGGGACTGCGCGCCTGCGGATTGCGTGAGCTTTAGCCATATAGACGTCACCTAGCTCGCCATTTTGGCTTGTACGATACACATATTGCGCTTCTTTTGAAAACCGGTTTTGATAGCCGATCGTTAGTTTCTTTCCCGTTTTCTCTGCCGCATCCAGCATGAGCCGGGCTTCTTGGGAGTTAATGGCCATAGGCTTCTCGCACATCACGTGCTTGCCAGCCTCTAATGCCTCAATCGTCATAAAAGAATGATATAAGTTAGGTGTTAACACATGGATAACATCAATCGCCGGGTCCTTCAAAAGCTCTTTATACTCCGTATAAACCTTGGCTCCTTCCGCTCCGTACTTACTCGCTGCCGCCGCTGCCCTTGCTTCGACAATGTCACAAAATGCAACCATTTCACATAGCTCCGGGAGCTTCTCTAAAGACGGCAAGTGCTTCATTTCAGCGATGCCGCCACAACCAATAATGCCAATTTTCAGCCTTTTTCTGCCTTCTACCATTGTACTCACTCCTATTTTTTATTATTGGCCCATTCCGTCAGTTGTTTTTGCTTTTCTGCGATAACTTTATCCAATCCAGCCTCTTTCAACGCTTTGTTGAGCTCCGGCAAGTTTTTGTCCGGATCCAGCGTTCCTGTCTCCAGTCCGACTTTATACTGGTTCAAGACGTTTGCCACGGAAGTGGATTCCGTCTTTACCGACGTCACGTCGAACGTAAAACCGAGAGCTTTCGACTTTTTGGATGCTTTATTAAAGTCATCGGTTTTTTTCCAAATATCTGGCGAATCGGTTTTAAAGACGTAGGAGAGGAACTGATTGCCGAAGAGCCAGCCTAAATTTAATCCGTATGCTACATTGCTGCCGTTCACACCCTGCGGGTAATCGATCACATTGTCCGATACTTTGACGTAATCTTTGCCTTCAATCCCCCAATCCAGCAAGTTGATGATGTTTTTATCGGAGTACATCAAATTCAGGAACATCATCGCTCTTTCCGGGTCCTTCGAGTTTTTGGCGATTGACCACATAAAATTTGTAATACTTTTCGTTGTCGTGATTGGCTGCGACAACCGTGCAGCTACCATCTCCGTGCCAGCCGCCCTCGAAGCTTGCGCTTCATAACCCGGCTTCAAAGAAGTGAAGAAAGAGAAGGCTCGATTCGCTTTAATTAAGTCCGTTGAATTATCTTTGCTGGTCGCCTCATCTTTACGAATATAGCCGGATGTAAACCATCGTCTCATGGTTTGAATCATTTGCTTATATTCATTGGTATCAAACATATTTACGACTTTCAGATTATTATCATGGTCAGGCAATACGCCAATTTTATCGTCCAACACATCAAACTTACTCGGTGCTAGGCTATCGACAGGCGTGCTTCCCGGAACATAACTGACCAGCGGAGTCACATTCGGCTCATTATCTTTAATCGTTTTAAATACGGCGTCCAGATCGTCCAAAGATTTCATTTTCGCGATATCGAGATGATATTTGTCAACCAAATCTTTGCGCATCACAAGCCCATAGTCTGCAGCCAAATCCCGATTGCTCGGCACTCCGTATATTTTTCCATTAATTTGGGTGGAGTTAATAATTTCCGGGCTGAACGCACTCGTAATGCCAGATCCGTATTTTGCAATTAAATCATTCATCGGAAGAAGACGTCCTTGACTGACCTGAGTATTATAGGTTCCCATTCCGCTGACTATCAAATCCAGGCTTTCATTCCCTGCCATCATCAAGTTCATCTGCTGCGTATAGGCGCCATAGCTGATCGGCACGAGCTTAACCGTTGCATTCATTTTCGCTTTCGTAATTTTATTGATCTCTTCCTGAACGGCCGGGATTCCCTGCGTTTGCGAGCCCACTGTAATAAAAGCCACCGTAATTTCATAAGGCTTCAACTGGCTTGCATCCGCGCTGGATGAAGATTGCTGGGTGGCGGACGGTGCTCTCGTGCCGGATTCGGAATTTTGCGATGTTCCGCAAGCGGATAACAGACTGGCCGAAGCTATGATAACGGATGATAAGGTTACGAGCTGTTTCATGTTCGATTTCACAGAAAACCCTCCTTTTTAGTTTCATTCTCTATGCTAAATCAGCTGGAACTGATTGAAGCCATGGGACATTAACCTTTTACAGCGCCGATGGTAAGTCCTTTTACAAAATACTTTTGGAAAAAAGGGTAAGACAGGATGATTGGCAGTATGCCGATCACCGCCATAGCCATGCGTACGCTTTCCGTCGGCATTTCCGATATCATTCGGCCTTGTTCGCCGCCCAGGTTAGCTGTATTCAGGAATTGAATGTCCAGCAAAATTTTATTGAGCATAAATTGAAGACTAAACAACTTCGAATCGGTAATGAAAATAAGGCTGTTAAACCAGTCGTTCCAATAATTGATCGTTTGAAAAAGGCCCAGCGTCGCCAGTACAGGCAATGAGAGAGGAAGGACGATCCGGTAAAAAATTTTGAATTCCCCCGCTCCATCGATATAAGCAGATTCGATAACTTGAACCGGGATGGAAGAAGAAAAAAACGTGCGGGCCAGCAATACGTAAAACCCATTTAGCAGAAGATACGGAATAATTAAAGCCCAAATCGTGTTTTTTAAGTCCAACAATTGCGTATACACTAAATACGTCGGGACCAGCCCGCCATTAAATAACATGGTAAAGAATACAAGAAACGATGAAAGGGTGCGAAGCGGATAGTCCTTCCTGGAGAGCGGATACGCCAACAGCGAAATGAGCGTAAGACTCACGATTGTACCGAACACGGTTGCAAAAATCGAAACGCTATAAGACCTGAAAATAAGTGCCGAATCCCTAAACAGGTACGTGTAGGCACTCATACTCATTTTGTTCGGAAAGAAGCTGTAACCGCTCTGAAGAATTTCTTTTTGATCCGTAAACGATGCCATGAAGAGCAGCAGGAAAGGGAGCAAGCAGGCGCCAGCCACAAATATGAAGAACAGATTCAGAAGCCATTGCGTGAGGTTGGCCTTTGCTTTCATTACGTTACCTCCTAGAATAAGGCATTATCCTTATTAATTTTGCGAACGACATAGTTCGATAAAAGCACCAGCGTAAAACCAACCACGGATTGGTACAAGCCTGCGGCTGACGACATGCCAATATCCCCAAGCGTTAGCAATGCACGGTATACATACGTATCAATAACATTCGTTGTAGGTTGCAGTACCCCGGCATCCAGAGGAACCTGATAAAACAGCCCAAAGTCGGAGTAAAAAATGCGTCCTATCGCCATTAATGTCATGATCGTGATGACCGGTGTGATCAAAGGAATCGTAATGCTCCGGATTTGCTGCCATTTGTTTGCTCCGTCAATGGTAGCGGCTTCATAATACTCCTGATCAATACCAATAATCGCCGCCAGGAAGATGACGCAGAGGTAACCGACACCTTTCCATAAACTTACGAACGTTAAAATATACGGCCAATATTTCGGTTCGCTGTACCACGCAATAATGTCATGTCCCAACAACGGAAGAATGTTCTTATTCACAAAACCGTTTTCTGCGCTCAATAGAGCAAAAACCAAATATCCGATAATGACCGTTGAAATTAAGTGAGGCAGCAGAATAATGCTTTGATACAATCGGGATAAGAAACGTTTCTTAATCTCATTCAGCAAAATCGCAATCGAAATGGCGGCAATCAGATGAAGAAGAATGAAAACTGCGTTATAAAGAATCGTATTTCTAGTAATGATGAAGGCATCTTTCGTTTTGAACAAATACTCGAAATTTTTGAATCCGGCCCATTCGCTGCCTAGTATGCCTTGCGAGAAATTATAGTTTTTAAAGGCAATGACGATCCCCAGCATCGGCAAATAGTTATTAATCATCAGATACACGAGGCCAGGCAGCGTCATGATGAATAAAACCACGAATCGCCTATGTTTTTTTAGCTTTTTCAGTAAGGTCGCCTGTATCGGCTGATCTTTCCTGTTGACCAGTGTTCCCTCCATGCTGTTATCCCTCGCTTTCATCTCTTGTTGCTTTTATTGTAACGAGTTCAGGGACAGCCTCTTCACTAAAAATACGACTCTTCACTGACGTTTTTACGACTTTTAAAAAAAGCCCCCCGTATGAACACGAGAGGCGAACCGTTCAAGATTGATGCTGCTTTCGATATTCCAACGGCGATATACCGGTTTCCCGCTTGAATATCTTTGCAAAATGTGAGAAGTTCGAGTAACCGACCGTGACAGCAATGGCGCTTACAGGCAAATCGGTCGTCAACAACAGCTCGATGGACAATCGCATCCGTTCTCCGAGCAAATAATCGGATAGCAGCTGCCCTGTTTCTTTCTTAAATATTCGGGATAAATAGTCTATGTTTAAATAAAAATGTCCCGCGACATCTTCTCTGCTCAAATTCTGTCCGATGTTCTCTTGAATGTAATGCTTGACCCGTTCCACCACAGTGGTTGATTGTTTCGTGCTGTTCATATGCTCAATTGCGGTTTCCGCCACTTGTCTCGCCCAAACAAAAAGATGATTCACAGATCGGGTAGCTTCAGCAGCGAGGAGCTGGAATTCTTTACTGGAAAAAATTCGGTGTGCCTGCAGCCCTTCCAGCTTGAGCACATAATAGACCATTTGGATGAAGTCGTGATAAAACACTTGCAAGGTATAGCTGTCTAATCCTTCCGCCTGAGTCATATCTGCATAGAACGATTGAATCTCTTTAAGCAGCTTTTCTTTGGATCCTTGTTTCAGCAGTGTTGACCAGCTGTTTAAATCCGGCATACGGAGCATACATTCCTTGCTTGGCAATGTCCCTGAAACATATACTCTGCCGATACCATTCACATTCTCCGCATCCATCTGAATAAGGCTTTCGACCCTCTCCCGCACATTCTCTAATGCAGCAAGCGACCCGATATAACAGTTCAGATCACAGTAGAAGTAGCGGTCGCAAGACTCGATATAGGAAATGCATGCCGCTTCCAAGCCTAGTCCGCTCAGAGAATTGTTATCTTCATTCGGCAGGATAATGAGAAGCAGTCCCTCTTTGATAGGGACGACTTGGCAAGGCTGTTGGTTAAGCTGAAACGCATGCTCCGCAGAGTTGCGCAGCGCATACTCCATGATCTTCTCATCTCTGGCTTGCAGCACCTTTCGCCACTCGCGAACCGAAACCAATACGCTAGCGAATTTCATGTCTATCGTATAAGGAATACCCCTTCTAGACATCTCTTCTTGTATAGCTCCAGGCTGTGATGGGATCGTTTGCTGGATTAAATCCATCCAAAATCTCTCAATCAATAACGGCTGATGCAGCGACCAAAGCTTGCTATAATGTTGAAGCGTTTCGTTATACTGGGCTTGTTCATTCGTTTTCTGCACCTTTTCAACAGCTCTTCTCAGAACAGCCTCAAGTTCATTGAAACGAACAGGCTTCAACATATATTCCAAGCTGCCTAGCTGAACGGCATGCTGTGCATAACGAAATTCGGCATGACAGGTCAAGAAAATGGACTCCACTTGAATGTGCTGCTCTCTTACCCAATGCAGAAGCTCCAGACCGGTTCCCTGCGGCATCTCAATATCGCAAATCATAATATCGATTCGGTGCTGCTCAAGAACCTCCTTCGCTTGCCTAATGTTATAAGCTGCATGTATTTGGAAGATGCCTAAGTCATTCCATGGCACTCCTTCTTTGATGCCTTGAACCGCATGAATTTCGTCGTCTACTATGATAGCTTGAAGCATTGTGATCACCTGGTTTCGAAAATTATTTGTTCAATGGCACTAGCAACTCAACGTTGGCGCCATGTGGGGAACCATTGTAAAAGCGCAGCTGTGCATGACCATGATATAAGAGACGCAGCCGTCGCCTCACGTTCCAGATACCGATATGCTCTCCCTGTTCATTAGCCAGGTCCCGCTCTTCCTGAAGATCCTTAAGTATATCTGGGTCAAAGCCTTGGCCAGAATCCGCAATATGAATGCATAAGAAGTGTTTTCCCTCTTGGGAACAGGCTGCAATGTCGATCTGAATATGCAAATGCTCGTCCAAGGTGACCGCATGTTTAATCGTATTCTCAACAAATGTTTGAACAATCAATGGGGGAATCGAGCAGACTCTTAACGACTCCGGCAAATGGATGGTGTACGTCAGATGTGCGGGAAAACGCAGCTCCTGAATTCTCAAGTAGTTTTGGACATGTTTCATTTCATCGTCCAGCGCCACGACAGTCAAATTGCTTCTAAACATGAACCGGAAATATTCAACAAGGCAAAGAGACATCTCTTGAATCAGAGCAAAATTTTTGACTTGAGCCAGCGTGTAAATAATATTTAAGGAGTTCAAAAAGAAGTGCGGGTTAATTTGCAGCTGCAGATGGTTAAGCTCTGCTTTTTGACTTGTCAGCTTTTCTTCGTAGACATCGATTTTCAGCTTTTCAATTTGCATGACCATGGCATTAAAGGTTTCGTCCATGATTTGAAATTCCTTCGCCGAAGGATGACGGGGAATTTGAATATCCATGATGCCGTCCTGTATTTTTCGCATTGCCTTCACAATCCGGAAGATCGGCAGTAAAATCATTTTTCGCAAAATGATAAGAAGCAGCAGCAAAATAAAAAACGTCCCTATTGGAATAAAGAGAACAATTCTTTGCAAAAACGGCAATCGCTCTAGAATTCCTCTATCGGGTAATAGCGCTATCAAGTTGAAGTTGCCCATGGCTGATTTTTCACCGATGGATAAGAACTTTTCATTATGGCCAATCAGCTCATAACTGATATTATCAAAACTTAAATCAATACCATGCTCCTGTATAAAGTCTGTCTCATTCATCGGCTCGTTATGTTCGTTGGCCAGAATGGCCACTCCGTTCTGACCAAGATCGACAAGATTCAGCTGCTGCATAAGCTTGTTAACTCTGACCCACGCACCAATGTATGCGGTTCCATTTTTAACGATATGGCACATATAATATTCGCTGTTTACCTTCCTCACCATCCATCGTTTATCGGCCAGCAAGTCGTTTTGCTCTAGATCTGAAAACTGTGACCTCAAGTCTGTGTTGATGCTCTCTCTTTTTTCATATGGGATTTCAGCGTTCAACGCAAAAGCAAACTCATCATTGTTGGCGGAATAAAAGAAAAAAGCGTCCATTAATTTATAATTGTTGATATCTTTCGATATTTGTTGCGACAAGCGTATTTTCGATAGGTTATATTGTTCATTGTTATTCGCATTCGATTGCAAGGTCAACAGTTCCTGTGCTGCCATATTATAAAGATAGTAATCCGTATCAAGAAGATTGCTGTCGATTTGCTTCATATAGAGGCTGATAAAGTGTTTATTCGATTGAGCCACCTGATTCCGGACGACCCCGATCGCATAGAGATTATTGTAAATCAGCAAGGAAATTAGCGGTAAAGAGAACAATAGAAAAACAAACATCACCTTAGAACTTAAAGTGTTATTTAGCCTCCAATTCGATATCCTCATTTGAGTGCCTCCTGGCAAGAATAACAAATATACTGCATTATCGTAAGGATGACATGTTCGGAGAAAGCATGCAAGTGGGAATAAATTGGACTAACGAAAAAAAGGATCGAGTTTATTCGATCCCTTGAACGGTTTCCCATGTTCCAGACTTAACGCTTCTGACGATAGCATCATTAATAAGCATAACTTGATAGCCCTCTTTGAGGGTAGCAACTGAATCCGCAGGCGTTTCATAGTTATGGAATACGGCATCATAGAAATGCTGCATCATATTTTTAAGACTATCTGTCCAGCCTTCCTCATGGCCGCTTGGATAGTGTAGATAGGGCAGCGCTTTCTTTTTAAGTAACGTAGGGTCTCTTAAAATCGTTTCACTTGGTTTATCCCGGTAGCCCATTTGCAATCGGAAAGGTTCCTCCTGTTTCCAAGTACCCGAAGAAGTTAAACCGTCCAAATTGATTTCAAGTGCATTTTTCTTACCCGCAGATACTTGCGATACAGTAAAAACCCCTCGAGCCCCGTTGGTAAATTTCACCAAAACCGAACAGTAGTCTTCTGTTTTAACATCCATTTGTTTCAAGCTATTCGTTGTATGCGATGATTCCCCACTTTTACTTGGCGTATAACGAATGGGATGAACGATGGACATATCGGCAAAAACCTCAGTGATTCTGAGATCAGTTACATATTGTACGAGATCGAAGAGATGGGAACCGATATCGCTTAACGCCCTCGTCTCCCCGCCAAACTCCGGCTCCATGCGCCAATTATAGTCGGTATTATAAAGAAGCCAATCTTGTAAGTAGCTCCCGCGAATAATTCGAATCTCCCCAAGATCGTTGTCATTTACCATATTCTTCAACTGCTGTACCATCGGAAACTGCCTGTAATTAAAATTAATTCCAGTAATTAGCCCCCTTTCAAGGGCCAGCTCATAAAGCTCCTTAGCTTCGGTACTAGTAAGCGTTAATGGCTTCTCAGATAAAAGATGCTTGCCATGGAGCAGCGTTTGTTTGTTAATTTCATAATGAAGATGATTAGGCGTACAGTTGTGAATAACCTCAATCTCATCATCTTGCAGCAGATCCATATAATTGCCGTAAGCTTTAGGAATTTTTAAAGATTTTGCATACTCTTCAGCCTTCTTTTGATTACTTTGCCCGATAGCCACAACATCCACGTAGCCCAATCTTCTTATGGCTTCGAGATGCGCTTTTCCAATAAAACCCGCTCCAATAATGGCCGCCTTTATTTTCTTCATAGTTCCCCTCCTCACTTACAACATTAACACACGAACTTTTAACATTCAATGTCAAAAGTTTATTTATTCATGTCGAAACGCAAAAACACACCTCTTGGATGTAAAAGGTGTGTTTGATTACATTCATTTATTAAAAGTAATTGTCAACCTCGTTGTCAGTAGCCTGAATAATGATCTGATCGATCGTCATGAAGGCGCCGCCAATGAGTCCAGCCCTATTCCCAAGCGAGGATGAATTAATAATCAAATTCCGGGTAGCGAGCGGCAGTGATCTTTGATAAACACTTTGGCGTATTGCCGCAAGGAAGATGTCTCCGAACTCAGCAATCCTCCCTCCGATCACGATAAGGTCAGGATTGGCAAAATTAACAATGGAAGCTATGACTCTTCCGATTAAAGCGCCGCTTTCACGAACCAACTCTACACAAGAGGAGTCGAGCTGAAGGAGTCCTGCACCTATATCTTCAATTGACAGCTCTCCGCGGCTATTGAGAATATCCAACAAATAACCGCTGTTGGTTAGCTGAGCCCTCTCTTTTCCTTTTGAAACGAGGGCTTTGCCGCCTGCCGATGCTTCCAGACAGCCTTTATTTCCGCACCAACATACGACATCCGACCCGATGTCAAAATGGCCAATGTCTCCTGCACTTCCAGTGGAACCTCTGTATAACCCGCCATGATAAATAATTCCAGAGCCAATACCGCTCCCGACTTTAATGAAAATGATATTGTCGACCTCAAACTTTAATCCTTTAGAGTGTTCACCCAGCGCCATAATATTCACATCGTTGTCGATATAACAAGGACAGTCAAAATGCCTGGCCCAGAATTCCCTGATCGGATAGTGGTCCCATCCCGGCATAATGGGAGGGGAAATCGGTATACCTCTAATAAAATCTACTGGCCCCGGTATGCCAATGCCAATGCCTTTAATTGAAACTTTATCGATCTTATTTTCTAAAAGCATCTGTTCGACAAGCCCATGAATGCGTGTCAAAACGCGATCAGGGCCATCCGTGATTTCAATGTCAGAGGCTGTTAAACACAGGATTTCGCAATTAAAGTTAGTGAGGGCTATGCGAACAAGAGAAGTTCCCAGTTCAATGGACAAAATTAAACCAAAGTCCTTATTCAAAGCATATTCCTTTGGCTTCCGGCCACCTGATGATACTCCGATTCTTGATACCTCGATCAATTTCTCATTGAGTAATCGTTCCACATGTATAGAAATGGCGGACAACGATACACCAAGTTCGTCTGCTAATTCAGCTTTAGACAGAGGGGACTTTGCCCTCCTAATCATCTGAAGTACACTCGCCGTCATAGCGTGCATCCTCTATTCACCACTTTCGCTGCTTGTCCATTCGTGCAATAAATAATAATTTTAACGGTTCCTTTTCTCTTTATCAAGGAGAATGAGTAAGAACCGGTACCCTACCGGGGTCCCGGTTCTTACTCCGCCTAAATGCTATGTTCATTACTCTGCTACAGGAATTTCAATCCAGGAGCAACGAACACCGCCGGCATATACGGTTTGCTTAGCGATCTTTATTTCTTCTTGAAGAGCCCAAGGTCCGGCTGTATTGAGATGCAGGTGATAAGCCGGAAAATTGGTTTGAACGGTTCCTTTATAAGAATCGAGCGGTTTAAGCCCAACTACCGGCAAGAGGACTATCTAAAAAAATTGCTGAAGACGGACCGGTTAAACGTGTTATTAACGATCGGTTATACGGAAGCGGCCAAAAAAATGATTGCCGAGGGAGTCGCTAAAACAAGGAGCAGTTGCCGCGCGGCGATCTGCTCCTGTTAGACTGACGTAAAAAGCCCGCTACGATACAAAATGTATCATAGCGGGCATCCTTCAGCTTATTCTGCCAACTTAAACGATTTACGGAGATCCTTATTTTAGAATACGTTGTGCAACAGCAGCCAAGTCTGTGAGATCTACCTTGCCATCTCGGTTATAATCAGCTCGTTTATACATCTCCCAATCAGGATCGGCGGAAGTTTTGCCATATGCCGCTGCCACAATAGCTAAATCGACTACCGTGAATTTACCGTCATTATTCATGTCTGCCGGGTCAGAAGTGTAGACGGAAGACGTGAATGCTTGCAGGGCTGCCGTCAGTGCCGTTATTGCTCCTGCGACATCTGATTTCGTTGCATCCGGATTATTGGCTACATTATAGGCTGAGGTAATTGCAGTTTGCAGCTTTGCTTTCGAGCCAATAGGGTATTGACCGGAGGAGTAACCTTCCGTGGCCGCATCGTGCTTCGTTTGTACTTGATTAATCAGTGCTCTCAGTTCAGTCAGATCTACGAGGGCTTTTACGAGAATGACCTTCGAGCTTCCATCGAGATTGGTCTCCTTTTGTAGATCAGCCAGCGCAATACTGGAAAGAGCTATGGTGGTGCTGACATTATCCGTTGTTTCTTTTGCTTTCCAATGCAGCTTCAATAATGCACCATTCACATTGCCGCCGCCACCGATATTCGCAGTCAAGAAGCGCAAACGGCCTCCAGCATTGGACTGTGCCGCAATAACGACTTTAGACTGTAAGGATTCCGCTGAAAGGAACTCCACAACGTTGGGATCGTAAGTGAAATTAATATCTTGGGCATATACACTAGACACCACGCTGTCTAGTTCAACCGTTGCATCAAAGTTTTGCCCGCTGTTCACATTCGCCGGAACCGTTAAGGACGCCGATGCCGGTGTCAAGCCATATACTCTAAGCTCGCGAACTGACCACCAGTTCGAGGCTGTGCCCGTTTGGACCACTTTGAAATACCGGACGGTTTGGGGTTCAAAGTTAACGGTAACGATCGGACCCGAGTCAGGAGTACCCGTTGCAATTGGACGACCCCAGTTAACGCCATCATTTGAAACATAGAGCTCATAGCCTCGCGCGTAGTCCGTATTGCTGCCTGTCGAATCCATCTCGATGCTGGTAATGGCCGTTGGAGCTTTCATATCGATCGTGAAGGATTGCTCCGGAGTCGGCGCCATCGGTTTACCCATGCTAAATCGCGTGTTCATGTTGCCATCCAAAAGATTCATCGGACCGTCTGTGCTTGTCGAGGTCGAAGTGGCTGTCCAGCCCGTTCGATCCAACGGTTTCTTAGGTGTAGTCGCAGTGGCCGTATTGCTAGCGGGGGAAACGTTGTTGGCGCCATCTTTCGCTGTAACCGTATAGCTGTAGGTCGTTCCAGGCTTCGCGCTAGTATCGCTATAGGAATTCGATGTTGCACTGCCAATCAGACTGCCGTTACGATAAATGTCATAGCTCGCTACCGCTACATTATCCGTCGATGCTGTCCAAGTTAAATTAACTTGGTTATACGCCGTTGCTGTCGCTGTTAATTTCGTAGGAGTGCTCGGCGGTATCGTATCCCCAACATCCGTACCGACGAATTCGTTGAGCGTTTGTCTCATCGCACTACCTGACTTGCCGTAGACACGCCCTCCCAGGTTGTTAATAATGTGCGTGATTTCACTGCCTGACGTCCCATTTAACCAAATGGTCGTAGCGTGATGAATTTTGACCCCTGCGGCGTTAGGTACTTCAATGGCGGAATCGAGTTTCACAGCTGCATCTCTGAAGTAGGAGTAAACGCCGAGGCCCCAAGCTTCATGTGTAGTGACGGAATCCGCCACTTTATAGGAGGCATAGCCTTTTTTGCTTCCGTTCATCCAAGCGGCTTGGTTCGGAACATCGTACGGAATCTCGGATTGATAAAAATACAAGCGGCCGCCGTTCCCGTTCCATATCGTTTGATATTCATTGTGATGCTCGTTGAATAATCCGTAAATCGTGACATCGGCTCCGTTCACAATAAGACCGTTCGTCGATACGTTGGTAGTCCAACCGGCACCTGCGCCATGGTCAGCGCGCCACATCCAGAAGTGATCCCCGATGACGTTATTGCTGTTAATTTTCATTTGGGATGCGTTCGTTCCAGCTACGGCTCCGCCTGTGCGGAAAAATAAATCGTGTAACGAGGTTGGATTCGTTGCATGATTGTTCGTACTGCCTGTAGGTCCGACTTCCAATAGCGTAGAGGTTGCATTTGGACCGGCCTCATAAAGCAGTCCAGCTAATTTCACACCGTCCACATCGGCAATCGTCATTGCAGGCTTATCTGTCGTTGGAATTAACGTCGGCATCCCGATTCCAAGCACAACCGTATTTGCGTTATTGATACGAATTGTATCATCAAGGCGATAGATTCCCGGCGTAAACAACAAATTCTTCCCGGCTGCTAATGCAGCATTGATGCTTGCAGCACTCGATGTGCCAGGCTGATCCGAACGCACAATATAGAACTGGTCGATCCCGATGGACTGACCTGGCGTTGCTCCCGCAGCCCAGCTTACTCCTTGCGTATTCTGTGAAAGCGATGGAACAAACACTTGATATTGATCCGTTTTGTCAATATATAAATAAGGCTTTTCCCGGATGACAGGCGTGTTCGGAACGACCGTATACGGCTGATCGGGAAATGTCCCCGCCGGTGCATTCTTGTCACCTACGAATACCATGTTCCAAACCCCGTTGGACCAACTCGAATACTGGCTGTTTCGAGAGAACCATTGCTGCTGGGAGGCTGGCGTTATCTGACCATCGACAATGGAATCCGCTAGAAAGCCTCCGCTTGCATATCCGGCATTCCAATTCGAATCAAAGTCAAACAGATTCAGTTTTCCTTTAATATGTAACCGTCGAAGAGGCGCTGCTTGCGAAACGGCGATTTGCGTTGTCCCCGAGGTAATATGCGCTGGAGCAGGAATGGTGAGCGTCGGATTAATACTCAGGTTTTCAATACCGCGCCAAAAGTTGCGTAATGCTTTCCCGTTATCCCAATCTGCATTTACATTCAGCCCGCCGTTAATGAGCACATCATCCGGATTTTGTCCCAAACCAGATACTTGCGTATTAAAGCCCACATAGAAATTAACATTATAACTTCCTGGTTTAAATAAGAGGGCATCTCTTTCTGTACCGAACTCATTGCTTTCCTGTCTGCCAAATATGGAACTAGCCGTGCTTTGAATATCTGCTGCTGGCATATCCGGGCTAAATACATAGACATTGGGGCCAAAAATCGTTGAATTCGCATCAGTGATTGGAGTTGCTGCATGTGAAATACCTGTAGGACTCCATAAACTGAGGACAATCGCCAACATCGATACGGATGAAATCATTTTCTTAAAACTGCGCATTCATATACCTCCCTCAGATTGGAAAAGAAACATCATGCCTGATGCTAATTTGTAAGCGATTACATTTCTAGCGCCGATCACCCCCTCTCTTCTTTCAAAAGTAGGATGCTGTCTCTTAGTTGGCACCCTTAGCTTATTATATGTCACTGGAATATTCCTCTAGATCTTAATAACCGCCCAT
Source organism: Paenibacillus sp. FW126-R14 (assembly GCF_058789495.1). Classification (NCBI taxonomy): domain Bacteria; kingdom Bacillati; phylum Bacillota; class Bacilli; order Caryophanales; family Paenibacillaceae; genus Paenibacillus; species Paenibacillus sp. FW126-R14. The sequence continues at coordinate 65,003 of NZ_JBYTBS010000001.1, read as the reverse complement.
GCCGACAGGAACGTTATTTACCTGCCTCCAATACATACCGGCGGATCGCCTGCGCCACTCCGTCCTCCCTATTGCTGCCCGTGACGGCATTGGCCAATTGCTTCAGCTCGTCCTGGGCGTTGCCCATTGCTACACCGATACCGGCTTCAAGAAGCATTGCTTTATCATTCAAGCTGTCGCCCACAGCCATCACCTCCTCCATGGATAAAGCCAACAGAGCGCATACTTCACGGATTCCGCTCGCTTTGGAAATACCCGATGGATTGAGCTCGATGTTGCTCGGATGGGAATTCGTTATCTCGAACAGCTCTACCTCTTCTGCCTTTGCTCGAACCCGTTCCAGTTGGTTCCGGTTTTCCGAGGAGTAACAGAACTTCAGCCATTGGGACTCTTGGGTCGTTCGGCTCCAATTGTCACCATCAATCACTCCTTCTGTCGTATAGCCATAAAACCAACAATTTTCATCAACGGCAATTGTATGAAGCGCCATAACCGTTTCGACATTGAACATTCGCCGCATATGCAGCTCGCCGGAAGAGTTCCACACTTCGCTTCCATTAACGGTCACCATTGGTGATGCCAAATTCAGCTCTTGCCAATAAGGCTTGGCGCTCTGCACCTCCCGCCCCGTTGCCACAATGACGGTAACTCCTTGGGAGCGTGCTTCGGCAATCGCCTTCCGGTTTTCTTCAGAGACTTGGGATTTCTCGTTCAGCAGCGTTCCGTCCAAATCAAGTGCTATTAATTTTATCCTGCTCATGTAGTTGCCTCCAGAATTTGAATAATCTATCCTTTTAATCCGCCTAATGTGATCCCTTGCACCAGTTGCTTCTGGAATAGGATAAAGATCAGAACTGAAGGAATAAGGATGATGGTTACTCCCGCCATAATAGGACCGTAGATAACACTTTCGGAAAATTGAAGCATCGTAATGCCGACCTGCACCGTTCGCATACTCTCTGAATTGGTAACCAGCAGCGGCCACAAATAGGCGTTCCACAGACCGATAAAAGATGCAATAAAAATGGATGACAAGATGGATTTCGACATAGGCACCAACATGCTTGTAAAGAACCGGAAATCGCCACAGCCATCGATAAAAGCGGCATCCCTATATTCTTTTGATACGCTCAAGAAATGCTGCCTCAGGATGAACATATAAGTCGCGGATGCCATCATGACAATGATCACTCCGGAATACGTGTTAATTAACTTCATGTTCGCCACTGTAATATAATTGGTTATAAACAGCATGTCTCCAGGAATCATCATCGTCCCGAGAATGACTAAGAACCATAATTTCTTCGCTTTAAATTCCAGAAATGAAAATGCGTATGCAGCCAGGCTGCTCGTAATTAATCTGCCGACGGTTCCAATAATGGCAATCAAAAAAGAGTTCCATATAAATCGGAGAATCGGCGTTGAAGTAAATACGATCTCATAATTTTTTAGAAATAATTGGCTTGGAATAAATTTAGGGGGATATGAGCTTAAATCGCTGGAACTCATAAAACTGGCACTCAGACAATAAATAACCGGGGATATGACGATCAAACCAATCACGATACACATCGTGCTATATAGAAAGTCGCGCATCTGCATGGCCGTCTTCATGAATAATGCACTCCTTTCTTTTCATACACAAAGGTAACTAACGTAAATATCATAACAATGATGAAGATCATAATCGCGATAGCACTTCCATATCCGTACTTGCCATTCTCGAACGCTTCAATGTACATCCGGTATATCATCGTTTCGGTAGATCCCATAGGTCCTCCTTTTGTCAGAACCATGATCGGACCGAAAACCATCAGCGAATGAATAATATCCGTGATAATCAGAAAAAAAAGAGTCGGGGACATCAACGGAAGCTTAATATGAATCAGCGATTGAAAATAACTGCTTCCCTCCATACCCGCCGCCTCCAGCAATTCTTCGGGAACATTGCGGACAGCTGCCAAAAGAAACAAGAAGCTAAATCCAATGCCCATCCAGATGGAAACTATAGCTATGCCGAGCATGGCATACTTTTCATCGCCGAACCAGTTGATGCTGAGTCCGGTTAGAGCGTTGAATACGCCGATCGACGGATTTAAGATCAATTGAAATATCATCGCCGCCGAGGACATCGATACAGCCATGGGCAAAGCGAACAAGATCTGGTAAATGCTTGTCCCTTTCCGTTTATTTTCCGCCAATAATGCCATTCCAAGACTGATTATTATCGTTCCCGGAATCGTGATGACGGTATATTTCAGCGTATGAAAAAAAGTTTGCAGCATTCTTTGATCACTGAATACTTGTTTAAAGTTTTCAAACCATACAAACTCAATGGGATTGCCATTCAAGTCCACTAATGTAAACCCCAAATAAAATGTTTTCGCAAATGGGTAATAGGTGAATAAGAACACAAAAATCAAACACGGCAGCATAAACAAATAGGGCTTAACGGCTTCTCTCAATCTTTTCTTCGTGAAATGACCTGTGAATCGCTTGCTTTTCACTTGTTGAGTAGAACTGATATTCACGCGGGATCATTCTCCTTCACTAGCAATCAGATGAGCGACGACCGGATAATGATCCGAAGGATACCGTCCGTCAATCATCCGTCGGTCGATTTGAACGGATGACATTTGTACGTCAGGAGTAACAAAAATGTAGTCGATTGGCTCGCCGTCTATTTTACCGGAATAGTTATCATGGAACGTTGCTCCTACGGGTCCAACCATCATGGAATAGGCATCCGTCAAGTCCACAAGCGCCTCATCCCAAACTGGCTCTCCCCTCATAAAGCGGATCACCGCATGATCGGGTTGTGAATTGAAGTCCCCTGTCAATAAGACGGGAATCTTTCTTGCTGCCCGCATCTCCTGGATCCGCTTCCATATAAGCCGAACACCTTGTTCCTTGGCCTGCTGCCCTTGATGATCTAGGTGGGTGTTGAATACTAGCAGTTCCGTACCTGTACCTTTATGCCGAAAGTGCCCCCAGGTACAAATACGCGGTAAGGAGCTGTCCCAGCTAATACTTGCCGGAACCTCCGGTTGCTCGGATAACCAGAAGGTGCCGTGTTCGACAATATCCAGTTCATCTTTTTTGAAAAAGATCGCACAGTGCTCATCTCCATGATCGCCAAGCCGATCCTCGCCGACCCAATGATATTCCTTTAACTGCAGATCCTCCAGCATACGGATATGTCCTTCCTGGATACCCATAAGCAGCGGATTATGCTCTCTGATCATTGCTGCCATTGTATCGCAACGGCGCTCCCACGCATGATCGCCGTCCGATGCCATGCAGGTTCTCAAGTTAAAAGTCATCAACGTAATATTCATCGCTGCCCCCAGCATCATTTAATATTATTTGCCCGGTTATAATCCTTCAAAGCTTTGTTGCTTGTAGTTGCCATATCCGTGATCGCCTGATCTATGCTTTTTTTGCCTTGTACATAGTTCAAAGTTTCCTCCCGCATCGCTTGACTAAACTCGCCGCTTACCGGTCCCATCGGCTCTTGCGTGTCGGGAGACGACGCATGGAGCTGCTCGATTGCTGTTTTAAACAATGGATTCTTGGTCAAATGCTCTTTCATTTGAGGCAGCTCATACGTTTTGGTATTCACAGGAAAATACCCGGTTCCGGTGTGCCATACAAATTGGGATTCCGGCGTAATGCCATATTTCAGGAATTCCCAAGCGGCATCTGAGGCTGCTTTATCTCCACGGTTCATAATGTATAGTGCGGAACCGCCGACTGCGACTCCACCTTTATCCGTTTCATTCACTTTCGGCAGGAAAGCGGTCCCAACCTCGAATTTGTCTGCGACCTTCGCCAGTGTGCCTTTTAATGCGGCAGTAGATCCAACGAACATCGCCAATTTGCCCGCCGCAAACTCTTCATCTGCTTTGAAATCGGTGCCCGTCTGAATGCCTCCGGAATCTACTGCTTTTTTCCACTCTGTCAAAAAGCGTTTCATCGATCCGTTCGCATCAAACTCAACAGCCGTCATATAATCGGCACGTCCGTTTTTGTTGTTGCCAATATAGGCTCCCTGCATGCCAATCCAGCTTGACAGCTGATATTGATCGGGGGTGACGGAAAAGCCCCATTGGGTCACTTGGCTGCCGTTTTTCTTGCTCATTTGTGCCGCATATTTTCCTAACTCGTTTATCGTTTGCGGAGGCTTAGTCGGGTCCAGACCTGCCTCTTTAAACAAGTTTTTATTGTAATAGAGTAAAATCGTGGAATTTGCAAAAGGAATGCCGACTTGCTTACCTTTAAAACTAAATCCGGCAAGAGTATTCGGCTCTATGTCCGCGACCTTGAACGACGGATCTTTGGCCAGCAAATCTTGAGCCCAGATGACCGCCGGTACGTCTTTAATATAGGAGGTATCCGAAGCAGGAATCTGTACGATATCCGGAAAATCCTTTTCGTTTTTTGCCTGAACGGCAGCCTTTACTTTTTTCAGAAGGTCAGCGTAGGATCCTTGAAACACCGGTGTGATTGTAATCCCTTTCTCCTTGCCGACCGTTTCATTAAAGTTTTGCACCATTTTTTTGACAACTTCTTCGTTCGAGCCCCCCATGGCGTGCCAAAATGTCAAGCTTACCTGCCCAGTGCTTTTTGGTTTTGCTGAAGTGCCAACTGCCGGTTCACTACTGCAGCCTGCTAATGCCGCAGCCAGGACGACTACTGTTAAAATTGTTTTCATCTGCTTCTTCATTCATAGAACCCTCCTATTATGCGATCTCCACAAATCCCTATAAACTACTTAAAATATAATCCTAAACAGGTGAAATTTCTTCACTAAATACTTCATCCGATTCCCAAAAAGGGCTATTTATTCTCATCGCCGCTTTCCTGTAATCCCCAGGGGACATCCCTACAATTTTTTGAAATGCATGGTAAAACGGGTTGTGACTCTGAAAGCCTGATTGATAACATATATCCACAATGGACAAATTTGTATTCAACAGTAATCTCCTTGCTTCATTCACACGTAGGTGGAGCAGATACTCCTTAAACCCCTCTCCCATAATCTCTTTAAATAAGTGACGTACCCGCGAAGGGCTGAGGTCAAGTTTCCTAGCGACATCTGAGAGTTCTAGAGGTTCTCTAAAATTTTCATGCATGTAGGTTAATACAGGCGCTAATTTGTAATAAAGCGCAAAGACCAGGTTAAATTCCCCCGTCGATATATGACTCTTGAAATGTCTAGAAAGCAGAACACAAATTTGCAGAATATAACTACGAATCATGCCATGGTACGCCGTTCTTTTCTTTTCCATCTCCTCGTTTACAGCTAAAATAATTTGTCCGATTTCTTTGGCTGTCTCTAATTCGGAAGATATTTGATTAATAAATTTTCATGGACTATAGAAGAATGGAATTAATAGCTCTTTTTCAATTTCAAGGAGCTCTTTTTTAAAAAAGACAAAGATGTAATGGCTCGGATTTTCAGGATCAGACTGAGCAATGTGCCGTTCCATATGATTGACGATAAACACATCGCCGGGATTTACGCTAAATTTTTTATCTCCAAAGTAAAACCAACCTTTGCCGGAAAGACAATATCCAATTTCAAATGAAGTATGCCAATGGAATGTTTCTAGTAACGAATTGGGCGTCCATTTGATTATGCCTACAGGTATGCCTTCTTCTAGCTTATTGAAAACTTCCATAAATGCGCCCCTTCCACGGTACTTGTAGCTTTAGATGAGTACTATTGACTACGGTAAATAAACCGTCAGATCCTTCTGACGGTTCATTTGGCGACATCTGGTTACTTCTTTGAATTTCCAGTTGTTAAGAAAGTCTCAATCTCCGATTTATTTGGAATGCCATTTAGGGCGCCTTTTCGTGTAATTTTTATTGCAGCAGCAGCAGAGGCAAAACGCAAAGTCTCTTCCGAAATACCCTTCGAACCTGTCGATGCAGCCAAAACTCCTACGAAGGTATCCCCGGCCGCCGTCGTATCAACTGCCTGTACGTCGAAGGATGGAACATGTATAACATTACAGCTGCTATCGGTAAACATTGATCCTTTGTCTCCTAACGTCAGCACGACATTCCTTACTCCTCCGTTTATTAATTTTACTGATGCCTGCACGGCTCCGTAATCATTAGAGATGGGGATTCCGGTTACAGACTCGGCTTCAGTTTCATTGAGAATTAACACATCAATGAAATGAAGTACATCTGACGGTATTTGTAATGCCGGGGCGGGATTAAAGTAAACGCTGATGCCTCGTTTATAGGACTCTTCCATCACATATCTCGTAGTCTCCCAATTTATTTCATTTTGAAGCATCACAATATCAGCAGCATCAAATGCATCAAGAGAATCTTGTATATCCTTTACTGTTAACAAGCCGTTAGCTCCCTCAGAAAGAATAATATGATTTTCTCCTGACGCCTCTACTGTAATTGATGCTACTCCCGTATTTTCATCTTTATGAACAATATAATCTGACTGGACACCGCATTCAGAAATCGCGGACAATAACTGTGAGGCGAAGGGATCATTGCCAACAGCGCCGATGAAGATAACCTGAGCTCCAGCTTGAGCTGCTGCTACAGCCTGATTCGCTCCCTTTCCTCCAGGATGAAAGTCAGTCTTTACACTTTTAATCGTTTCACCTGGGAGAGGCCGTCTCCAAACATGATTTACGATATCCATATTCATACTACCTACTACAATGATTTTTACCACATGCTTACACCTCATTGATAAAGTCAATTCAAAGGCAGGAATCCATGTTCTCTCTCACATAGAGTTCGCTCGGTTGAATGCGATGTTGGCCGATGTGCAGCAGCTCCGGCAAACGCCCCATTCGCTCAGCCAAACGGGAAAGCTTTTGCTCATTAAAATAAGATAACCCCGTATAAATTCGGTCCTGAAATGGCTCAAGCCATCTGGTTTCCAAGCTGCCAGAACCAAAATAAGCCCCGAGAAGAGAACCGGCTGTTGCACCAAAGCTGTCCGTATCGTTGCCTTGCATCACCTGCTTGCAAATCCCATCTCCGACGTTTTCAGCAAATCGAAATGTATTTATTAAGGTGCCTATTTCCTGATAAACCTGACAATGACGATAACTCGCATACTTATGGTTAATGCTCTGATAGGCTGTCAGCCAGTTGTCTGCATGCGCGACTATCTGCAGGCAATCCTGAGTAATCTCGTAGAACCGGCTCCGTCTAGGTACGAATTGCAGTGCAGTACGGATTATTTCTAGCGGATCGCGCAGCACCTGTGCGACAGCAATCGCAGCAGCTATGAACATCGTGGCGTAGACACCGGTCCGGCGGTGCGTAAAGCTTGCATCCCGCCAAGCCAGCTCAGCAGCAAGAGCCGGTTGGCCAGGGCAGGCATAGCCGTAAGCGTCTGCACGAATCGCTGCACCGCACAGCTCTGTATCCTGAACCATGAAATCAGGCCAACCCTCGATTTCAGAATGATGAAATATGTCCCTGTCATACTCCAAATAGCTTATCCCCGATCGAATCAGGATAGCCCTCTCTGGCCCCCAGGTTGTGCTTATCGGAATATGATTAATCCATAAGTCTCTTATATTTCTTTTCGTAAAACCAGCGCCAAATTGCTCTAGCACCATCATTCCCATCAAGGTGTAATTGATATCGTCGTCAGGCGCCACGTAATGCATTCGCCCCCGGGTCGTCTCATACCAGGACCAATGACGACGATTTAATGCATGGAGAACTTCTTCAGAAATATAATCATAGAGCGGCCATTCCCCTACGGAGGTTAGCGCTTGACGCAATTCTGAGAGGCTGGGGTTTACCTCAATTGGCTTGCCCAACATGGAGCCGCAGACTGAAGCCAGGAATGCCGCCTCTACCCTCTTGGAGCTGTCCTTCAGATTCAGGGTTCCGACTTGACCGAGAGGTCGAGTCGGATCGCATTCCCGCCATATCTCCTCTAAATCATCGGGCTCATAGTAAGACCAATTGTCCCTCATTGGAATAGCAGCCAAGCTGTAAGCGAATTCCACATAGGCATCATAGCTTGCTGGAAGCATTTCCAGTTTGGCCAAGTACCCGGAGGTTTGATGTCCCTGCTCAAATTTATTGCGCAAAATTCCTTCTAATTGACGTTTCAGATATGGAAGTGATGGTAGCATGCCGTAACTCCTTTATATGATTACTCCTTAACAGATCCTAACGTGATCCCATGGATAAAAAATCTTTGTAAAAACGGATAAATGACTAAAACGGGAATCATCGCAATAAAGATTTTGGCTGCGTTCAATGTCTGGTTGGAAAGCTCACTCATCTTTTGAATTTGTTCTGCTGTCATGGTTTGTGCATCAATGATAACAACCAATTGTTGAATATAGGTTTGCAGCGGATAATGATCGGCGCTGGACATCAGCACAAGACCGTTAAAAAACTCATTCCAATGATAGACTATGCTGAATAAAGTAACCGTAGCAAGCACCGGAACAGCCAGTGGAACATAAATCTTTACAAGCATGTACCATGGACCCGCTCCATCTACTAACGCCGCTTCTTCTAGCTCCTTAGGCAGATTGCGAAAATAGTTAATGACGAGAATCACACTAAAAACCGGAACGCTGTTGCCTAACACGAGTGCCCAAATATTGTTGATTAAACCAAATGATTTAACCGTTTGATACCAAGGAATCAAGCCGCCGTTAAATAGCATAGTAAAAATCAAAATCCACATGAGTACATTTCGAAAAGGCAAATCCTTTGCATTTTTGGATAACGGATATCCCATGAGAACGATGATGACAAAATTAAGACTAGATCCTAATACGACACGCTGTATTGAAATCCAAAAAGAATTAAAAAATTTGCTGTCGCCCATAATTTCTTTATATGAATTAAAATTAAACCCTACCGGCCATAATCCAACCTGACCCGAGGAAGCTGCTGCATTCTCACTTAACGAAATCACAAGCGTGTACCATAAAGGGAGCACGCACAAAAGCGCAGTGCCAACCAGAAGCACTACAAGCAAAGCATCAAATGCTTTGGAGCCGAATGTTTTTTCTACAATCATTGTCATGCTCCTTATATTAAACATGGTTAAAAAATACGATAATTTGCAAACTTCGCAGCCAGGAAATAGGAAGCTGTGATCAGAGTAAAACTGATAACCGATTTTAACAGTCCCACCGCAGTTGCCAAACCATACTGTAAATTCAATAAACCGGTGCGATATACCCAGGTGTCAATAATATCACCGCTTGAATAAACAAGAGGATTATACAGGTTAAATATTTGGTCGAATCCAGCATTCAACACATTGCCAAGACTAAGCACAGAGAGCAAAATAACCGTTGTACGAATTCCAGGCAGCGTGATATTCAACATCTGCTGCAAACGCGATGCGCCATCAATCGCAGCCGCTTCATACAAAGAGGGATTGATTCCCGTCAATGCGGCCAAAAAAATAATCGTATTGAATCCAAATTCCTTCCAAACATCGCTTCCAACAACAATGAAGGGAAACCAATCCGCCCTGCCAAAAAATAAAGTTGGGCTTATCCCAAACACAGACAAGATCCCGTTAACCGGTCCTTTGTAAGACAAGATATCCAAAAGAATGCCCGAAAGAATGACCCAAGATAAAAAATGGGGCAAATAAACAATCGTCTGAATCCATCTTTTTAAAATTGTGACGCGTAATTCATTCAACATCAGGGCAAAGGCGAGCGGCACAATCATATTGGCGATAATTTTCATTACAGCAATAAAAATCGTGTTAATAAAAATCGTTTTACTGTCATTAAGCGCAAACATATACTTGAAATTTTCCAATCCGATCCATTCGGAGTGAAACATGCCTAAGCCGGGATTAAAGTCCTGAAAAGCGATAACGATTCCAAACATAGGAACGATACTGAACAGAGTCAACCAAATAAATCCAGGGAGGAGCATGAGATAGTAATGCTTGGCATAACCCTTAGTTATCATTCTGTAAATCACTTCCATTCTCGCTTAGTAAGAGAAAGGCATCAGATTTCGCTGACGCCTTTAGGGGAAATTTACGGTTTTGCAACCTCGTCTATTTCTGCAAGAATTTGATCTCCGCCTTGTTTCTTCCAATCTAATACAAACTGATCGAAGGCATCTAAAGGGGCGGCACCCATGATAATTTTGAGGAATGTTTCCTTTTCCAATTTATCCAGTGCAGCCCATCGGCTTTCCATGGTTTTAGTCTGCGAATAGGTTAAGCTATAGGTTTTTTTATAAGGTTTTTGCAGAGGTGAGATGCCGACGAAGGTAGAATACATTCGTTTCCATACACCCAAATCCGCATTCGGGTTCCAATACTGAATATCATTATTGTCGTAAGGCTCCAATTTAACTTTTTTTACGTTTTCAGCGTCAGCTTTCAATAGGTTATATCCGGGAAGATCCAGGTCTTCCGGCTTCTTAGTGCCCTCTAAAACCTCTTTCAACATTTTATAGGTAACATCCATGACATCCATCGAGGCAAAGACCAGACGTAGTGGATAATTGCTAATCGCAACATTCACATCGAATTTCGATTCATCTCGATATAACAGGTTTTGCATTTGAATCGCCGCTTCAGGATGCTCATAACCTTTCCGAACAACGAGATATTGGTTCGATGGGTTGCCCATATGCGGAGTAAATTCGCCATTCACATCCAGTGGTGCGGCATAGGCCTGCCAGTTTGCCTTTGGATTATTCTTGATCGCATCTGCTAACGGACCATACCCACCTGACCACCATACGCCAAAATAAATGCCTGAGGTTCCATTCTTGATGGACTCCTGTGCATCCTTGCGAATGCTCATTTCCTTATCGATTAAACCTTTGGCATAGAAATCGCGCAGCTTGGAAAGCGCTTGTTTCGTTTCAGGCTGAATGGAGCCGTACGCTGCTTTACCATTAGAACCCTTTAACCAATATCCCGGATAAGAATGGAATGAAGCAAAAATGGGATCAAACCCATAGTTGTTGCTGTTGGGATTAATGAAATCCGCATTGAGCTTTCCGCCCAGCTGCGGACCTGCTATGCCGATTGTGTCTGCCTTCCCGTTTCCGTCGGGATCCTGCTCAACGAAGGCTTTTGCCACTTTTTCCAACTCATCCATCGTCTTTGGAGGCTGCAGGCCTAGCTTATCTAACCAATCCTTGCGAATCCACATGTAATGCACCATATCTGCTTCCGGTGTTACGTTCGGCAAAGCATACATTTTCCCATCCACAGTAACTGATTTGAGTGCAAGCCCATTCGTTGTTTCAATAATGCCTTTAATGGTTGGCGAAGCATATTTATTATAAACCTCGGTTAAATCCTCAAGCTGGCCGCTTTTTACCATTTGTCTGAACTGCGTCTCCTTCACAATTAACGCATCAGGCAAGTCGTTACTGGCAATGGATAAATTCACCTTTTGTTCGTAATCTTTTCCTCCGGCGGCCTGCCAAACAATCTTCGTATCAATGTTCAAGTTTTCTTTCACATAACGGGTATACTGGTTGTTCTCGGGAGAATCGCCGGCTGGTAAACTTTTATCCGACGCATCGACTTCTTTTCCAATTCTAAGCGTGATTGGTTTCTCGGATTTTCCAAACGGATCCGTAGCTTTCTGCACGGCATCCGTTGAAGACTTCGGCGATTCTTTGGAAGAGCTTGAATTACTGCATGCGGGTAATACAATAATCATGCCTGCAAGTAAAATCTGAATGCCTTTTATAGCTTTGCTCATGTGCGCCCCTTCTTTCTCTTTTCAATTAGTCCACATGTAAAGGGTATCACACAAAGTCTTCTAGCTAGGATAGGCGACGGTTGCCTGTTTAGAGAGCCAAATGACCGACGATTAACACGGCATTGCATCTTTTTTTTCAGCAATCAACTTTTGCCCCCCTATGTATCGGACATTTCTCTACCTGTCCCCCGTGTTTGCCGATATTTGCTCGGAAGCATGTCCGTTTGCTCACGAAAGGTGCGGCTGAAATACTTTTCATCCATATACCCAACGTTCTCTGCAATCCAAAGTATTGTTTTGTTGGTATGGAGCAGAAACATCTTTGCTTTTTCGATACGAACCTGACGTAAATAGTCACTAAAATTCATACCGACAATTTCTTTAAAGCATTGACTGAAGTAGCTTCGACTCATATTGACTCTTCTGGCAATGTTTACCGCTGTAATCTGTTGATCCATCTCTTCATGAGCTATATACACAGCTCTAACAATGCTCTCCATAACCTCTTGCGAAAAAGTAGGTTTATTCATAGCGTTACGCATCATATTCCTTGTGTTTTTAAACCATTCGTCGACTTGATACCAGAAATCAAATGAATCCAGCAGTTCAATTTTCACTAAGCTCACAGGATAAAATAAAAGATTCCACTTATCGATTAATGCATACAGCAGCCCGAAAAGCTTCGCCTGAGGCAACCGCATCATCTTTAAAGCTGCGATATGCTGCTCAAATAAGCTGTCCTGATAAATCCATTCGTAAGACGACCATTGCTCTTTGAGATGATTTATCCTTTGTTCAGACGGTGCTTGCTTGAGACAGCCCCATTCTTGCAGCACGATCGACCTTACACTAGCATCTAAATCATAATCGTAAAAGAAATCCTTCTCTCTATATTCTCTTAACCATCGATGCACATCTTTATGGGGCCTGCCGTAGAGACCGAATAGATTTATCAAGGCCCATCCCGATTTCGTGCTGACCTCTTGTGTAAGCCCTTCCAACCATAATTCGCCAGACGGCTCCGCTGGTTGTGTGCAAAGCCAAAGATTCACGTCCACTTCAATCATGAATGGATTCGCGTTTTCACACCATGCCTCTACCCAATTATCTCCATCAGCATGATGTAATGAGAGCAATGCGCAGCCTCGATCACTTGTATAAATCTCATTTAAATCCAGAGCTCGTTTTTGTTCTTGGGCAATCCGGTTGCAGATCCTTTCGAGCACTTCCTCAAAGCGCTCCTTTTCAAGTTGAACCTTAGCAATGTAATCAATCGCGCCTAATCTCAGCACCTCTTGGATGTATTCAAAATCCTGATGGAGCGTCAATACAACAATGTGGATAGGAGAGAACTTTTTACGAACCCTCTTTATTAATTCAATGCCCGACATAACAGGCATTTCAAGGTCAGTGAGCAATAAATCAACTGCATTAGATTCTAGAAATTCCATTGCCTTCTCGCCATTACTTGCTTCCCCGACAACCTCCATATTGAAATTGTGCCATGGCATGGCCGAGATAAGACCTTTACGAACTAATTTGTCATCATCAACGATCATCACTTTAATCATGGTTTGGTTCCACCTCCGAGAGCGGCAGGCTCAACAAAATGCTCGTTCCTTTCCCTACGGCACTATGAATTTCCACCTTAGCCCGCTCACCATATTGCGAATCAATGATACGCTTCACATAATTCATCCCGATGCCCATACCGACCTTCCTGTTTTCAACTTCTGAGTTATTTAATAAATTTTGTATGATTTCTTCTGACATCCCTGAGCCGTTATCATGAATCGAAATATTAAGCGATTGTGTTAATTTCACTTCAACGCGGATGAAGCCATCATCGCTTAAGCCATGATAAAGCGAGTTTTCCACGAGCGGTTGAAGGATGAACCGCGGAACCGGCATTTTCAATACCTCATCATCCACATGAATTTGCACATCAAATTGAAAATCATAACGAATTTGCTGCAAAATAAGGTATTGCCTCAATGCCTCGATTTCCTCCTGCATTGTTGAAGCTTGTCCCAGCTTGCCTAAATTATAATGCAGCAGTTTATTTAAAGACGTTACAAGACGATCAATTTCGTTCTGCCCGTTCATGACAGCCAGCCAATGCACCGTATCCAACGTATTCATCAAGAAATGAGGATTGATTTGATAAAGCAATTTCTCGACCTCAAGATCAACTCTTCGCTTTTCTTTCTGTTCCACTTCCGCAAACAAATCCCAAATTTGTTCTTTCATTTGTCGAAATTGATCCAAGAGGTAATCAAATTCCGGTATTCTTGTTTTTGCGATACCAGATTGAATTCGGTTTTGCGCCATCAGCTTAATCTCTTTATTGAAGCCATTTAAAGGTCGATACACCATTTTCCATAATAACCAAGCCAAAAACAGACTCATTCCCAAAAAAACTAACGAAAACAGCAGAATTTGAACGAACCATCGATTCATCTCTTTGTTATAATCTGCTTTAGGAATCACGGAGACAACGCTCCAGCCTTGATTGCTCTCTTGCCTAAACCAGTAAAACCCATTATGTGTGCCTGAAGATTTTCCGTTTTCGAAGCCAGGGAATTCCGTATCCATTGCAAATGTATTCGGCAATTCGCTGTAGGCAATTCTCCCGTCATTGTCAAGGAATAGATGCGAGTTTTTAACTCCGGTTTGATCATTGTTCAGGATGCTTTGTGTCAAATGGAACCCTGTTTCTATGTAAACATAAACATCATCCCGATTCGGCAGCTCTACTTTTCTTAAAGCAGACAGCACATATTGATTATCGAATGCATTGTTGCTTACATGCGGACCATAATAGGAAATTCCAGAGTATTGGGCAAGCAATGGCAATTGTTCCGGAGAGAAGCTATTCTTGACTCCCGAATTTTCAAGATCATAGGAATGATCATTCTGGAAATAATAGAGGGTTAATCCAATGCTAGGATTCGTGAAAGTAATGAGGCTTAATTCATCCTTCAAATTGCTTTTCATTTTGACGCGTTCGTATGGTTGACTATCTGTACTCGATAACAATTGATCTAATTTCTTGCCTACGCTACCTTCAAATGCAAGCTGTTGGGATACATGGTTCAAATTACTGATGGTGCCCTCTAACGAGAGTTCAACTTGCTTTAAATTGCTTTGTATGCCGCTTTGAATTTTATTTGTAAGAATGGAGTAGATCGTATAGTAAGAAATCACACCGATGCTAATAAACGGAATCAACGAGCTAAATAAGAAGATCATAATAATCCTCTTTTTTAAAGTCAGGTAATCATAAAGGAGTGATTTAACATTTCTGCTCATAGTGAAAAGTATATAGACACACGCTCCCCGTAATATATTTTCTAAATCTCGATGAGTTGGAACACCCGCTGTATTACCATAGGCTAGCCTTCTAACCAAAATAACACAGTACCCTTATTTTCAACAATAACAGATTGCGTGGAACACGGATGTTTGAATGAGCGGAGCTTATACGAAGAAAAGCAAAAGGCGCTATGGTTTCAAACCAAAGCACCTTCTGCTTTTTACCCTTGGACCATAATAACTTCCGCGCTAAAAGCCGATCCCTCTATTCTATCAAATCGTTCTCTCAAAATTCTAACAAAACAATGAATACGGTCTAAAAATCAGCACAGTCCCTCTGACGAAATTAATGATGAATGAGTTTCCCGTTTTCCAAGAACAACACTCGATCACAAAGCGACAAAACCCGGTCATCATGCGTAACCATAACCGCGCTCTTTCGCTGAGACTTGACTTGCTTCGCGATCATACTTACTACATCCAGCCCTCGCGATGCGTCTAAGCTTGCTGTTGGTTCATCTGCGAAAAGGACAGCCGGGTCATTCATTAAGGCTCTTGCGATAGCGACCCGTTGACGCTCCCCTCCGGAAAGCTTCTCCGGATATGCGGTTCCGCGATGAGCCAATCCTAAATTTTCCAGCAGCTCTTTTGTTCGTTTCGCTGCCTTTGCTTTGTCCATTCCAGCAAGTTTGGCTACCAGCATCAGTTGTTCTTCTACTTTCAAGTAGGGGATTAAGTTGGCGCTTTGAAAAATAAAGCCTATTTTGCGAAGTCGCAATTCAGAAAGTGCTTGCTTGCCTTTGCCGTCGATAGATTCTCCATCGAGTAGAACCTGGCCGTTTGTTGGTTCAAGAAGCGCTCCTGCTATGGACAGAAATGTACTTTTGCCCGAGCCTGAAGGACCCATTACTGCAACCAGTTCACCTTCGGCCACCTCAAGGTTTAGGTTATCCAGAATCGTCCTTTCGATACCGCCATCTTCAAAAGTCCGAGTAATCCCCTGTAATACGAGTCTGTTTCTCATGCCGCTGTCCTCCCAATCGCATCCAATGCGTCAATTTTGGCTACCTTCCACACCGAAAACAGCGAACCGGCAAGAGACATCGTTACAAAAGAGATGCAGGTTAGCGCCAATGTAGAGAAACTTAATTGAAATGGCATAGAACTTGGCAATACGGCTTCCATCAGTTGTACCAGCAGGACGCTAATGACCAAACTGCCGACCGATAAGACGAAAACCTGCATCGTCACACTCCTGGCTAAATAGGCAGTGCGTGTACCGATAGCTTTCAAAATACCAAATTGACTCGTTTTCTGAATCGTAATCACATAAAAAAATACGGCCAGTACAAAGGCTGAAATAACAAACAAGAATACAATCATCATCATCAGAGAGCCTTGCTCTTCTTTATAGCCAGGAATCGCTGATACTGCCTCAGATTTCGTTATAACTTCTGTATTAGGCAGCGCGGCCTGAAGCTCCTTCACTTTTTCGTTCGAGTTTTTGATAGCAATCGCATTGTAGACTTGACTATCTGCTGATGCTGCTCCTGGACGAGCAAGTGTCTGCTTCTGAAGATTAAGCCAATCCTGCTTATTTAGGAACACAGCCGGGGTATGGCTGAAGGACTCGTTTTTCACAAATCCGTCTACCGTCCATTTTGTTCCCGAAGCTTGATCTGTAAGGATTGTTCCGATTTTGACGCCAGAATCAGACAGTTTTTGATCAACGAGAACATGTCCTTTCAGCTGATCCGAGAGAGGCGAACCTTCTGTTACGATTGGCGCCAGCCAGCCACCAAGATTAACCGCGAGCAGAGTAACATCGATTTTCTCCGTTCCATCAGATGGAACTACAGTTGTCATTTTCACACCAAGCGGCTCTGCATTCTCTTTTCCTACGATTAAGCCAGCCTTTTCAAGCTGATTCAGATCGACCTGGGACCTGGTGAAGCGGTGATTAGAATCCTGTTCCAAGACAAAATGAGTTGCAGCCATATTCTTAACAGAAGCCGCGTTATCATAGGCAAGCCCTTGTGCAAGACCAGTGATAAACAAAACCAGAAATGCAACAAGAACCATAATTGTGGCAATTAACGCATACCGAGCCTTAGCAAACCTCATTTCTCGAATAGCCAGATACATTTTGCTTACCTCCTTCGTAATGTCTAAAGTATAGGAAGCCAAAATGAACGGCATATGAACAACGTTTTACATTTGAAGCTTCGCCACCTGTGCTGGCTAACAGTAACCCATTTAGGGAATACTTACTTTGACATATCGACAAATCCTTTTCCGAACACATCACGCACGTCATGAATCGCTATAAATGCATGTTTATCGTTGGCTTTAACAATTTTTTTGAGCAGACTGACTTCCTGTTTGCTGACAACGATATAAAGAATCTCTCTTGGCATTTTTGTATAATATCCATGACCATAGAAGACGGTAACCCCTCTGTCCATCCGTACATTAACTTGCTCGGCAATTTTATGCTGCGCTTCAGAAATAATCGTAACAGCCTTTTTAGGATTAACCCCTTCAATGATAAAATCCATAACCTTCGTTCCTACGTACAGCATCACAATAGTAAGCATTAAACTTTGAGGCCCAATAATAAAATAAGAAGACCCGGCAACAATCAAATCGAAGAACAAGAGTGAGTAGCTGATGTTCCAATCCAAATACTTGCTTGCTATTCTGGCTAATATCGTAGAACCCGCCGTAGTGCCTCCGACCCGAATAATCAAACCTAAGCCTACACCGGCGAAGACCCCTCCAAATATCGCATTTACCATCAGTTCATTTGAAGAAATGCGCCATCCCTCTGTTATATATAGAAAAAAAGAGTTGAACAGCACGGCAATAATCGTATAGAGAATCGTCGTCTTATCCAAAAACTTATAACCTACCGCCAGTAATATAGCATTCAAAATAAAATTCACGAGTCCGGGAGACCATTGGAAAAGATAGTATAGAATAATGGTAATGCCCGTAACCCCGCCTTCGCCAAACTTATTAGGAATAACAAAGAGATTTACAGCCAATGCAAACATCATAGAACCTGCCATAAGAAAAAGAATATCCATACTTTTCTGCTTCATTGCATACCCACCTCTAGATCAACGTTAATTATGAATGCGCACATTTGCACATAAAGACGAAGCCACTCCTTCATTGGAGTGGTTTCTTAGACAACACGTATGCGGTTGCTCTATCTTATTATTACATAATTTCGCCTTTTCTTCACATACAAGTCGGATGGGTGTCCTAAGCATTTTACTCTAAAAGTTCCTTGATGACCGTTTGCATTTGCTCTTCGTTCATGGCTCCGACTCGCTTGTGTACGATATTACCTTCCTTGTCTAGGAACAAGGAAACCGGGATAGAGCGAATCTCATAGGCACGCGTGACGCTCTTATCAGAGTCCAGAAGGACTTGGAAAGGATACTGATTATCCGTCATGTATGTCTTAGCTGTCTCTTGCTTCTCGCCAACGTTCACCGTCAGCATGACGATGTTCTGCCCCTTATATTGGTCATAGATTTTCTTCATGTCGGGCATTTCTTTCTTGCACCATTTACACCAAGTCGCCCAAAAATTCAAGTAGACATTCTTGCCTCGCAAATCTTGCAGGGAAATTGGGTTGCCGTCCAGATCTTCTAGTCTAAAATCCACAGCCTTCTCCAGCTTAACACTACCTGTCTCAGGCAAAGTTGAAGATGAGGGCTCCTTAGAATCTTCGTTCAAACTATATGTATGTGTGACGACAATCGCCGTCACGATTAATAGCGCCGCCACGCTCCATATAAGTAGGATTTTCTTCATACAATATTCTCCTTTACGAGCCGAACAATCTGGCCGAACCGATAACGGCCTCCAGCTTATTCGTGAATACGAGTACCCCCATAATCATCATAACAATGCCGCTTGCGACCGATATGCCGTAGAAATACTCCGCTGCTTTTTTGAAGAAACGGCTTAAGTTCTCGACTAGCAGTGCGGATAAAAATAACGGCACCGCGAGCCCCAACGAATACGCCGCAAGCAATTCAACGCCCTTGTCGATCGTCTTCATGCTGCTTGCGTAAATCAAAATAGAGGATAAAACCGGCCCGATGCACGGTGTCCAGCCTGCCGCAAAAGCCATCCCCAGCATGACCGAGCCGACGGCGCCTCCTGTTCGCTTGCCGGGAGAAAACCTTTTCTCCTGATAGAGAAACTTGATCTTCATGATGCCGGTCATATGAAGACCGAATAATACGATTAAAGCGCCGCCGATCTGCGCGACCAGCTTCACATGTGAAGACAACAAACGGCTAACGGTGCTTACAGAAATCCCCATGAGAATAAAGACGATCGAAAAGCCTGCAATAAACAAGGCTGCTTTCCAAAGCAGCTTTCTTTTGGCTTGGCCGGTCCGGATCTCCGCAACGGACGATCCGATCAGATAGCTTAAATAGACCGGAACAAGAGGCAGAAGGCATGGAGTAAAGAAAGAAAGCAAACCCGCTGAAAATGCCAACAATAAATCCAAATGAGCTCTCTCCTCGTCATCACAATCTCGTTAAACGAGAAAATGGGAGCCGACTGGCCTCCCATTTTCATCCCCTTAAAGCTTTGCGTCAAACATAGTTATTTGCAGGCTTCGTACTATTTGGATAGCAGGTTGTATAGCACTTGCGCCACTTGCGCTCTAGTCGCTACGCCTTGCGGATCGATCTGGTCATTGCTTCCGGCAATACTTCCGCTCTCCACAAGCGTACGAATGGCCGTGTGCGCGTAACCGGATATCTTGTCAGCGTCTTTGAAAGCTGTTATGGAAGCTCCTTTTTTCTCTACAGGAAGCTCTCCAAGTTTCTCCAGTGAGCGATAAAGCAGCGTAAACAGGTCTTCGCGCGTAATGATTTTGTCTGGGGAAAACTG
Source organism: Paenibacillus sp. FW126-R14 (assembly GCF_058789495.1). Classification (NCBI taxonomy): domain Bacteria; kingdom Bacillati; phylum Bacillota; class Bacilli; order Caryophanales; family Paenibacillaceae; genus Paenibacillus; species Paenibacillus sp. FW126-R14. Next base: position 45,030 of record NZ_JBYTBS010000001.1, on the reverse strand, counting down.
GTTATCGCCGGTTCCTGTCGCAATTCCCAAGTTTTTGGCCGCTGCCAAATATTCGGTATAATACGTATTTCCTGCGTCGATGAAGTTAGCCGTGCTGCCGCCGCTTGCCTGAACATCGACGCCGTAGGCTTTCAAGAGCAGAACAATAAATTGCCCTCTCGTTACCGCGTCGTTCGGGCTATAGTGGGTATCGTCCGTACCGCCTGTAATATCCCTAGCAGCAAGGTAACTAACCGCTTTGGCATACCAAGCTGAATGCTGTACGTCTGCGAACGAAACTTGGTTGTACCCTATCACATATTCGGAGAAGTGGGTCGTAGTGAAATCGACCGTGCCCGTTGCCGAATTAAATTGTCCGCGAACCGTTAATAACTGACCTTCATCGTCGATATAGTACACGATCACCGATTCAGGCGATTCACCTGCTTTTAGAGTATAAGGAAGGCTGATATGAACGTTCCCTCCGCCGAAGGATGATACTTTGCTATCGCCTGCGAATACCGAGAAATCATATACAGGACGATCGCCTAGTACTTGCTTGCCTTCGTCCGTAAGCTCGCTTTTCGAGATGATGAGGCTGATATCGCCAGTCGCCGCCCAAGAGTTGATTGATGCAACCGCTTTGGCGTCGAAGCTAAATGTTCCTACATGAGCATAATCGACTTTCACTTCGGCTTTCGTTTCTGTCGCGATCTCGTTGAAGGAAGTTCTAGGAATCGTCAATTGAGCTGTCTTCGTATTCTCCGTTGCTTCAACCTTCAGTTCTACGACAGCGGATTTTCCTTCCGCTTCAGATTTCTTAGCATTCTCCACAAGGCTAGTCACCGCATCCTTGCTTATCGTTGCTAACGTATCGCCGGTTGCAGGATCAGTTTTGGAAGGAACGTTAACCGTCACTTTATCTGCGTTTCCGGTAACTGGTGTCTTCACTACGCCTGTATCTACCGGAGTGGTCGGAGTTGATGACGAAGACCCGCTATTATCGCTGTTGTTATTACCGCTGTTATTTCCGTTGTTATTGCCGGCGTAAGCAGGTACGGCGACTACGGTATCATCGCTCTGATGGTAAAGATCCTTAGCTTTATAACGGATATAATACTCACCGGCTGTCAGACCCGTTATTGTTGGATAAGCAGCGTCGTTGTAGCTCGTTTGATCTGCTTTCTTGAACTCCAGACCCAATACGGTCCCACTAATCTTCCCGTCCGTACCATTAACGGATGTAGGAGCGTTGCCAGTTAGTCCACTTGGCTTAGCCTGCTGTCCTTTTATGGTAATTTCAATGGATTGACTTGCGCTCAATTGGCCTTGAGCCGCATATCTTACGAGATAAACGCCCGGAACCAGATTGTCGATGGAAGAAACGTCATCCGGCACTTGCACGTACTGCCCGGCGCTGGACTTTAATTTGTACTCGATGATATATCCTGCCTGGTATTCCTCTCCGTTCTTCCACCCCTGAATGCTGCCATCTGTGTTCAGCAATGTCGTATCGACACCTGTCAATTGGGACGGAGGCAGCAATTCACCATAAGCTGTTACTCTTACTGACGTTGTATCACTTTCCGCAAATCCTGGTTGGGCCTCATATTTGAATAGATACTCTCCAGGTGCCAGACCAGTAATTGGGAAAGAGCTTACAGGACGATAAGCACCCGCTTCCGAATTTTTATAAACAAGTCCTGTCACAGAAACTCCGTCGTTCGCCGTGATTTTCCCGTCATTGCCGCCGTACGTTGTCTCCGCTACACTGTGAAGTCCGGTTGGCGCAGCTCGGAAAGCAGGCACGATAACTTCGATGAAGCTGTCAAGGTTATACGTCACCGTTCCGGTCACTGGTTTTACGGTTGGGTTATAACCGGTATTGTAACCATTACTTTGGAACCTTACTTGGTATGTTCCCGGCACTAAGCCCGTAATCGAATCGCCCGACACAGCCGTATACGTTGTTCCACCGGACTTCGTATACTCCAAATTCCGTCCAGCAATTCCTGTAATTTGCCCGTAAACCGCACTGGCTACTGTTGGAGCAACACCTATCAGACCAGATGGCGTTGATTCCTGTCTAGAGAGTCTAGCGAATAAATCGTTAGCTGCGATATCGTACTTATCGTACTGTGACTGCGGGCTGGTATCGCCGTAGACCGATTTATAAAAAGGACCTTTGTACGTATTGGGCCAAGTATTCATGATTTCAACATGTCCCCGAATAGGAGCGGATGCTCCATTCGCATCTTTGCTGTCTTTATTATAAGTAAAGAGATAAGGCACTTGAAGTTTGTTAACCTTTTTCACTGTTGCCGTGACAGGATCGGTATAGGTAACGGTCTGGCTCGAAGAACCCGTTATCAGATAAGTAGTCTGAATATTTTTTAAATACGTATCAACAATACCACCGTACAAGTAAGCCAATGGATTCGCCGTCTCATTGTCTCTGGTTTGTAGGGTTGTACCCTGATCATGTTGGTTATAAGTCGGTGTACGCAGCGTTACTCCAACACCGGCATCCAATCTCGTATCAAAGAAGTAAATTTTATCAATGTTATGTGCCTTCGCATAACGATTTATCCATCTAATCTCCGCTTGGGTATTCGGGCACCAAGAGCCGCCGAACAGAAAGGCATAATTGCCTTGGCTTGCCAATATCTTCGTCAATTCGTGATAAGTGACATGTTCGAATACAAGAGTGGCATCATCCTCGTAAATGCCATTTTGTCCAGTGTCAGGGACAACTCTGCCATTTACAGTTTTGGAGGGGAAGATTTCTATAGACCCGCTCGCTCTGTTCTTGTTGAATGCCGGTGCAATGAAATCCCAGCTTGTTAACGTATTAAACCCGCTTGGCGAATATCCTGCGGCTTCAGCTTGATCGAACACCGCTTTTACCTGGTCTTTATATGCGTTAACATGACTGGAATTATTCTTAAAATAGCTATCCCAAGTATAGGAATCATTCGTACCGTGCTTCTCCAAGTAAGAAACGACGGGCGCGCTCACGCCATTTACCACATGATCTTTATTGTAAATCAGGAGATAAGGGGATTGAATCGATTTCGCGCTGCCGCTTGCCACAACAGTCGAAGCCGTCGTCTCTTGTTGGGTAGTGGTATTTACAACTTTCTTGGATAAGTTCTGATAAGACGCCGGCACTTCAGACAACGTCGACAGATTAGTGAAATACTGGTTGATCTCCTCAACATAGTACTCCGTGTAATCAAAATAATTGGTCGTTGCACTGCTTCCGCTGATTGATGTTGCTGTCAGCGGTGCGTGGGTCGTTGCAATATCCAAATTTGGATTTACCCCATCCAGCCTCGTATCGAAATTATAAATCGTTTGAACACCGCTCGCTTTGGCCACTTCGTTGATATAGCCGATATCGGCTTGCGTCTCGTCGCTCCAAGCACCGCCGATTAGAAGCGCGAATGTCCCTTTGCTTCTTGATAGGGTAACAAGATCCTCGAATGTAATGGTTTTGAACACATGAGTGTCCACATCTTTCAAGTTCGTGTATACATTTTCAAAATAATCAAAATGACTGCTTACACTACTCGGGAGGCTCGCTTCAGCCTGGGCATTTCCTTGGTTTAGGTAGGGAACAACAAGGAATAGCGCAAGGAGCAGCGATATTATTCTCTTAGGTTTAGTTTGTATTTTCATAGAAGGTTCCTCGTTTCCTTGTCTATATAAAGAATGGTTATTGGCTATAGATTAGCAGCCATCATCACTTTCTACAGGCAGTCCTCTTCGCTCGAAGACGACGAATTAGAAGAATTCGAAGAACTAGAGGACGAAGAACTCGAAGAACCAGAAGTACTGGAAGAACTCGAAGTACTGGAAGATTTAGCTGCCTCAGGAGCACTCACTTTCGGCAGTACCTCTTGTTTTTTCACCAAGTTGGCGGACTTTTTCTCCTCCTTAGCTGCCGGCGTCGCTGTTGGCGCAGGGGTTACAGTTTTTGGAGTTTCAACAATTGTTTGCGGCTTAGGTTCTTCTTTAGGCTGTGTAGCCGAAGTCGCCACACTTGTATTCACTTCAGCCTTAGCAGCAGGCTCGCTCACTTGCTGTTGAGTGGCGGCTTTCGTTTCCTTCGGCGCTGCAGGAGACTGCTCAGACTTTGCAGCTACAGCTGCCGTTGTTACCGTCGCAAGCTGCTTGTCATTGGACTGCTTGTCGATCGCTTGTGCTGGGGCTGGAGCTGACGCTTGTGGCTGCACTTCCGCCGTGACGCTCGCTTTTTCTTGAGGCTGAGCTTCAACCTTCGCAGAAGTCGTTTGTACTTTCGCTTGCGTGTTGGACTCTACCGATACGGTTTGGTTGGCACTTGACGTTCCAGAAGCTGGAACAATATCTTGCGGCTTCTTATTTGCTGAAACAGTAGCATAGGTAAATACCGTTACAACTGCCGTGGCAATTATTAAGGAGAAACTAAGTTTCGATCTTGAAAATTTTCTCATTTTGTTGAACACCCTTTCGCTCATAGAAAATATTTATTTGTTTTAACGCACTCATTTTGTCAAAGCTGCCCCCCTCGAACGGTATTGCGTGGATAAAAAAAAGGAGACCCAATAGGCGCCCCTTAAGGCAATCCCATTGAATCTCTGGTTGTCCAGTTGATTTCCGTTTTTTCCCACCGTAGATGCTACGAGTGCTTGTTAGTATCCTTATCTTAACTGCCTAACAATGGGATGTCAACGACAATTTAATATTTTCCCATCGTATTTATCGGAATTAAATTTATTACAAATATTGGATAGAAATTGTTGGAAGATATTCGCGATTTCCAAGCAGCGTCTATTCCAACTTAAATTTTAGCAAATAATGCTGCAAATCAGCCGCCATATTGTTTAATTGTGAAGCGGATGAACATATTTTCCCCATCGCTGCCAGCTGCAAATCAGATGCACCGGCAACAGCCTGCGTATTATCGTTGGAATTCCTGGCGATAGCAGCCGTTGAAATAATGGATGCTGTAATTTGCTGCGAAGAGGCTGCCATTTGTTCGGATATTGCCGATACCTCTTGAATCTCATTGTTAATGTGCTGGATGGCGTCCAGAATCGCACCGAACTTCCCGCTTGTCGTTTCAGCGACAGAAATGCCGGTTGTCACTTCGCGTGCCACCCTCTGGATCGATTCGACGGTCCCCTTCGTTTCCATTTGAATTTCATGAATGAGCGATGCTATTTGGCTCGCTGAAGCGCTGGATTGCGTGGACAAGTTTTTCACTTCATTCGCGACCACCGCGAACCCTCTACCTCCGGCTCCAGCCCGTGCCGCTTCAATGGAGGCGTTCAACGCCAGCAAGTTGGTTTGTGCTGCGATCTCCGAAATAAGCGAAACGATTGCTCCGATTTCTTCCGAACGCTGTCCGAGGCGCTGGACATACGCCTCTGTAGTCGATGTAGAGGCGTGAATCATTTCCATCTGTGCAACAACCTGACGAATCGCCTCGCCCCCCTGTCCTGCTTGTACTGAAGTCGCAGCGGACTTCTCGGAAACGACCGATGACGTTTCGGCGATGCGGCCGATGCCGATCGCCATCTCTTCCATCACCTTGACGGCTTCTTCAGCGCTGATGAGCTGATTGGCCGCACCTCCGGCAACCTCTTGCACGGCTGCAGCGACTTGCTTGGACGATGCGGCCGTCTGATTCGCGCTCGATACCAGCTCATCGGATAACGCCGTGACATGGGAAGAGGTTGCCAGCGTTTGCCGGAAAGTAGACCGCAATTGAGCCACCATATCGTTAGCGGCTTTAGCCAGCTGTCCTAATTCATCCTTGCTTCTAACCTGCAAGGGCTGCAAACCAAGCCCCCCTTCGGAAACTTGCACGATGTGAGCTGTCACTCTGAGCAGCGTTCTAGAGATGTACACATGCAAGCCCGCAATCACAGCAGCAGTAATGAGCAAACTGGCGACTAACAGCACCGTAAGTCCCGTTTCGGCAGATGTGAAAGCTCCGATTGCCTCATTTGTTGCCAGAACGGCCTCGCCATCGTTGAAAATTTTCATCTTGTCCAGGATCGCCTGAATCGTCACATTCAACTCTTCCGTTTGAAGGATCAATTGCGCTGCCTTAGCGGCGTTGTTAGAACGGCTTACCTCTAAAGTCTGACGATTGATCTCTTTAAACTCGCTCCATTTGCTTTTGAAATCCGCCAAATTTTTCCGGTCTTCTTCCTCTATAACCTTTTTATCGTAACTTTCAAGCGTCTGGTCGATTTTCCGGTATGTTTGTGCGATACTGCTCTCCTGTCTTTCCTTGCCGGTTTTCATCGTATCTTGCAGATGCATGAGCGTCATCCGCATGACATGCTCGACCTCAAAATTCAGCTCATTGCTTAGTTCAACGCCTGGCAAAGAAACGTTTGTTATCGAATCAACCCGTTCTTTCATGACATTCATGCGATTGAGTGAAAAGAGCGCCATAGCGACCATTAACATAAAGATGATACCAATGCCAAACATAATCTTTTTTCCGACCGTTATTTTCATCTCCAAGCAGCCGCCTTTTTCGTAAAAATGGCTTTAACAGAACGCGATCGATATCCCGGTTTTATCGTCAGAAACCTTAAACCGTGGAAACCGCAGACAATCTTTATCCGATAATTCTGTATTCACAAGCCAATTCGCATAGCCGTTCAACGTCAATTGGCTTACGCCTGCTGTCAATTCCTGAATGACGTCAACCTGTTCGCCACCACGTTCGGTATGCGGAAAAAGCCCGTCAGATACAAGCAGCAGCGACTTTAACTGAATACGGTTGATTCTGCCGAATTCGATAAAATCGGCCATATGCGGTTCTCCGCTTAGCACAGAATAGCCTGAAATCGTGTTCATCTTTGATTTATTTTTCAGAATCGTTGGCTTGACCAGCTCCCATAATTCCTCTCTTTTCTCAATGCCGTTAGCGATCGCCTGCTCCCAAATTTGTTTGGATTGATAATCGATATGCGCGACCTGATCCCGTGATACTGCGCGAAACGTTCCGTCCTCGTAACCCGCAATAATCATACAATCGCCTACTTGAGCAAAATCGACAAAATGTTCCTCGATGCGGATAAGCGCAAGCGAACTCGTCCAAAGAGCCGCTTTATCCGACATATCAATACCAGCCTCCTCCATTTTTTGCCTTAAACGGATATTAGCTTGTATGACCAATTGTTTAAGATTCAAGTCTGCAATATCCTCGGACCGCAATGATTCCAAATATTGCTTGATCACCTGTGAGGCCAAGTAGCCTCCGGTTTCATTATGGGGTCCTCTATAAGGAAGAAGCGAGGTAGCTCCATCCAAAACCCCATATAGCTGCAGCTGCTCGTTACCGACAAGGGCATCTTCGTTCCATTCAGCGCTGCCCGGTATGGAGATAGTTTCGATATTCATGTTTATTGCCTCCTTATTCGTTTGCCAAACTAATGAATGGGCTCCGGTTCGTATTCATTTCCCTGTAAGTCGCATCAGTACGTCTGGCTCCTGCTCCAATTGCTCCAACTCGGATTGCGTTGTGACCCATCGCACAAAATCCTCTTTTGCCGGTTTCTTCACCGCGAACTGACGAACCGCATCAAGAATCAGCTTCTGAACTGGCCTCCAGGATCCTTCCTGCTGAAGCTTTTGCCAAACATCGATTCGGGATGGAATCATACTTACGCTGCGCCACAAAGCGTCTTGCGTCGTCGAATCCAGCATGTATGCCATAAACCTGTTTGCCGCCTTAACTTTGGCTTCCGTCGATTTCAACACAATCAAACTGTCAATGGAGGGTGCAACGCCTTGTTGATCGGCTCCTGGAAGCAGCTGTGCGCTATATTTGAATCTACCGCCAATGTATCGTTCTACGGTCGCCATTTGTTCTGAAGTACTAATAAATAAGCCGATTTTGCCGTTAATAAAGTCGCTAGGGGCTCTGCGATGCGTAAGAGGCTTCATAATTTTCAAGCTGTGTACCCAAGCGCTCCACATTGACGCTGCCGAGTCAAATATTCCAAACTCATTCGTTTCCGAATTGCCTGCTTTGACATTCAAGCTTTCCAAATACCAAGGCAATTCCTTGTCGATGCCGATCCCCCAGTGACCATGGACATTGCTATCGCTGTCGATCCTGTTTGTTTCGACAGCCGCCTTGATGACTTCATCCCAGCTGCCGAATATCCCATTTTGCGCATGCTGCAGCAGCTCCTCCCGATAATAAAGCAATGGCAGGCTGCCGCTGAAGGGCACCGCCCAGTACTGCTTCCCATAATGAAAAGGCTCCGTGAATGAGGACTGCAAATGGTTCCATTGCGGGAAGGCCATCTCGTCAACAGGCAGCACCGCTTCCGTATCGATAAGCTGTGCGATGCCATAGAAGCTTTTGATCTCGGCAAGCTGAGGGGCATCGTTTGCCGAGATGGCGGCCATGAGTTCGGTAAATAATTGATCGCTTGAGCGGAAATACCGCACATCCATGTCAATATCAGGGTTAACTTGATGAAATTCATTCAACGCGTTCTCAAGCCCTTGACTATAGACCCAAACCGATAACGTCGTTGCCCGAGCCGATTCGCCGCTCGGACCGACCGTTTTATTATGTTGAAAGATCATCACGACAATCAGAATGACGACCAATTGTAAGGCAATGCTCCATACGATCCAATTATTCCGTTTCATGATTCCTCCGATTAGCTCGTCATCAATAATTGTTATTATTGTAGCATGACGCTTCTCTGAAATCATGGCGAAGCCATGTGTTCGCTATCCACTTCACAGAGCTACAGCTGCAGCCCTTTCTTGCTCAGCTTGTTGGCGATCAATAGAGAAATCAACGTCGTGATCGACAGAATAGAAGCCAGAGCAGCACCGGTGCCATAATTAGACGTAAACACCTCGCTGTAAATCGTCACCGTGATTGTAGCCGTCGCTCCATAATAAAGCACGATCGTCGAGCTTAGCTCATTGATGGTCGTCACCCAGCTCAAAATGGCACCGGACAAAATGCCGGGGGCCATTAAACGGCCTGTTGTTTTGAAAAAAGTTTTCATCGGCGGCACGCCCAGACTGATCGAAGCTTCCTCAACGCTGCGGTCCAGTTGGTACAAAATCGCGGTACTTGAGCGGATTGTATAGGGCAGCTTGCGCACCACGTAAGCGATAACAAGAATAACCCACGTTCCCGTCAAAATAACTGGCGGCTTATTGAAAGCGATGATCATACTGATACCGAGAACCGTGCCCGGCATTACATATGGAATCATAATAAGTCCATCCAACATCGCAGTCAGCTTTGATTTACGGCGAACTAACACGTAAGCAACCAGCATACCCATCACGACCATAATCACAATGGATATCAAGGAAAAGGTATACGTGTTCATAATCGCTTTCGGAACGCGGAACAAGATCTCTTTATAGCTGTTTAAGCTGAAGCCCTGATGAAAGACAGGTCCCTTGGTTTTAATGAAGGAAGTGACAATAACGGTCGCTTGCGGAATGATCGACACGATCGACACCAACATGGCGAAGCCGGTCAGCAGCCATTGGGAGAGCGGCGTCAGCATTTCCACCTTCGGTGTCCGCATGCCGGTCATCGTATAGTTTTTGCGGGATACAAAGTAGCGCTGCAAGAACAAAATACTGGTCGAACATAAAATTAGGATAACGCTCAGCGTGCTGGCCATAGCGGGATTCCCGCCCATTTCGCTAATGAATTGTTCGTACGCCAGAATCGGCAGCACCTTGAAGCCTTGACCAAGCAGCATCGGCGTTCCGAAATCGGCAAAAGATGCCATGAACACCATCAAAGCTCCTGCGGACAAGGTTGGAAAAATAAGCGGTATCGTCACAGTCCGCAATCGATGGAAGCTGGAGCGGCCCAAGCTTTCCGCAGCTTCCTCCAGTGAGGTGTCAATCGTTTTGAGCGCGCCCGACACATAGAGATAAATATGCGGATAAAACTGCAGCGTGAATACGAATACAATGCCTTTCCAGCCGTAGATAGATGTAAACGGAATCCCGATGTCATGCAAGAAGCGCGTCAAAAAGCCGTTGTTGCCCAGCATCAAGATCCAGGAATACGCACCGATAAAAGGAGGCGAGAGCAAGGACATGATGACAAGAATTTGAATGAGTCCTTTGAATTTCACATTATATCGGGTAGTAACATAAGCTAGCGGTACCCCGATCAATATCGAGAACACCGTTGTGAGCGCAGAGACCTGCAAACTGTTCCACAGCGCGCTGTAATAATACTTCAGCTTGATAAAGTTGGCATAATTCACCAGTGAGAATACGCCTTGGTCGTCAAAAAAACTGTTAAACAACAAAGAGAACAACGGATATACGATAAAGGCCAGCAAAAAGAGATACATAAACAAGGTTACCCAAGACCAGAAATCCCACTGTTTAAAGGAGAACCACCGGCTTTGTTTAGCTTTTTGCACGGTAGATCGCCTCCTTGCCGCTTTCATCAAACATCGCCGCCTTATCCAACTGCAAATTGACATAAACAATATCGTTCGCCTTGCGCAAGCGGTGAGGCTCAACCGCATGCTCCTGCACGTCAATGATCTCTCCGCCGGGTAGTTCAATTAAATAACTGACCTTCTCCCCGAGGAACGTCACAGTATCTACCTTCCCCCTGATTACATGCTCCCCTTCAGGAGCGGTTTCCAGCCGGATACGCTCCGGACGCAGAGATAACAGCGTTTTGCCTTCGTAAGGCTTTAGAAGAGGCAAACGGAAGGAGGCCCCAAGCAGCTTGATTTCTGCTTCGCCTCGATCGTTCTGCCCTCCGAGGCATTCGGCCTGAATGAAATTCGATGTACCGATGAAGTTCGCCACAAATTGGTTGGCCGGAAACGCATAAATATCTTCCGGTGGCGCGATTTGCTGAATTTGACCTTCACTAAGAACGGCGATCCGATCGGAGACCGCAAGCGCCTCTTCCTGATCGTGTGTAACGTATATGGTCGTTATATTTAATTCCTTTTGCAGCTTTCGGATATCCGAGCGCATTTTGATGCGCAGCTTGGCATCGAGGTTAGACAGCGGTTCATCCATCAGCAGCAGCCCCGGCCGGATGACGATCGCGCGCGCCAGCGCTATCCGCTGCTGCTGACCGCCGCTCATATTCGAAGGAACACGATCCCGCAAGTGCTGAAGCTGAACCATTTCTAACGCTTCCATGACCCGTTGTTCCGTTTCTTTCTTATTCACATTGCGCGCTTTCAAACCGTAAGCAACATTTTCAAATACCGTCATATGGGGGAAAATCGCATAGTTTTGAAAAACCATGCCAATGTTTCTTTCATGTGTCGGAACATCATTAATTTTACGGTCGCCGAAGTAAATATCGCCTTCCTCCTGACGATAAAAGCCCGCGATCGTCCGGAGCAGCGTCGTTTTGCCGCATCCGCTTGGGCCGAGCAGGGTGAAAAACTCCCCCTCCTGGATCGTAAAATGCGCATCGTTGACTGCCTTGGCGGTACCGAAATATTTGGTCACGTGGTCAAAGACAATTTTTTGCATGTTATTCCCTCCGATGTTTAGAAAAAAGGTGCCCCTACCACAGGAAAGGCACCCTATATGGTTAAAGCAATTTGTTATTCCTGGCCGGATACGATTTTGCCAAAACGCTTGATGTTTTCGTCTTTTTTGCTGGCTGCCCAATCAAAATCATAATCGACGAGCTTGATATCTTTCGCTTGAGCGATACCTTGAACGACTTCCGCGTCTTTACGGACAGAGCGGCGTTTGAATTCTTTTTGAATGATGGTCTGTACGTCTTTGCTTACGAGAAAATCAATAAACTGTTTGGCCGCTTCCATATTTTTAGCGCCTTTGATGATCGCCGCTCCGTCCGGTACAGCCGAGGTGCCTTCTGCCGGATAAATGATGCCGACTTTTGCCCCGCCCTCCACATAACGGTACGCCGCTTCTTCCAGCGTGACACCAAGCGCAAATTCTTTATCGGCTACTCCTTTGTACACAAGACCCGATCCTGACAGCACTTTGCCATCGAGGTTGGTCACAAACTTTTTCACGAAATCCCAGCCCTGGTCTTTACCATTCGCCGTTAGCATTGTAATTAATTGCGTGTAGGATGATCCCGATTTGGCAGGATCCGCATAGGCGATTTTGCCTTTCCACTTCGCGTCGAGCAGATCCGTCCAGCCTTTCGGCTCCTCTCCCGCTTTAACCAATTCTTTGTTGTACATGATGATCATCGGCAAAGCCGCAAACGGCGTCCACACATTATTTTTGTCTACATATTGCGGGGAAATGTTATCGTACTCTTTGGATTTATACGGTTCAAAATATTTCTTATATGCTTCGAGAGAATCAGCACCGCCTGCCCAGAACACATCGCCCAGCGGATTGCTTGCCTCGGCTTGTACACGCTTCAGCAAATCTCCCGTACCGCCGGAAATGAGCTGTACTTCAATACCTGTGCGATCCTGGAATTCCTTAACTATCGGATTGTTGAGCTCCGCCGCATTCGGGGAATACAACGTGAGCTTACCGCCAGCTTTCGTAGAGGCTGCGCTGGCCGAGCTTGGAGCCGGTTGCGATTTGGCCGCTTCTTTTTCACCGCATCCCACCAACGAACCGACAAGCAGCGTAGATAAGAGAACACTTGTAACCGTTTTTTTCATTTTGTTGACCCTCCATATGGTTTGTATTTTCAACCTCTAGTACTACTATACGTTGGAATGTAAGCACTCTCAATGTGACGATTTTTCGTCTTTGTTGAAATTTTTGTCCAAAATAAAACCAGCTGCGCCATAATAGCGCAGCTGGTTAGCGGCGTGACTTGCCATTCAATTCGGTTCCCCCGCCGGTTAACTTCCCAAGATTTGCCGTCTATATGGGGAGATTTTCAATTCCGAGCCGCTTGCGAAATTCCGTCGGCGTCTCACTTGTGTACTTGCGAAATATTTGACTGAAATACCGGGAATCTTGATAGCCGACTTGCATCGATACTTCGTAAATTTTAAGCCTTGGATTCGTGAGCAATTCCTTAGCCTGGCGGACTCGAATCTCCGTCACATATTCGAGAAAGCTGGTCCCCATCTGCTTTTTAAACAATCGGCTGAAATAGCTTTCGCTCATATGATAACGCTCTGCGATACTTTGCAGCGTAATATCCTCCGCATAGTGTCTTGCGATGAAGGCTGCAATTTCCTCGAAACCGCTTTTCTTCTGAAGATCAGATTGCTCTCTATGCTGCCGGTTCCATTCGAATAACGCTGCGTTCAACCTATTTAGCCACTGCTCCAGCGGATCGTCTACGCGCTCCACCGAAGCAAGAATAAACCCGCTATCTATAACGAGACTTTGCAGTTCATTGTCCCGGAGCAGCATGGCATTCAACGTCACCATGAATTCGAAAAAGCTTCTTCTCACTTCCAGCCCATCCGGATGAAGGCGGCTGATTTGCGTAAACCATAGCCCTGTGTGCTTTTCGATAGCAACTGGCGTCCCCCATTTGACCAACTCGATCAACTCCTGCACCATGTTGGCATCCACAGGCGCCGTTTCCTGCTGGCCTTCGATATCTTCAAACCAGATAAGCTGCTCGCCGCCCAGAAAAACGGTCTGGTACAAGGCGTGCATAGCTTGGATATAAGCTTCCGCGATCGAATCGATCGTCGAGTAGACGCAGCTTACTGTGAGAATGTATCGCTGCGGTATCGCGATCAACAAGGCCATCAACTCTTTCAAAGCAGCGCTTAGCTCGGCACGCTCGACATGACGATTGGCTACGATCGCATACCGCGTTTCGTTCATCCTCACTAGACTGAACGTCGAGAGCTCGTCAACCAGCACCTTCAACTGTTCGCGAAACAGACCGCCCGACAACCCTTTATTCGCCGTCTTTCCGTCCGCTTGTAACAATAATATGCGATACGCTGGGAAAACAGGCTCAACCTCTGCGTCTTCGAAACCTTCACGGAATTCCAAAAACCATTCTTTTTCCAATGAACCCGCATTGTCGAGCATCAAATCATAGAGCACTTTCTCTTCAATTAGCGGTTGCTCCCATCCGAACCTGAGCTTCATCCGATCCTGCTGTGATTGCGAACGGCGCTCCTCTTCCAACTTTTGCGCAATGTCTCCGATGACCTTCATCAGCTCGTCCGAGTTGGTGGGCTTAAGCACAAAATCCGACGCTCCAAGCTTTACGGCCTTCTGGGCGTAAGCAAAGTCGTCGAAACCGGTCAGAAAAACAATTTTCACATGCGGCCATAACTCTCTCACCTTTTCTGCCAACTGAATGCCGTCCATGGCTGGCATCCGAATATCCGTCAGTACAATGTCAGGTGAAGTGGCCGAAATGCCTTCCAATCCGGCTTGTCCGTCATTCGCCTCGCCGATCACCGTACAGTTCATCTCTTCCCATGGAATCGTCAGTTTTAAACCTTGCAGAACAAGCCATTCATCTTCTACGATAAACACTTTATACACGGTGTTCCTCCCCTGAGCGCATGATAGGTATTTCGATACGAATGGTTGTACCCTGCATAATTTTGCTCTCTATATCGAATCGGTAATTCGAGCCAAAATAGAGATGAAGCCGCTTGAGCAAATTTTCTAAGCCGATGCCGGTGCTGAACTCACTGTCCGATTCGAACCTGCCGCTAAGAATGCGCTCCACCAATTCGGCAGACATGCCTACGCCGTTGTCGCGAATTTCAAAGCATACACACGTTTCGCCTCGCCAGCCTCGAATGAAAAGCTCCCCTTTGCCCGGTTTCATTTCCAAGCCATGAGTAATCGCATTTTCCACGATCGGTTGAATAAGCAGCTTAAACGTGTACAACGATTCAATCTCTTCGTCAATTTGCAAATCGGCTTCCAGTTTATCCCCGTGGCGCATTTTTTGAATAACAAGATAATTATGGATTTGGTGCATGTCCTCCTTAATCTGGATAAAAGGCTGCCCTTTGCGGATACTGAAACGCAGCAGTTCTCCCAAGGAGACGACGGTTCGACTAATATCCGTCATCTTATGAATGCGCGCCATCCAGTTGATCGAATCCAAAGCATTATATAGAAAATGGGGGTTGAACTGGGCATGAATCGCCTTAATTTCAGCTTCTTTAAGCATGAGCTGCTTCTTGTAAACTTCGTCGATCAGCTGCTTGATCCGATGTACCATTTTGTTAAAGCTAAGGCCTAGCTGACCGACTTCATCCCTGTATTTGGACGTAAAAGCTACATCCATATTGCCGTTTTCCACTTGGTACATAAGTACTTTGAGCTTGCGCAACGGGTTCGTAATCGTTACCGATAATACATAGGCAAGCCAGCATGAGACGACGCCAAACAAAAACATAACGAATAGTGTCAAGTTGCGAATGCTGCTGCTTTCTTTGGTCAATTGAGAGACTGGAACGATGCTGACCAGCTTGAAGCCTGTAATTTCGGATGTATCATAAATGACCATGACCGGTTCGCTGCCTTTTGAGGACGGCTCAAAATAGCCTTTACTGCCGGTTAGGACTTGATCCAAATAGGGCTCGTTCAACCTCGTGCCCACGATAAGCTTCGATGGCGTACTCGATATAACATAGCCGTTTCGGTCCAGCAGCAGCATTTGGCCGCCGGGCTGCAGGTGCGCCTTGTTATATTTGTCTGCCAGCGCGTTCTCCATAATGTCCACGATCATGTAACCGAGGGGTTTGTTCGTTTCAATCTTTTTTAATAGCCTGCCACTGCTTAAAACAATGCCGAAATCTTCCGTCTTTTTCATGCTGTAGTGCGTATCCCATACTATATTTCCTCCAGCTAGCCTCATCTTCCGAAACAAGCCCCAATTGATATTGTAATCGTCATATTGACTCGGCAAGAGATTGCCGGTAAAGTAACGGTCCCCGTTCTCCCCGAGCAAATAGATGGCAATATTCCAGTTTTTGAAGCCAAGAAACGTGTCCAAAATGTCATTGACCTTTGTTTCATCCTGATGCTTTTCAGCTAACGCACGATCTGGCTCCTTCGAAAGCACGTCTTGTATTTCCTTATTACTGTAGATGTACATCGTCAACTGCTCAATGTCTTTCACAAAATAGTTTAAGCTGTAATTAACTTGCTGCAAGCTTTCGAGAATCGTCTGGCATACTTGCTTCTGCACGACCTGCGACGATTTGTAGTATGAGAACGTGCCTAGAATCGATAGGGGAATTATGGCTAGCGGAAGGAACAAAATAATAAGCTTCTTCTGAAGACTTGTGCCCAACAGGTAGTTATGTAAGCGCTTTCCAAAGACGGACATAGCTTCTCTCCTTCAGTGACATCATTAATGACAAGCGTACAGGACAAGCTCGCAAACTTCAACCCCTTGTAAGTTCCGATATACCGACGGGGACATACAATAATGAAAAAAACCGCTAACACCAGCAATTTCCTTGCTGTGATTACGGTTGAAAGACGTACATAATCTTCTTAAATGTTTAATTAATTGTATCTATACCTTAAATCTTACATTTGCCCTGCAGCCGCTGCAACCTCTTGGATTTGAATGGCCACTTTTGAAACGGAACGTTCAATATGTTCAAATGATACTCCTGCTATATTGACGACAAAAATGCCTTCGTTCACCTCGCTGATTCCAGTTTGCATAAATTGCGCAGCCTGATGCGTTTCTTCTTGGATCGTCGATATCATGTCAGCAATCTGGCGGGAAGATTCCGACGATTGCTCCGCCAGCTTGCGGACTTCACTTGCTACTACGGCAAAACCTCTGCCTTGCTCCCCTGCGCGTGCTGCTTCAATGGATGCGTTTAATGCTAATAAATTCGTCTGTGCCGCGATGTTTTTAATGATTTCGACAATGTCACCAATGTTCTTCGACCGGTTTTCCAGCTCTAATATCCTTGGAGATAGATAGTATTTTCTCGCGTCTGTCCACCAAGTCGGAGTACGAATCATCCGTTACGTTCAATCCGGCACAACACGATAAACATTTTTCTTCCCTATATTTTGCATAATGCGGGTTGGCACACGTGACATTTTTAATACATCCGTTACCCCTTGTGCATTTTTCGTTATGGTTAAGAGCAAGATTGTTCCTCGCAGTCTAGCGGTATGCCGGGGAAGTTCGGTGGAAACGAAATTTCCTAGAGAAGACGCCGCTACCCGATTTCTACTATTTCCGTCGATGTCCTTCGCCTTAAACATTTTTATCGGATGCAGTACATGAGGATGTGCTCCCAGCACGACATTCACCCCATTTTTAAACAACAGCTGCATGAGCCGGATTTGGTTGCGGTCGGGATACGTTTGAAATTCTTTCCCGAAATGCAGGCAAGCGATGATAAAATCTGTTTTACTCTTCAAGCTGCGCACGTCCGCTATGATTTTACTCTGGTTTAGCCGGTTGACTAACCACGGCTCCGGCACTGGAATCCCGTTCGTTCCTTTCGTATAAGCCAATATTCCGATTCTGATTCCCTTTACGTTAACAATCAGTTTCCGGCGTGCTTCCTTAGCGGAGCGAAATGTGCCCGTATGTCGCAGACCGTGTTGATCGAGGACGTTTAATGTCCGTTTCAAACCGGATCGTTTGCCGTCCATACAATGGTTATTGGCTGTGCCTACTACATCGAAACCCAAGTTCCGGAGCGTAGCGGCGAATTTGTCCGGGGAGTTGAACAACAGTTTTCCGGGCTCTTCGCGAAATGTATTGCCGGAGAATGTCGTCTCCAGATTGCCTATCGTTAAATCGGAGTTCCGCAAATATGGTTTCACTTTGGCAAAAATAGAGGCGAATCCGCCTTCCCGTGCGGCCGAAGCGATCATCTTCTTTTTCATTAATAAATCCCCGACTGCAGCGATTGTGATTTTCGTCAATCCACACACACCCCTCTCATGATTACACCTTATGCGATAGAGAATCGAAATGCTTGTAAGTTAGGCACTCTTTCCTAAAGGGCTAGATACTGCTGTTAACGCAAAAAAGCCCTCTAAAAAGGGCTTTTCAGCATCCTGCAATTCTCCTACTGCACAGTCACATCATCGAATTTCGCATTCGCGCGATGTGCATTCAGCCCTATTTTACCTGAGCTGAAGCTAGTATCTGTTGCCGACAATTCCAAATTACCGTTCACCCAGAACTCGAGGTTCCCGCCATTCAGGACAGCCTTCATGTTGTACCACGTCCCTGTCGAGAACGCATAGTTTTTGGTGGCTAACGTTGTGAACACGCCGGCGACCTTTTTCTGGATTTTCAATTCACCGGTCAACTTGTAATATTGAAAGTTATAGTAGTTATTCGCATCTTGATAGCGCGCGTCAATCCCTACACCTGCATAGCCTCCGGCATCAAATGCATCTACTTTCACCTTGGTACTCAACGTGTAATTCGTCCAAGCTGCATTGCCATTCAGCGCATGGGTATCTGCCGCCGCCGAGTTGCTTTGTTGATACACTTTGGACCCATCGGTAACCACAGCCCATGTTCCACCTGTCGTCGTCCAGCCACTGGCCGTGCCGGATTCAAAATTATCGCTGAAAGCCGGCGCAGGAGGCGGTGTTGTCGTTGTATTGACCAGTTTAATCACATCAAAATACAATTGATAACCGGTGCTCGCCGCATTTTTCCCCGTGACTGTGTATTTGAACGTATGATTGCCTGCCGTTGTAAAGGTAACTGTTCCCATATCTGTTTTCTTGTAGCCTAAGCCATTCTGCGGATGAGCGGGCGACGCTTCAAACAAAGATACGCTGCTTCCCTGATTCACTCCATCAATGGCGAGTTGGAAATCACCAGCACCCGGTCCCGTTGCATTATAGCTGTATAATTTATAAGTCCCGGCCGTTGGCACGTTCACCGTTAATTGCACATAATCGCCAACTGCCGTTGAGGTCATACGCATACCAAACCCATAGTTAATGGAATACGGTACGGTATAATCCGAATAGAAGCCAATGCCTGCCGTGTGCGTCTGATAGGGCCATTGATACGAAATGATATATGTCAGAGGCTTCGGTGCCGGTGTTCCCGTGAAAGTCCAATCCCAACCATAATTGTTGTCCGGTACGGATTCCGCAGGATAGGCAGGTTCGATGACAGTCCGGTTCGTGACCGTATTGGTGACGGTTAACGGCGCTGAACGCCTCCTGGTCAATTCGAGATAAATCGCATTACTGCCGATAATGTAAGGACTGAAGGTGTCCATATCAAGCGCCGTTGCATAGTAGAACCAAGTCAAATCCGGATTCGTATACAAAGGTGTCCAGTCTTGCAGCGTCAAACTTGTCGCCGATGCAATCGTGTTGTTATACACCATCAGATATTTCCCAATGACAGAGCTGTAGAACACATATCCATTCGTGCCATCAGCCAAATCGGAAGCATTTCCTCCTCGGCCAGGCTCATTCCAAGTCCCTAGGTAAAAGTTCTTCCATGCATTCGGGTCACCGAGCTGACTGATGGGAGCGCGTGCTACGCGTTCACTCTTAAACATCCCATCCGCAAAAGCTTGCGATCTCAGATCCGCCCATGCATGGGCATAGAAAATGTAGGCGTAACCTCCAGCTTCATCAACGTAGAAATTATGGTCGCCTGCACCGAAATCATAGTAGTTTCCTGTGTAATCCACATACCCATGAATATCAGAGTTATCGCTGGTAATGATATCGCCAACTTTTGTTACCGTTGCTAGACCATCGGTCGATTTGTACATCTTGATCTTCCGGTAATGATGCGCAGCAACACTGCCCAAGAAATAATCATATTCTACATGCGCCGTCACATAGAAGGTACTGGTCGCGTTATCATAGTAGAGGCCAACTACCCAATCCGCTGCATCCATCCCCGTTACTGTGTTTTCTGTCGCTGTCTCCAAACCAGCATAGGTCGCAGCTTTTCTCATTTTAAAAGCATTTCCCCGGCCCCACACCGAGTATAAATAGCCATTTGCCTTGGCAAATCCCGGTCTTGCGTCACCGCCGCCCCAGGTCATATTCGTGATGGCACCCATGGTCGTCTTGTAGGGCGTATTGGCTGTCGTTGCATGTGCCGTACCTGCCTCAAACGTAAACGTACAAACAAGGAAAACAAATAAGATCATACTGGACCATAAACGGATTGCCTTAAACCTCACATTGCATTCCTCCTGATTTTTCAAATAGATCCGAGGATAAGATTCGAGCGGGGTTATCTATTTTCTTATCCTTTTACAGCCCCTAGCGACAACCCTTTTACGAAATAGCGCTGCAAAAAGGGGTACAACACAACGATCGGCGCAGAGGCCAATACGACGGTTGCCATTTGCGTTGATACGGGCATCGGTAAAGCTTCGCCTGCACTTAACTGGGAGTAAATATCGCTCTGCCCTATAAGAACGACCTGCCGCAATAAAATTTGCAACGGCCACAACGACGATTTGTTCAAATAAAGAATCGCTGAGAAATATTGATTCCAGTTGCTAACCGCGTAGAATAACGTAAACGTCGCAAGGGATGGAATCGAAAGCGGCAGTACAATTTTGAAAAAGATACCGAGATCATTACAACCGTCAATGGTGGCTGACTCGATGATACTTTCATGTATCGATTCGAAAAATTCCCGCATCACCAATAAGTTAAAAGCGGAAACAGCTGTTGGAATGACAAGCGCCCATAATGTGTTCATTAATCCTGTTGCTTTAACGATCAGATAGGTCGGGATCATCCCACCGCTGAACAGCATCGAGAATAACACCATGAACAGGAGCATTCTCCTTCCGCTAAAACGCTTTCTCGAACAGACATAGGCTAACAAGGATGTGACGGCTAAATTCACAATCGTACCTACCACCGTAATCCAACCTGTATTTCGGAGGGACGAGAAGAACACGCCCGTGTTGAAGATGTAATGGTAGGCTTTCCAATCCAGCTGCTTCGGCCACAGAATGAAATTGCCTGATACAATCTCATTCAATGAAGCAAATGACATGGCGACAACATTTACAATCGGCATCAGACATAGGAGTGTCAATAGGGTCAAGATCACAATAACCGTCATATCCATCAGCCGATTGGAGAGTTTGGACGTTCTCATTTTCTTGCTTTCCAAGCATCGTTCATTTCGGTTAAAGCATCCTTGCCGCCTCTGGCTTTCCAATCTTCAAACATTTGGTCTAAGTAATCTACTGACTTCTCGCCAACAATGATTTTCACTACGCCATCCACGGTGTTCTTGTAAAGTTCTGCACCTTTTTCCGCATACGTTTTGGAGAAAAGTCCTACATCCTGTGAGGAATACGCTTTGCCTTGCATCGCTTTGGAGAACGAATCTTGCTTTAGTTTCGTTGTTTCTGGCGTATCTGCCGAGCTGAGAATCCATTCGCCTTCATTGGCATGATTCGTAAGTTGATATTTATTCGGGCCTTCCGTTTTACCAAGATCAGTTACGACCTTCTGGCCGTTTTCCGTTTTGAAATGAACGCCATCGACGCCCCATTTGAAGAAATTAGCCCCGTCATCACCCATTTGATCATCCAAAATTTTCAACATTTTCTCAAGCTTGCCTGTATCCTTCAGCAGATCTTTATTCAGTGCGAATACACCGAAGAAACCTGCGCTTTTCACATAACCGCCCTCAGAACCATCCGGTGCTTTCAGTGGCGGAATAGCGATCAGTTGGAATTTAGGATCCGCTGCTCTCGCTTTCGCTAAACGCTCTGGCGTGAAGCCTGTATACCCCCAGTTAGCAACAACACCCGCTTTACCCAGCAAGAAGTCGTCTTCCACCTGTTGATCCTTTTTAATAGCAAAATCTTTCGCGATCAGGCCATCCTTATACAACTTGGCTAAATAGCCAATGGCCTGCTTATTATTAGGGGCAAATTCGCCTGGTACGATGCCGCCTTTGCCATCTTCCACCCAGCCAACGCTCGGACCCGCTTTCATACTGGCCATGAGAGATACGAAAGGATAAGCGCCATTCACGCCCGCACCACTGTTAACACCGGCAGCTAAACCGTATGTATCATCTTTGCCGTTGCCATCTGGATCTTTCTCTTTAAAAGCCTTCATCACATTGTAAAGCTCATCATACGTCGTAGGAACTTGCAGACCTAACTTATCTAACCAATCCTTACGCATGACGATTGTAGCGCCAGGAATACCGCGAAGACGAGGGATCCCGTAGATATGGCCTTTGTATTTGAGCGTTTCCATTACGTCTTTGGGCAATTTGGCTAAATTCGGGTATTTCGCACTGTCAGATAAATAGCTTTCAAGCGGGATGAATTGATCACTGGTGATTGCATTGAAATAGACAGCGTCTAAATAGGGAAATAACACCGTATCCGGCACATCGCCCGATGCCAAAGTAACCCCCATCTTGTTGTTGTACTCCCCGGACGCAACCGGCAAATATTCAAATTCAATATTATAGCGGTCTTCAATCGCTTTCTTGCCCGTGCTTGTTTCCGGCGGTGCCGCTCCGTACAAAATATTCATCGCACGAATTTTATATTTTTTATCCACTTTTGTTGTCGCTTGAGCTTGCTGGGAAGTCTGTGCCGTCCCAGCTGCGTTTGTTGATTGTGCGGTATCCGTTCCTTTACTGCATGCTGCAACCAATGAGCTTACCATCACTACTGCTGTTGCTGCGGTTAGTATTTTTCCAATACTTTTCATATGAAACCAGCCTCTCCCATAAACGCACTCGTCCTTTTGAGGACAGCGCAGCCGTTTAGTTTGTTAGTCTAATACACGCCTTTTTCACCGAATGCCCGCGCAAATTTGTTCGCTGTAACGATAAGTATCATACCGACGATCCCTTTGAGCAGACCCACTGCGGTTGTAAAGCTGAAATTCCCGTTCACAACGCCCATCCTATAGACATAGGTGTCCAGTACTTCCCCGACCTCCGAAACGGTCGAATTGAGCATTAAATACACTTGCTCGAATCCTACGTCAAGAACCGTTCCTAAACGGAGGATAAACAACAAGATGATCGTTGAGCGGATACCTGGCAAAGTCACATGATAAATTTGACGAATCCGGCCGGCACCATCGATTTTGGAAGCCTCATATAGCTCCGGATCAATCCCTGTCAATGCAGCCAAATAGATGATCGTGCCCCAACCGGACTCTTTCCAAATCACCTGCAGGACAAGCATGCCCCGGAAATTATGTTCATTGGATAAAATATTGATGGGATCTAATCCCCAACTCATCAATAGATGGTTCACTTGCCCATCACTTTGGAATAATAAATAGAAGATACCTGCGACTACGACCCAAGATAAGAAATGAGGTAAATAGAGAAGCGTTTGAACGATCTTTTTAAAAAACTCAAACTTGAGTTCATTCAATAAGATGGCAATGAGGATCGGAACTGTGAAAGCGAATACAATTTGATAAAAGCTAATAATAACGGTGTTCATAAAATATCGTCCAATTTCCGGTGAATCAAATATGCGTTGAAAATTGTCTAACCCCACCCAATCGCTTTTGAGAAAGCCTTTAGACGGAATATATTTCTGAAAAGCAATGACGATCCCTAGCATGGGGATATACTTATAGATTAAGAAATAAATGATGCCTGGTAAAGCCATTAGCCATAAATATCTTTCTTTTAAGAAGCGGTGCCCCCATAAATGCTTTCGCCTTTCTTTCTGAATCTCCATGTTGTTTGCGCTGCCCCTTTCCCCTGTATCATCTGTTCGTCACCCCCTTGGACCCCATCATAGGCATTGAGGCGTTAGCGGGCAATCCACCATTTTTACGCAAAAAAAGCTTATGAAATAGAGGTGAATTCGGGCAGATGATCCCTTACATACACTATTTTTGCAGGCAAATGAGGCTTCGGTAAAAAAAGTGTACCGCTGACCACCCAAGATAACCACCGATCTGTGATATACTAATTTCAAAAAAGTGACATGTAACTGACAAGGAGCTTGGTTATGGATACTCACTCTTGGCGCCAGCTTAAACGAATCCTCATGATGAATAAGCGTGGCTGGAAACTAAAAAACCGCCTTCTCATTTCACTTATCCTCCTTTCCAGTATCCCAATTGCCATTATGGCGCTGTCTTCTTCCTTCATTAGCAACCGCATTCTAAGTGACCAGACGGATCAGATGCATCAGGTTTTTCTGAATCAGGTTGAGAAGGAAATGAACAGTCAGTTTAAAAAGTTTGATGAACTCATGCTGCAATATACGTATGATAATTCAGCTCTCAGCCGGTTTACGCAAGATGACTTAACGTATCAGAACTTTCAACTGGTCAATGATCTATTCACCGTGTTAACGAATCTGCGAAGCGGTATGGAAAATGTCGTTGAGATCGATTTTTTCAGCACTTCCTATAATAAGATTGTCACTTCGAGTGGACTGCTGCTGCAGCCAGATGACTTTCTGGATCCTCTAGCGATCGATAAATCACGTACATTGACCAAATACGGCGGATGGTTGGATACGCGAAATCATTTGAACACGCGCTTGGATCGCCCTGTTATCACTTACATCAGACCGATGAACAGCGCAGGCTCCAATTTGGTAAATAGTTTCTTTATCGTTTATTTGGATGCCGCCACCTTAAGCAGCAAATTGAAGGCGAATGTGAATGATCCGGCAACCTATCTCGTACTCAATTCGGATGGAAATGCGGTCATGCACTCGGATCCCACCAAGGTAGGCAGCTTTATTGACTCCCCTCACTTTAGAGATGAGCTTACGAAGGGTAAAAATATGCCCAACTATCGCTTCACGATCAATCTGGACGGCAAACCGTCACTCATTAATTCCGTATATTCTGCGAATCGCGATTGGTATTACGCGTCAATCCTGCCGACGGCCTTGGTTGCGAAGGAAACGAATCAACTGCGTAATCTATTATTCGGCGTCAGCTTTGCCTTTATTTTACTCGCCATTATTATAGCGGTTCGCACATCTCAAAGTATTTATCAGCCCGTACATAAGCTAACTCAACGTGTATTTCATGACAAGGATGCCTCGACAACGAAGGACGAAATTCATTACATCACAGAGCATATCCAGCATGTGGAAGAGCACAATGACTTTTTGCAAAAAAACCTGAAACAATATCAGACACACGCCGAGCAGTACAGCCTCATGAGCTTGTTAATTGGGAACTCGAGCGATACGACCTTGCAGCAGGATACGTTCCAAAATAAGCCCATCTGCTTGTTTCTTCTAGAAACCGATCCGATTTATATGAAATCGCAATACTCGCGCAACGATCAATTTCTCATGTACTATGCCATTGATAACATTGTCGATGAAATTCTGAGCACCAAAGGCACAACCCGCATCATGATGATTCAGCCAGGTTTATTCGCGATTCTCCATCAGCCCGAGCAAGCTGTTTCCCAACAGCCACGTATATATGCCAATGAACTATTGCATGCGGTTCGTACTTATTTGAAGTTGAACTTCGTCATCTCAGCCGGCTATTCGGAATCAGGCTTGCCTGGGATTCATGATGTATTTACCCAAGCCAAGCATGCCCTTCGATACAGCTTCTCACTGGGAGCTAATCAAGTTATTATCAGCGATGAATTGGATCCATCCGTTTCCGATCAGGCAGACGCTTTCGTTGAAGTGGAAAATCTCATTCTACAATCGCTCCATGCATCGAATTATGGTGAGGCGCAGGAGCTTTTTACGCAATTGATTCAATTACTAAAGGATGATAGTTCATTAACTTCGGAGTTAGTCAAAACCTATTGCTCACAGCTTCTTGGGGCGATGATGCATACCGTAGGGAAGGATTATCATGGAGATAAAGAGTCGGTGAATATGAAACATTTGACGATGGAATTGGAGCGTCAGAGGAATTTGCAAGAGATTGAACGTTTTTTCTCTCTTCAATTTTTTGATAAATTAATCGTATCGCAGCCAGAGAAGTCGTCGTTGGAGCGTCAACAAATTGAGGAAGTCGTCGCTTATATCCGGGCTCACTATGATCAGGATATTTCGCTGCAACTGTGTGCGGACCTTGTTGGCCTCAGCAGTTCCCAGCTCAGCCGCTCTTTCAAGAAAATCATGGGCATTAATTTCGTCGATTATGTGATTCAGTTCCGGGTAGGGATAGCCAAAGAATTGCTTAGCGATCCCAAGAACTCCATTCAAGCGGTAACCGATAAACTGAGATATACATCCGTTAATAGCTTTATCCGCATTTTCAAAAAAATCACCGGCACCACGCCGGGCCACTACCGCAAAGATACACAGGAGATGCGGCTGTAAGATGGGGTTATATCCGCTCAAGCTCGTCAAGCGGGCAATGTACACCAATAAAGAATGTTTGTGTGTTACACTAAGTATGATCAACACCGCTAGAAGAAAGACTAAGACGACCAAGGGAGACACCTTATCAAATGAAGAAATGGTACACCATCTGCATGTATCTCGTGCTCATACTCATTGTTTATATATTCAAGGATGAAATTTTGCATTGGATGCAGTATGGGGATGCGCCCGTGCTGCTTATTTTTGCGGCTGCGCTCGGTTTTATTATCGTACCGGTCATTCCCTACAAAATAGTCATCGGTATGCTCGGGTTTATGTACGGTCCATTGACGGGCGCTTTGATCAGTTGGACTGCTGCTTCCGTCGCGTCTGTCATTGTTTTTTGGCTGGCACGCTACTTGTTTCAAATGCAGGGCCGCGCTTACTTGTCCAAGTACGAGAAGCTGGAAAAGCTTCAAGCCGCGATTGAAAAAAATCCGTTCCTGACTATTTTATTGGCTCGACTGATCCCGGTTATCCCTCAGGCTGTCGTTAATGTCATTCCTGCCATTACTTCCATTCCGGTCGTTACATTCGCCGTTGCATCCGCATTGGGCAAAATTCCTGCTATGCTCCTGTTTGCATTCATCGGCAGCAATCTGTTTGCCGGCACCAGCAAGCTCGTTTTGTCCGTCGGCGTGTATGTCCTTTTTTTGGCCTCCGTGTACGTCGTTTACCGCGTCTGGCTCAAGAAGCGATTGCTTTAAGAGCTATGCAACAGAAGCAGATCATTTCTGCAGCGCAGCCGCGGCGGTCTGCTTTCTGGTCTAGTAAACAACTAAAACAGCGTATTAATATCATGCCATCCATATACAATTTCCTTTAATTTCTTACCCGAAAACTCTACTTCAATAGTGTCTAACTTTTTGCCGCCCAATCCTTCATAAAATAGTCGGGATTGATTATCTTCTAACACAACAACAGTCATTGATTTCATTCCCATCTTTTTCAATTCATTTACAACCGATTTTACAAGTTTCGTCCCTATTCCATGACCTTGATATTCCTGGAGAAGATAAATAGCATATAATTCCCCATCAAAATTCTTAAAATTCCCGCTTCTTTCTTTTCCACCATCCGAAAATCCAACAATCTCTCCATGTTCATTTTCAGCAACATAGACCATCCCTCTAGGAATAACATCGATCCACAGCTGTTCTCTTTTTGCGTAAGAGAGATTTTGTAAGTAATCATCTGGAATGATATTTTTGTAAGTAGTTCTCCAACTATCCACATGTACTTTGGCTATTCCTTTGGCATCGCTTGCTATAGCTTTTCTTATTTTCGTATGAGTTTTCATATGGTTCCCTTCATCTTAAAATTATTTCACCCCTCAAATAAGTACGAATCGGGCAAGGGAAATTTGACTCCGGCACGTCTCTTTTCCCTTGTGCTCTTCCGATCGCAGACAGGCTTACCGAACCGAATCGAAGCCGAGGGCCGTTATGAATCGCTCCTTGCTCGCGCCTTTAGACTTTGATCGCTTTCAGCATCATGAAGCTTCCTTCAAAGCCGACCAGCCTGCCGTTCTCTATACGCACGTTAAGCTGCCTTTGATGTTCTTCCGGCCAGCCCAGCATATCAGCCTCAAGCTGCCTTTTGACTTCCTCGGGAACATTCATTCGAACGCACCAAGAATCGAATTCAAAAGCTTTTCCTGTCTGCAGCAGCTGCTCTACGCGGAATCCAGCTAATTCGATTCGACGCATCCACTCCGTCTTCTTCCATGCCCGGAAGTGACTCGGGTCTCTTCGTTTCTCCACCTCGTTGTAGAGCTCATCCAGACGATCCGGCTCCGGAGCCACATTATCCATCAGAATAAAGCTTCCTCCGCTGTTCAGCACACGCGCTGTTTCCGCGACAAACCGTTCCACATTCGGAAAATGATGAGCCGCTATGCGGCAGACAACCAGATCGAATTCCGCATCCCCAAAAGGCAAATTTTCCGCGTCGCCCTGTACATAGTTTATATTCGTGCAGCCCTTTCCGCTCAGGAATGCCTCCGCTTCCCGAAGCATCTCGGGAGTCATATCCAGCGCAGTCACTTCGCGGACGATTGGACTCAAAGCAAGTGCGCTATGCCCACCGCCGGTTGCAATGTCGAGCGCCTTATCCGCGTGCTCCTGCTTCACCCATTCCTTCAAAATGTTCAAATCGTTGCCGGAAGCATGACGCGGACTCTCGACATACTTGGCCGCATTCGCGCCGAATTGTGCCTTGACCTGTTCCTTAGTATCCATTTGTTTCATCCTCCTTTTAGTTTCATCTAATGAAACTTAGTTTCATCAAGTGCGATAATCTCAGCTTAGCATAAACGAATTTGTTTTGTAAAGCCGCTTTTGCCTATACCTCCCCTGCTTCGTCTAAGGCACTTTACAGGGCAAGTTACCAGATGGATTTAAATCACCTGGAATGGGCGACTGTTAGAATAAGAAAAACCGTCAGGGAAGTTCACCCTGACGGTCCTTTTAAAATTGACGAACAAAGTATGTTACTCACAACACAGGACCTTACATGATCATCACAATGACTGAATATCAATCGACTAAAATTGTAGACACCGGCTGGTGTTATTGCACATGTTGAGCATCCATAGTCCTAATGATGATAACCGCCGCTTCTGCGCGGGTGCTGAAAGCCTTCGGCTTCAGCGTAGCATCTTCGTAGCCGTTCAACACACCCTTGGCGGTCAAAGCCGCAAGCGGTCCTTGGGCCCAGGCCGAGACATCGTCGCTGTCCTTAAAGTCCAAACCGCTGCTGGCCGATGTCAATTGTGCGGCACGTGCAAGGATTACGGCCATTTGTTCCCGGGTGATGTTGTCATCCGGCCCGAAGGTTCCATCCTCATAGCCACTTACGATCCCCATCGCGGAGGCTATTGCAATTGCATCCTTCGCCCAGTGGCTGCCGGTATCGGAGAACCCAGCTCCTCCTGTTGCCGTCAGATGGAAAGCTCTGACAATCATGGATACGAACTCGGATCTTGTTACAGTGAAATCAGGTCGGAATGAACCGTCTTGGAAGCCGTTAATGATACCGGCCTTCACTAGGGATTGTATGCCTGCTTCCGCCCAGTGTCCTTTAATATCGGTCAATGCCGGAAGTTTGACAAATGCGGACTTCTCTGCTGCCAATACCGCAAATTTGGTGAAGTGCCTTACACTGCCGGAAACGGTGCCTTTCATCAGGTCGATTCTAATATCGTCCAGTTTAACCCACTTGCCAATTTCTTCATTGTACCAGTACAGTGCCGGCTCAAGCTCATCATCCAACAAGCTAGTGTTGAACGGAAGGGTAATCGTGACTGGTTTCTGGAACGCTCCTGCTGCGTCTTTGGTAATCTCGTACACATCTCCGGCCAGCTTCAATTTCGGGTCGGTATTCAGCTTTGAGGAATCACTCACCTTTTTAACGACCACGATAAAGTCTTTGCCCATGGCTCCCGGCGGCGAAACAAGGGTCACCCCATTTTGTTCCACCTTGCCGCCCTTCTGGTCTTCCACTTTAACGGACCCATCCGGTATGGAGGTCGTGGCAGTGGAGGACGAGGTAGTGCCGCTCTGAGGCGGTGCAGGCTTCGGCTCAAGCGTCAGAACTCCAAATCTCGAGGTATTCTGATAGGTTTGACCCGTCGGGTCGTTCCAAGTAAAGACGCTCTCCCGGCTTCCACGGTCCTGAGCATTGTTGACTTGAAGGTCGAATCCGATCATGTTCCCTGCAGTAGGCGTGATCGTATCCAGCGCGATGGCTGCTTCTACGACGTAGCCTCCATCGATTTTTTTGGTAGCCGATGTATAGTTATTTTGCTTCGCATGGCCGCCGACCGTCTTTACGTTCTTGAAGTTGATCCGGTACTGACCGTCGTCATCTTGGTAGGTCTCCGATTTTCCATTGTTCTGGTCAACGAAAATTTCCACCGAATCCTGCTCCCATGCGTTGATGTTGGCATCGTTCAATACGCTGTCCTTCACGACGGCATAGACATAAAGGTTATGCTCATCCCACATCGTGCGGAATTGAGCTTTGGCGATTGCGTTATTACGCTGCTCTACCATTACATCGGTCATATAAACCGGAGCGTTTGCCCACATGCTGTCCATTTCACCGTCAATAACGGGGGTGCCATAAAGAGCTTTTGCCACTTTGGTAGCATCGATATAAGTCAAGACCCCGTAACCAAGACTATCGTTGTCCTGGACGTTCCTAGGATCGCTCCAGGAAACGATGACACCGTTGCTGCCATGCTCCGTACCGTCATTCATCCCCATGTCGGTCACTCTGACATCAAACCTCAGCTGCTTGCCTAAGGTACCTGCCAACGGGATAGTTGCTTGAAGTACATAACCATCTGTACTGTTCGTAATTTGAGCGTCATTACGTGGAAAAGTAAATTTCTTGATTCCATTGTCATCCACGAAGAGCTCGATTTTATCCGTTGCGGTATTGGTAATGTCTTTGACCGCAACGCGGGCATACAGATTTTGTTCATCCCACAAGGTTTTCACTTCAGCCCGAAGGATACCTAATTGTTGTGTTTTCAATGCCGGAACCGTGTTCCAAACCGGAGCCGAAGCATTAGCCGGTGTACCTTTCGCTGTATTTGCCGTCTGTGAGGTTATGGGAAGGTGGGATGGCGTCAGCGTCTTTACCGCCTCAATCATACCCCAATAAGCATATTTGGCCTGATACTGCACGTCGAACGGGAAAGGAGCATCTTTACGCGTTGCCCCTTGGTTATCAAGCCAGGTATGATCGTCTGCAATCCCCCATAACGTAACATTGCTGATCCATCCGTCAGGATGATAGGCCGGGGTGTTCGGGGCGGCATTTTTACCCTCATTGTCCAGACGAACAAGCTCTTGGAACAATTGCTTATAACGGTAGCCTTGTTTCACAAGGATGGAATCATCATAGCTGGTGGAACTGCTGTCGGTATAAACCGAAACGTCAAGCTCCGTCACCTGGTTGTCGAATCCGGCTTCGCCGAATTTCCGGATGGATGCGGAAATTTGATCAATAGAGGGACCGCTTACATTGATGTGCGTTTGGTGACCAACACCGTCAATCGGAATTCCCTCGCCTTTCAGTTTCGTCACCAAATTGAACAAGAAATCGCGTTTAACTGGATCCTGCGTACTGTAATCGTTGATATACAGCTTTGCGTTCGGCAGCTCTTGCCGGGCAACTTTAAAGGCTGTACGAATGAAGTCCAAGCCGGTCAGATGATACCACTCGCTCTTCCGCATGCCGTCTGGCTGCCCCGGGTCAATGACTTCGTTTACGACGTCGATGGCATTGATCGGCACGTCCATAGCATGAAAGTGACGCGCTACGGTTTGGATATAAACTGTCAGTCGGTCAAGCACCAACTGTTTATTCTCTAGTGTAGCTGCTAGCGGCTGGCCCTGCGCATCCTTAAACATCCATTCCGCTGCTTGCGAATGCCAAGCAAGGGTATGCAGCCGGAAATTCATAGCGTGAGCCTTGGCATATTGTGCGATTTTGTCTGCTTCCGTCCAGTTCCATTGCCCTTCTGCCGGTTCCAGAGAACCCGGCTTTGTGGCATTCTCAGCTACGAGGGAGCTGTAGTGATAATCCAGAAGCTTGTGAACATCCGAAGTAAGCTGATCTCCCGTCACCGCCGCACCAACTTTGAAGTTGTCCGCATAGATGTCCTTCAAAGCATCGATATCCGTCTGAATTGGCTTCGGCCCGGATACTTGACCGACATAGGACAATTCGAAATCGTCCAAATAGAAAGATCTTGCACCGGTCAACTTGTCAGCTGTTTCCACGTATGCATTCAAAACAGTCGGAGTGCTTGTTAATGTAAATGTGCCAGTCAACTTTACCCAAGCGTCGGGTGTTACCGTCGCGTTAGACGAAACATTAGCAAAACTACTATCGCCGCTTTGCACAGAGAGCCGCAATACGGTAGGAGCTTGTCCCGGAGCCATCTTTACCCATGCGGACAAATTGTACTTGTAGCCTTTGGACATCTTACCAAGGACGTTCAGCAACGGCCCGTCATATTGCTCTGATACCGTGGTCAGCAAGCTCTTAGAGCCGCCTGTGGTGTGGTTGTCTGCCGTCGATATATCAATATTGCCGGAACCGTTTCGGCGCACCCAATTTCCTTGCCCGTCCTCAAAGGAAGATTGGATTCCAGTTTGGTCAACGGCTCCCGGATCAGCCGGTGCAGCCGGCGTGACGTCCGTTAGCTGAACTTCATCGATATAGAGGTCTTCCGTAGTAGTGGAAGCTGAATCCGACTCCACCCATATTTTGAACCCTTTCGTATCGCCTGGAAGCTCGTATCCCTTCAGTTCAAAAAGGGTCCAATCGGTGGAGTTAACCGATTTATTTCCCACCAGCCAAGGATATTTGTTGGTCAGCGAGGCGGCATCGACATTAGATGCGATATGAAAACTATCGGTTCCTGTCCCGACTTTAAGCTTCAGTGACAAATCGTACGTATGGCCGGCTTGCGTATACGAAGTCAAACCCAGCAACGGGCTGCTGTTGCTTGCAGCACGGTTCGTCATTGCCAAGGATTTGGAGCCGTCAGAGGCTGCTGCTGACGTCACGGCAATGGTCCCGTCTCCCATCCAGGATGCCTTAACCCAACCGCCAGTTTGACCGTCTTCAAAACTTTGGGACAAAACGACCGTATTGCCGGCAGCCGATGCCAAAGAAACTAGAAGCTGGGGGGCGATCAACCCGAACAGCAGCACGATTGCCATCCATACATTCATTTTTTTTCTCACAAGCATCCTCATCCTCCTCATTCTGCAATCGCTTACAATATTATTCCATTTCATTCTACAACTTAGGTCATTGGCTTCCCATACTCAAAATAAAGAATAATCCCCCCTCAATTATGGAGCAGAATAGCCAGCGTGCGCACCGACTTCACGGTTTGAGACTTGTCACCACAGCCGTCATGGACCGTTTGGGATCACTTTGCCTCCCGGATTACACGCCAAAATGCCTGCTTAGGCTGAAGATCCCCATCGAATAGAAACGGCCAATTCTTTCGACCGCGAACCGGAAAGTTGTCCAACCAAGTATAATTGTCAGCAGCTCCCCAGAACGTTACCGACGTAATAACATCCCGATATTCCTTAAAAAGCCTGAAGATTTCCTCGTACCGTCGCTGCTGCAGCTCGACCATTTGCACGGTGGGCGCTGTCAGATCGGTCCGTCTGTCCTCAAATTGGAACATGGAGATATCCAACTCGGTGATGTGAAGCTGCAGATCGAGAGATGCGTAAAGCTCAATCGCTTGCCGAATTTCATCCAAAGTGGGACCATAGATGTTCCAATGCCCCTGCATGCCGATTCCATGGATAGGAACCCCCTTCTTCTTCAATGAACGTACAAGGTTATAAATCTTATCCCGCTTGACCGGCTCTGTCTCGTTGTAGTCGTTATAGAATAGAAGTGCATTCGAATCAGCTTCATGTGCCGCCTCGAAGGCATGCCGGATATAATCCTCCCCGAGAGTTTCCAGCCATTTGGTACTTCGCATCACCAGGTCCGCCTTGTCTTCGATTGCTTCATTAACCACGTCCCACGCATAAACCTTGCCCTTATAACGACTGGCAATCGTACGGATATGCTCCTGCATCCGCAAGAGAACCAGATCTTTGTCGGCAGGACCGCCAGAAGGGCTTTCAAACACCCAATCGGAGGTCTGATTATGCCAGACCATCGTATGCCCCCGAACGGCCATTCCGTTTCGCAAGGCAAAATCCATTATTTCATCCGCCGCCTCAAACGCATACCGCTCTTCCTCGGGATGAATCTCCTCGAACTTCATCTGGTTCTCCGCGGTAATGCTGTTGTAATGCCGGGCGATGAAATCCCCATCGGACCGGATGGTCTTCGTGCTAACAGCAGCCCCGATTCTGAATATGCCATTATAAGCCTCGTGCAAGTTCGGTACCTTGTTGTTCATAGATTGGCAAACCTCCTCATCATACCCTATTTAAACAAGCCATCTATGTTATATGATATAGAATCTGAATACACTTACCATTCACAGATTAAAGATCTCTACCCCCTATTCTTAAAATCCTTTAAGATTGTGTACGTTGTTTCCAGTCGTACTCATAGCAAATAGACGTGCATTTCTTAGAAAAGAAATACACGTCCTTTATCCTTTCCGATTCATCGCCAATTCGCTGAATTGAAAACGTCCATCAGGCTTTGCTTAATTGTCTAAACACAGCAGGCTTCTCTGACACACGTTTTTCAAACTCCTTGAGGAAATGATGATAGTGAACGTATCCGGTCTGCTCCGCAATCAGACGAATCGTCTCATCCGTTTCGCATAGCATACGCTTCGCCGCGTTAATACGCAGGTCATGGATATACTCAATGATGCCTACGCCGTTCCTCTTCATAAACGCTTGGCCTAAATAAACCGGGTTCATGAAGAATCGTTCTCCGATCTCTTTAATCGTCAGCGTTTCCCGATAATGCTCCTGGATAAAACGCTCAATAACTCGAAGGGGATGACCGGAGAATTTCTCTTTATGCTGCTTCAACTGGCTCATATACTGCTGCACATACGCCTGCAGGGATTCCTCCACTTCCTTCAGGGTACGATGCTCCCTTCTCAAAAAATCACGAACCCGAGGCAGCGCCTCCGAGTCGATCCCCATCTCCCGCATGACAGCAGCGCTCTTCAAAACAATGCGTATAACAAGCAAATGAACGACTTCCCGGGCCGTTTTGTTAGCTGACAGCATCACAAACATTTGCTTAATCAGGTTCTCAACCTGCTTATCCTGAAGCGCCTCGATCGCACTTTGAATGTCATCTACCATAGAAACCGCATTAAGATCATAGCTGATTTCCTTGTGATGAACCTTATCGTAGCCGAGTGGCCCACCGGATATATGAAAGAAATGATGCACGGATGTTTCTAGAGCACCTGCATACGAATCTTCTATTTGACGGAGCGAGTCCACCCGTGGTCCTATCGAAAGACAGCATTCGATGCCTTGCTCGTGTAAGTCTTCGTAAACCTGCCCGGCCCATTCCTCGATCTCAGGGAATGATTCCATAACAAGACCGTCCTGACTCCCAAGCAAATCGATGGCATGAGCTTTTCGCGAGAGGAAGTAACGGGCATCCAGCTCCTGTTTTGAGCCGCTAAGCCATTCGACGTGAATATACCTCCAGCCATGATCCCCTTGTGCCAAGGGATCTAATATCTCGCCTACGTTCCCGTCCGTTGCCGATATTTCCCCCCGAAGCATCTGAGCAAGCAAAGTCGGTATTAGACGATCGGCAACGAGGTCTTGGCGTACCCTTTGCTGTTCTCGATGCTGCAGCTCCCCAATAACGAATTGAATGACAGTCTCCCATTCCCTATCCAACGCCGGTTTAAGCAAATAATGCTTTACCCCAAACCTCAGGGCGGAGCGTGCATATTCGAAGTCATTGTAGCCGCTTAAAATGATGAATACCGGATCGTTGCCTGCCTTTTGCACCCGATCGATCAATTCCAATCCGTCAATTCCCGGCATCCGAATATCTGTCACTACCAGATCGGGTTTACAGGCTTCAATGCAGGCTAAGGCCTCTTCACCGTTCTCGCACATTTCCACGATTTCAAAGCCAAGTTCTTCCCATTCGACCATGAGTTTTATGCCTTCCAATGCGAAAGGCTCGTCATCCACCAAGATAACCTTATACATGTCCGACAGTCTCCTCCTGTTTCCTAATAAGACTCAAAGGAATCTGTATGGTAACGCTCGTTTTCTCGAAGGGGATGCTTTCAATTTGGAACAAAGAACGTTCAGCATAAAACAGATTTAAACGGCGGTACACATTGCGAAGTCCGATGTTCTTGCCATTGTCTTCTCCCTTATACAGACTCTGAACAATTTCATCCAGTTTCGCGCTGTTCATACCGATTCCGTTATCTTCGACCTTCATGAGCATATTCGTCCCTGCTCTTTCTACGGATATCCGAATTCTGCGGTTCCCTTTCACCGATTGAAGCCCATGCTTGCAAGAATTCTCTACGAGCGATTGGATGCTCATTTTCGGGATTCGATACGATAGAACAGATTCGTCAACGGATAATTCATAGTGAAACCGATCTTGGAATCTGAACTTCTCGATCTGGAGGTACATATCAGTGAAGCTTAGCTCTTCTTCTACCGTCACCAAATCCTCCTTCCAGCTTAGCAGCCTTCTCAGAATCTGGGACAGGTTTTGAATAATTTCTATCACATGCTCATAGCGATATTTCTTGCATACGACAAGAATCGCATTTAACGTATTGAACAGAAAATGAGGATCTACCTGGCTTTGCAAATAATTCAGCTCGGCCTGTATGCGTTCTAGCTCCAAATCTTTCTTTTGAATTTCGAGTTTGTACACGTCGTTAATTAAATTGCGAATTTTTTCCGTCATTAAATTAAAGCTGTGAAGAAGATGACCGATCTCATCTTTCCCTTCATACATCGTAATGGATTCAAACCTCTCGTTTTTCACCAACTGCATATGTTTAGAGAGCTTTCTTACCCGGAAATTGAAAGAGTGCATAATGATGTAAATCAATATCGTCGGAATGATCGTACTAATGAGCGTCAGCCAGATAAAGAAGTGGATAACCGCCCTTCTCTCCTCCGCGATTCGACTTCCCTCCGGAATTCCAACCAGCCGCCAGTTAAGCACATAACTAGCGCTGCTGAGAGGACTGACAAAGCTATTCTCAGGCAAGCCTGTCAGCTGAAAACCCTTTGACACCTGCAGAGTCGGGAGCAAAGGGTCTCTTCCCTTAAACGCACCCGCCGATTCAAGAACAAGCCGATTTTCCTCATCCACGAGCTTGACTAGCAAGTAATTGCGCTCTTTATCGAACAGCTCCAACAGCTTATCCATCCGAATATCGATACGCAGATATTTGGAGAATTTCATGAGGTCAGGGAAATTGTCCAGCTTCCGAATGATGCTGACATAGACCAATTTCTCCTCGGGATTCATGGGATTCGTATCCAAATAAGAGGTCACGGTCACCTTATCTTTCTTTTCGTTCATCTTCTGATACCATTCGCTCTTCAGATCACTGGGCTTAAGCATAAAGTAGCTTCCACCATTGGATAGCGTTGGGTTCGAGGTGTATACGCCAATCCAAGAAATGTAGGGATAAATATTCGGATATTGCCCCAATTTGTCACGGAGGTAACTGTCGTATTCTTCGTAATAAGCAACATTATCCGAATACGTATATTCAAGCATCTCATTAAAGACACGATCAGCGGAAACAGCGTTGCCAATCACAACCCCTGAGTTCACCATTTGCATGATTTCGTTTCCGACCCTGTCCAGAGAAATCCGCAAGTTATCCATCTCTCTACGTTCTGTATTTTTGCTATCCTGCAAGAAAAATAAGCTGTTTATGCACAAAATCGGCAGCAGCACACACATCAAGTAAATGATCAGAAACTTGAACTTCAGGGGAATATCATTAACAATTCGCAACAGTTTCCACTTCTTGCTCATATTTGCTCTCCTTGTCAGTCGTAGGTTAACCCTTCTTGTAGGCAGAGGGTAACAAGCCAGTAAGCGCCTTGAACTTGGATACGAACTGTTCGGAATCCGAGTAGCCGACACGATCGGCGACATCGGATATTTTCAGTTCTTCACGGCGAAGTAATTTTTTGGCCTCGTCAATTCGTACGACATGTAAATATTCATTAAAGGTGAGACCCACTTGCTTCTTGAACCTCTGGCCAAAGTACGCAGGGTTCAGCCGAAAATGCTCTGCAACAACCTGCAGCTGCAGCTTTTCCCTATAGTGCAATTTGATATAGTCTCCCGCTGCGGAAACGACTTCATCTTGCCTTACGCCATTCTTCAGACCAATCCACTCTGCAGCTTGCACAATTTCTTGTGTTACCTTGCGTTCCAAGAGGCCAATATCCATTGGAACGGTGGGAGCAAACCAACTTGGAGCCCACATCGGATCACCGCCGAATTGGGCTGTCGTCTTAAGAATTTCAAGCTTAATGTTGCCTAAATAAGCACTCACCCAAGATTCAGATACAGACTGCCTCGAAAAAGCGATGAATAAGTCGTGTACACGGGCTTGCACTGCTTCTGGACACCCTCTCCCTACAGCATCTAGGATGGATTCCGTCATCCCAACAAATGCAGGCAGCGTCTCCGCTGACCACTCTCCTTGATAGATGTAAATCCCTTCAGTTCCAGAAGGAATTTTGCACATTTCGGCCATAAGCCCCTCACGAAATGCTTCTTTTAACGCATGCGGTCCCTTGTGTTCACCGCTAATCGAAAAGGAGAGCACTCTGCCCCAGTTATGTCTGACACTGTCAATGATCTCTGTTATCATCGCAGAAGAAAGACCGCGCCCCCCGGGTTCTGTGACCAGCAAGAATCCATGTCGCTCTTTACCTACGCCAAATGGAAGCACCGTCGTTTGAGTAAGCTTTATTCGATCTGCAATAACCTGCATAAGATCCGATTGGACATGAGGCGGAATATCAGGCTCTAACAAGATGCAGCGGAAATTGGAACGTTCATGAAAATCCATTAAGGCGTTCGCCTGCTCGATCCATTTCTGTCTGCTTTCTCCCTGCAGCAACTTTGAAATCGTTTCCAAGCGTAAGCGATCCAATGCAGCGCTTTCATACTTGCTGTTAGCTTCACACACTTGAATCGTAACCGCGACCGCTTCCACTGCAGCTACAAGATCATCTTCAATTAAAGGCTTCATCAAATAATTGGCCACACCATGCCGCATTGCTCTTTTGGCATATTCGAAATCCGCAAACCCACTCAAAATGATAAATTTCATTTCAGGGTACAGACTTGAAGCTTGTTCAATCAATTCCAAACCATCTATAACAGGCATGCGAACATCCGTCAGTACCAAATGCGGCAGGGTCGACGCCATCAAAGCTAATGCGTCTTCACCATCTGAAGCTTCCCCGCACACTTCAAATCCTAGTTTATCCCAATCAATCATCGACCGCAGTCCCTCCAGCATGTAAGGCTCGTCATCGGCAAACATAACCCTTAACATGGGAATCACCTCACTTTAGGAAGTAGATATGAACTATTATAAAGGAGAAGATGAGCTTGAATAAAGAAAAACCGTCCCAGCAGCGAGCTGAAACGGGAAATGATTATGATCATCCTTGCTAAGTCTTACTCTTATTCTTTGACACTTCCAAGGTTCATACCGACAATAAAGTACCTTTGCAGAAAAGGATATACGAACAGAATCGGAACCGCCGCCACAATTGTAATCGCCGCACGTATGGAAGCAGGCGTAACCATGGCCTTCGTTTGATTCGTGTTTGCACCAGCCAGAAGACCTGGATCATTGTTGCTGTTCATCGTAGAGCCAAGCAGTTTCATCATTTCGTACTGAAGGGTACTCAGTTTCAAATCAGACGATGCATACAGGAACGTATCGAACCAGGAATTCCAAGAGCCAACCGCAATAAACAAGGCTATAGTCGCTAGAACAGGCGTACACAACGGAAGAATAATTCGTACAAATATGGTAAAATCACCTGCTCCGTCTATCTTCGCAGACTCAACCAAGCCTGAAGGAAGAGTACGCATATATGTTCGAATGACGATAAGATTAAACGCACTTACCATCCCCGGAAAAACATATACCCAGAAGTTGTTCAACAGTCCCAAGCTTTTAATCAGAAAGTAATTAGGAATAAGCCCCGCATTGAAATACATCGTTAATACAAATATTAAACTTATTATTTTACGAAAAATATATTGGGGCTGCGCCAGAGTATAGGCAAGCATAGAGGTGAGAAACACACCTAGCACAGTTATTGTAATTGTACGGGCCACGGAAATCCAAGCCGCGTGGTAAATCGTACCAGAAATGAAAATCGCCTTGTAATTTTGCAATGACCAGGAGCGCGGCCATAAATAAATGCCCCCACGAAGCGCATCATTACCTTCATTAAATGAAATCGTTAAAGTATGAAGGAAAGGATAGAGCGTAACTACAGCAAGAAGGAGCATGAAGATGCCATTAATCGTATGGAACAGAATGGGCTCAATTCGGGCTCTGCTAACGGTTGATCTCCCCATCGTCATCTCTCCTTTATATCAACCGCTCTTCACCAAGACGTTTGGCGGTAGAATTTGCAATTAGAATAAGGACTATACTCACAACCGTTTTGAAAATGCCTGCTGCAGTTGCCAGCGAATAATTGCCTAGAGCAATACCGTACTTAAGAACGAAAATATCAATTGTTTGCGACCAGTCGATAATTAACCCGTTACCGAGCAGATATTGAATCTCAAAGCCTGCATCCAGGATGTGCCCCACGTTCATGATTAATAGAATAATAAAAGTTGACTTGATCCCGGGCAGTGTGACGTACAGGATCTTCTGGTAACGATTTGCACCGTCGATCCCTGCAGACTCATACAGCGATGGATCAATCGAAGTGATTGCCGCGAGGTAAATGATCGTATTCCATCCCACCTCTTTCCACACATTAGACAAGCCCACAATGCCCCAAAAATACTTCCCTTCGCTAAGCCACATCACAGGCTCCTTAATGATGTGCAGCTTCATCAACAGTTGATTAACGATACCATCATCAATCGATAGCGAAGTCGCTACGATACCCGCAGCAATAATCCACGACAGAAAGTGAGGCAGATAGGATATTGTTTGAATAGACCGCTTCAAAAAACGAACTTTAATCTCATTCAGCATTAGAGCCAGTAGGATGGCTGTTGCAAAACCTAAAACCAAATTGATTATACTCATAGCAAGCGTGTTGCGCAGCACCGTTAAGAACGTATCATCTTGAAACAGAAATTTAAAATGCTTCAGCCCCACCCACTGCTGTTTGGAAAACTTTAATGCCGGGCGATAATTTTGGAACGCCATCAGCCAGCCCCAAATCGGTACATAATTGAAGATCAAA
This sequence comes from Paenibacillus sp. FW126-R14, assembly GCF_058789495.1. Lineage (NCBI taxonomy): Bacteria > Bacillati > Bacillota > Bacilli > Caryophanales > Paenibacillaceae > Paenibacillus > Paenibacillus sp. FW126-R14. The sequence continues at coordinate 3,830 of NZ_JBYTBS010000001.1, read as the reverse complement.
ATATAAATCAGGATAGGAAAAGACATCAAAATTAACTGCTTCTGGTTTTTTATCGTCTTCCAGCTTAAACCGACGCCGATTTCCGGATCAATTTTTTGCTTTTTATTTGATTTCTTGGGCAGTATGCTCACGGCCATCGACATTTCCTCCTAGGAAGTAAAGCGGAGAAGACCTGAGCCTCCCCCACTCCACTGCATATTTTATCCCTTTATTTACTGCTCCAGTTCTGAATACGCCAGTTAATTTGATCATTGATACGATCTTCGTAAGCTTTGAAGTTGCTTTTGGAAATCTGATCCACATATTCCTTCCATATACCTTCAAAGTCCTCCGGTTTGGCCAAAATAGCTTTCGGCAAATATTTTACAGCAAGGTCGGTCATCTTCGTATTGGCCACTTTAGCTGGCGAACCATCGATCAAATCAATGCTCCATGCTGGGTAGTATACGGGATTCTCAACTGGCATTTTGAAAAACTCCGCCCACGTCTTATGGTTATACGCTTTCAATACTTCTTGATCCTGCGGCTTCAAGCTGTCATAAAATTCTTGCGGCTGCGTTGCCGGATCTGTAGCATTTCCATCACTATAGGTCCCTTGCATTTTAGGCGAATTAGCAAAGAACGCTTCCGCTTTATTTGCAAGCTTCCATGTATTATCATCCGCTTTAGCGCGTTGTTCAGGAGTACGATAGAACTTGCCATCCTTCACCATATAATCCTCGCCTTGAATCCCCCATTGGAGTGTCTTTTGCCAATCCTCTGTCATAAGGGAATCCAAAAATTTAATGATTTGTACAGGATCCTTCGCTTTAGTTGAAATCCCGTATCCGCGATTGATGTTCAACACGGGACGGTCACGGTAGTATTCTTTAGCGCCTGGGTATAAGAGCGGGAACCCAACGTAAGTACTGCCAATTTTATTTTGAGAAATCAGCGAGCGTTCGCCATCTCCGAAATTCCAGTGCTGGTCAAACATCCCAATGACACGGCCGCTCGCAATTTTCGCCAAGTACTGGTCGTAGTTCTGCACCAGAGCTTCCCTATCCAACAAACCTTGCGCATTAATCTCATTCAGCTTCTTGTAATATGTCTTAGCGATGTCCTTGTCAGCAAATATTTGTGCTTTCCCATTCTCGACGATAACCCCGCCGTCATTAGGGAAACCAGCTAAATGCTCTGGCGGATTGAGCAGCGGGAAGTTTCTCCAGTCAAAGTTCAGCGTCTCAAAGCCGATCATATCGGGGTGCTTCGCTTTATATTTGGCAATGATATCAAAGTACTCGTCCAATGTTTTAGGCGTTGGATAGCCCATTTCCTTCAGTACATCCTTTTGCAAATAAAAGCCTGGTCCTTCATACGCGGTTTCGTTAAATTGACCACTGAACACATTGTAATTTGGAAGCACATATAAATGGCCGCTCGCAGGATCCTTCATCTTATTCCACACGTTTGCATAGTGCTTCTTCAAATTCGGAGCGTACTTCTCAATCAAATCCTCGAGAGGTACAAAAGCACCCGCAGCAATTAATTTGTCGTTTCCTGTCATAATATCTGGATAATCGCCTCCGGCAATCATGACGCCCAGCTTCTGCTGCAGGTCACCGACCAGAAACTCCATTTTCAAGCTAACACCTGTCTTATCTTTAATCATCTTATAAATCTTGTTGTCAGGAGTCGGCTGTTGATACGGGCTGTCAATGAACATGGACAATGTGACTGGCTTAATTGCGTTGCTCTGCGTTGCCGCAGGCGTTGTCTGGCTTCCGCTAGGCGAAGAGGTGCTGCTTGCCGCATCCTTCGAGTCGGTGCAGCCTGCCAGCGTTAATCCAAGAGCCAGAACAGGTACCATGGTGGCCAAAACAGGACGTTTTATTTTCTTACCCATTTTCTAATCCTCCCTTATTGTCTCTATGAAGATGCACGTTTGTATAGTTCAATCATTTATTTGCTTACATTATTTATTATACGTATCAAGAATACGCTTACAATTCACAGAGTAAAGATATTACCCCCACGAATTTCAGTCATGCAATCGCAAGCATCCAAGAGGACACATTGAAATGTTGCGAGACTATGGGAAAATAAGATGGTATAACGGAAACAACACCCCATCTCCCAGAAGAAGCTACAGGGTGATGGGGTGTGATATTGCTTGATTCAAAACAGTTCCAGTCGAAATGGATCCTTAGAAGTTAAAGCGGGCTGCGACACACGCGAAAACCTTGATCGGGGCCAAAACCATTCGCCTCGAACTTGCCTCGAAAAGACAACTGGCTGTTACTGACATCGCCAATCCAACCGCCGCCTTTCACAACCCGGTAAGACCCGCTATTACTATCCAGGTCTCCGTACCAGTTCCAGGTCCATTCCCTCACATTACCTGACATATCATAAAGTCCTAACTCGTTGGGTTTCTTATCACCGACAGATTTTGTTTGATTGTGGTTGCTTTCAATCGCAGGCCAATTCCAATCACCTGATAAGTAATGATCTCCAGCGTTTTTCCAATACCAGGCTACTTCCTCTGCATTATCGCTTCCGCTGTACGTGTAACTCTTGCTCACTTGACCTCCACCTGCAGCATATTCCCACTCTGCCTCTGTCGGCAATCGGTAACCACTTGCTTCCGCATTAATCGTTACAGTCCACTTTATATTATCATTATCACTCTTATTATTCGGGTCTATTTTATTTTTGTCGATATTGTAATAAGGTTTTAAGCCTTCCTTTATACTTCTTTTATTACAGTACTCAACAACATCATACCAGCTTACCATTTCTACCGGCAAATTGCTGCCTTTGAATCCGGAGGGATTACTTCCCATTACCTCAATCCACTCTTTTTGAGTTACCTCATATTTGCCGATATAAAAGTTCGATATCTTTACACTCTTGCCGTAGTAGTTGGACTTTGTGTTCATAAAAGTCCCGCCTTTGACGAGTACAAAGTTATCATTCTTTTCAGGTCTTTCTTGCGAACAAGCACTTACAACAACCATCATTCCCATTAAAAAGAAAATGAATAGCTTTCTCATAGATGCTGTTACCACACCGTTACGTTAGAGCTCCCACTACTTTGATACCCCTCTGTCGCCAATATTTGGTAAGCCCAGCTACTCCCCAGATTCATTCCTTTACTCTTCCATGCGTTAACGTGATTGCTAAAAGTGATAGCGACGTTGCTACCGGTCTCTCTCTTCGACTGGCGGACACTCCAGAACTGAGTGAACGTTTGTGTGCCGTCAATAGAAGGCGCGTTGGTTCGCGTAGTCGTATAGATGTCATAAGTGCCCCCATCACTTGTCACGGTGCCTTTAAGCGTTCCAGTAGGTCTATATGTCCCCCAGCTATCAACGACGTAATATTCTATGAGTGAGTTCCTCGTCCACCCGTAGAGTGACAAATACCCATTGCCGGACGGCGCCCAAACGCCAGCATTGTAGTTGATTGTCCTAGTTGGTGATCCCGTATTCCAGCCTTTACCGACAACAAAATTGCCCGAATTGGACCAATTAACACTATAATTCCCATTTGATCCATTAACGGCATTTACAGTTCCGCCACCATCCGTCCAATTTTGCCAATAATCTGTCGCTGCGCTTGCGGTTGATGCAAGGATACTGGTGCAACCTACTGTAGCTGCAAGAACTAACGTCAAGAAATTCTTTTTAAAATTTAGCATAATCTTCCTCCCAAATTTTTTTGTCATAACGCACCTACATACTACTTGAGTATTACCGTATTCTTTTTTCTAAATCTTACCTCCTCTCTAAAAAAATTATATAACGTAAGCGCTTTAAATTACTATTTAACAGATTATAGAATATACC